>DASPZL010000001.1:0-3144 GCA_035636295.1 Paraburkholderia sp.
CTTATCGACCACGCCGATATTCGTATTGAAGCGCGCAAGACGCAACGCCGCCCCCGAACAGTAGACGAACGCCGCGAGCCAGCCCCAGCGGCCGAGATCCTTCAGGATCCACTCGTACATCACCAGCGCCGGCGCCACGCCGAACGACACCATGTCCGACAGGCTGTCGAACTGCTCGCCGAACGCGCTTTGCGTATGCGTCATACGGGCGACGCGGCCGTCCATGCCGTCGAGCACCATCGCCACGAAGATCGCGATGGCCGCGACTTCGAAGCGCACGTTCATTGCCTGCACCACGGCAAAGAAGCCGCAGAAGAGCGCCGCTGTGGTAAAGGCGTTCGGCAGCAGATAAATGCCGCGCTTTCTCAGGAACTGCTGACGCTGCGCGCGCCGGCTTTCGACCACCGGCGACTCCGCCACGATCGGCTTGTTACGGCGAAACGGACGCGGCAGCGGTCCACTGCTGCGCGGGCGACGCGGTTTGAATGCGGCCATTCGGAAAACCTCCTTGGTGCCGCTTTATAGTTCAGCGAGAATCGTGGACGACGCCGAGACCTTCTCGCCAATCGACACACGCGGACGGCTACCCACCGGCAGATAGACGTCGACACGCGAGCCGAAACGGATAAATCCGTACCGTTGACCACGCGTGAGCGGCTCGCCTGCCCTTACGTAGCAAAGAATGCGCCGCGCGATCAAACCGGCGATCTGCACCGACGTGACGGTCTGGCCGCCGGCCATTTCGATCACCACCGCGTTGCGCTCGTTTTCGACCGACGCCTTATCCACCGCGGCATTCAGATACGCGCCGGGGAAATATTCGACCTTGGAGATCGCGCCGTCGACCGGCGAGCGTTGCGAGTGAACGTTGAAAACGTTCATGAACACGCTGATCTTCAGCGCTTCGCGGTTCGCATACGGATCATGCGCGGTTTCCACGGCGACGATGCGGCCGTCGGCCGGGCACAGCACGGCATTCGCCTGGGTGGGGATCGGACGCGCCGGATCGCGGAAGAACTGCACGACGAAGATCAGAATCAGCCAGAAGAGCCACGCAATGCCGAACCCCGCGAACGCGTGAACCAGTAAAGCGACGACAGCCGCGATGGCGATGAACGGCCAGCCTTCTCGCGCGATGATCGGATGAGGGTAATTCATGGGTGGCTTCTGTATTTTTGTAAAACCGTAGGATAGCAAAAGCCGCCCAGGGTTCAGCACCCTTGGACGGCTTTTTGATGTGTTCGGCTTGCGGCGGTACGCCGCGCCGGACAAAAGCGGCGACTAGCTTAGTTCTTCGACTGATCGACCAGCTTGTTCTTCGCGATCCACGGCATCATCGCGCGCAGCTTCGAACCGACCTGTTCGATCTGATGCTCCGCCGTCAGACGGCGGCGCGATTGCAGCGTCGGTGCGCCGGCCTTGTTTTCGAGGATGAAGCTCTTTGCGTACTCGCCGGTTTGAATGTCGGTCAGCACGGCCTTCATCGCCTTCTTCGTTTCAGCCGTCACGATACGCGGACCCGTCACGTACTCGCCGTATTCAGCGTTGTTCGAGATCGAGTAGTTCATGTTGGCGATGCCGCCTTCGTAGATCAGGTCGACGATCAGCTTCAGCTCGTGCAAGCACTCGAAGTACGCCATTTCCGGCGCGTAGCCGGCTTCCACCAGCGTTTCGAAGCCGGCCTTGATCAGGTCGACCGTACCGCCGCACAGCACGGCTTGTTCGCCGAACAGGTCGGTTTCCGTTTCTTCGCGGAAGTTCGTTTCGATGATGCCGGCACGGCCGCCGCCGTTCGCTGCCGCATACGACAAAGCGATGTCGCGTGCCGCGCCCGACTTGTCTTGCGCAACCGCGATCAGGTGCGGCACGCCGCCGCCTTGCGAGTAGGTGCCGCGAACCGTGTGGCCCGGCGCCTTCGGCGCGATCATGATCACGTCGAGGTCGGCACGCGGAATCACTTGGCCGTAGTGCACGTTGAAGCCGTGCGCGAAAGCCAGCGCGGCGCCTTGCTTGATGTTGGCGTGCACTTCCCTGGCATAGACTTCGGCGATCTGCTCGTCCGGCAGCAGCATCATGACGACGTCCGCGCCCTTGACGGCTTCCGCCACTTCCTTGACTTGCAGGCCGGCGTTCTCAGCCTTGCTCCACGATGCACCGCCCTTGCGCAGGCCGACCGTCACCTTCACGCCGCTTTCGCTCAGGTTCAGTGCGTGCGCATGGCCTTGCGAGCCGTAGCCGATGATGGTGACTTGCTTGCCCTTGATGAGGGAGAGGTCGGCGTCCTTGTCGTAGAAAACTTTCATGTCGGTTCCTTGGCTAGATTCGATGATTCAGTGAAATTCAAATACCGCGAATGTTGTGTTGCCTGGCCGGGTTCATACAGGCACGGCCCGGCCTGGATCGAGACGGTATAAAAGCTCGCGCGTCACACCTTCAGAATGCGTTCGCCGCGGCCGATGCCCGAACTGCCCGTGCGGACCGTTTCGAGAATCGCCGTGGAGTCGAGCCCTTCGATGAAGGCATCGAGCTTGTCGCTCGCCCCCGTCAGTTCGATCGTGTAGGTCTTTTCGGTGACGTCGATGATGCGGCCGCGGAAAATATCCGACATCCGCTTCATTTCCTCACGTTCCTTGCCGACCGCCCTCACCTTGATCAACATCAGCTCGCGCTCGATGTGGGCGCCCTCGGTAAGGTCGACCACTTTCACCACCTCGATCAGGCGGTTCAGATGCTTCGTGATCTGTTCGATCACGTCGTCCGAGCCAATGGAGACGATGGTCATGCGCGACAGCGAATGGTCTTCGGTCGGAGCCACCGTCAAGGTTTCAATGTTGTAGCCGCGTGCGGAGAACAGCCCCACCACGCGTGATAACGCGCCCGGTTCGTTTTCCAGCAGGACAGAAATAATGTGTCTCATGTTTCGCTTCTTCCAGATGTTTTGTCGATGTATGCGAGCGGGTTCGCACCGCTTCGTCCGCATTCGCCCTTTGTGGAGGCGCGCATGACGAAGCCGGCGCAGAAGCCGTCGTTATAGATCTTCCGAACCCATGAGCATCTCGGTGATGCCCTTGCCGGCCTGAACCATCGGCCAGACGTTTTCGGTCGGATCGGTCTGAAAGTCGAGAAACACCGTGCGATCCTTCA
>DASPZL010000002.1:0-39359 GCA_035636295.1 Paraburkholderia sp.
TTTTTGGTCTGTTCGAGGATGCGCTCGCCGATATCCACATAGTATTGACGCAAACGGTGTCTATGCGTGAATGACCTGCTGTGCGGGTTTTGCGATCGGGGGCGGCAAGCGTGAATCTTTCGCCCCAAAAAGGGCGGCGGACACGTGTCACGGCGCGCCGCCCGACAAATTGACAGCCAGGAAAGACCGGCATGAGAAACCGACCTCGCAAGGGTCGGTTTTTGTTTGTGAAGGACTGGCGCGCCTATGCGTGACCGATTGGCGTATGTCATCGGGGACGCGTGCGATGACCGACGACGAACAGATGGCGATCATTGCCGTGAACGGCGGTAGCTTACGAAGGTGATCGAAACATCATGCTGAAAATGCGCGGCGGAGATAGCGCGGGCCCCTACGTTTGATTCTTTGAAACTAATCAAAATTGACTGCGGCTGATCGCCCTGGCGACAGAGTTCGCACCCGTGTCGTCCGCGAAGCCCGGCTACGCAAAGCGGCAAGCGCCACGCCGGTTCCGTAAGTTTGCGCCGCCAGCACAGGCTAATCACTTCGTGAAGCTGCGTTCATGCGATGAGGTGGCAATCTTCTGCTCGAAACAACGGCATCAACGGCGATTACGCCACATCAAAAAAACGGATGCCGTTCGAGTCGCGGCTCAGTTTTTCGAACTTGTCTGATTCACTTCTTTTTTCTACTTCCTGAGAGTGATAGCTGGGTTTTGTATATCCCGCCAGGGTGCGCAATCCCCGCAGGCGATGGCGGCGCACTATCTGTTTGGCGCGCAGCACCGGCTGCGCTATCCCATTCAGACAGGAGACTCAAGGATGCTGGAACAGCAGAAAAACGAAACCACGTACCTTTTTGCCACTATCGGCTCGCGCACTGAGCGCGGCGGGCGCGTCACGCAGGTAACCAGCAGGTTAGCGGCTGACGGGTTGAATTTGGCCCGCGTCGGTGACAAGGCGACCTACGAGGACGGCAGTGAAGCGATCATCATTGATGGCGCGGGTTCCGCCGCAGTCTACGATGACAGGCCGCTCGCGCTGGTCGGTTCCCGTCTGGGCAATGGCGACACGATCACGCAAACATTGCAGGACGGCTACGGCATATCGGTTTGCGACGGCGAACTCATTCCGGGCTTGTTTGATCCGGCCTATATGCCGCCCCTGAGTACTGACGCGGACAGAGGGCCTAACCATGCGTAAGGCGGCGGTACGGGACGGTGACCCGACGACAACGGGCGGTCGTGTCATGGGTTCCTCAACGGGGTATGCCGATCACGGCAAAAAGCTCGCGCTGGATGGCGACGTGGCGACGTGCGGCAACTGCAAAGGAGCCCACCTGATACTTGGAACCGGCAAGGGCATATCCGACAAGGGGCGCAACGTTGTTGTTGATGATGATTCGGTATTCTGTCCGTGCGGAAAGAACCGGGTAATCGTCGGTAGCAATCCGGGATATTTTCTCGATTCGGACCACGGCTCGGCGAGCGCGAGCAGCGTTACCGCCGTAGCATCCCCATCGCAGGCCGTAGATGAGGCGAAGCATACCCGCTGGTGCTTTGTGTGGGACCGTATGACTGGCGAACCGTTGGCCAATCGGGATTTTGTTGCGGATGTAGGAGGCGTAAGACAGTGCGGCAAGACGGACGGACAGGGCTACGCGAAGATCGAGACCAACGGCGAGCAACCGTTCAACATCCATGTCATCTTTTCGTCACCGAAACGCGTCCTGAAACCCCGTCAAGGAAATTAGCCGTGGCAACAGATTACAACATTGAGCATTGGACCTCGGCTTGTACGATGGTTGGCAGCAGCAAAGACGATGCTGTCTCGATCAAGGTTGACAATCGAGCCGCGACGCGACAAGCGATTATCAACCACGTGAGACAAAACGGCATGAACTTTGTGGAACGATCGGACTGGGCCGCGCACAGGAATCGCTCGAAGCGGATGCGCGACGACTGGGACTATACCAAGATCGCCATTCATCATGCCGGCCGCAGCTTCACGTGTGGTCCTGCCGCGCTTCAGATGCAGGAAATCCAGGACATGCAGATGGGGCGGAACACAGCGGCGAGCGGCGATATCGGTTATCACTATGCGCTTGACTGTTTCGGCAATGTCTTCGAAGGCCGGGATATCCGGTTCAAGGGCGAGAATGTGCACAACTACAACTCGGCGGTCATCGGCATTGTGCTGCTGGAGAACCTGACGACCTCGGACGAAGGTCGTGATGGCGTCGCGATAGTTCGTAAGTTTTTCGATGCCATAGGTGTCAACGAGCGGCCGCAGGTTCCCGAAAAGCAGAAGCAATCGCTCGAAGCATTCATCGCCATTTTGCGAGAGTTCTTTTACATTAGTACGCTTGGTGGTCACCGCGAGTTCCCCGGCCAATTGGGTGAGGGCAAGATTTGCCCGGGCAACGTTGGCTTGACGCTCGTCAAAAAACTGCGGAAATTGACCGGACTGAGTGCGCCATGAATGCGGCACGAAAATGGCTGGCGACGATTGCTGGTACAGGCATCGTTATCGTTGTGGTCACGTACACGGGCTATGTCAATTCGTATCTCGATCACGAGACGCAGACCACATTTTTCCTGAAGCGATACCCGACGTTGCAGGCGAAGTTCTACGACCCGTTTGCCAACGAGGGGGATGATGAGCCGATCGACCAATTGCCGCCGATCGATCGTGCGAACTTTGCTGACTATTGCAAATACCGGTTTGGGTTTGTCGATCACAGCACCGGAGCGCTACAGGAGTGCAAAGCAAAAATTCCGTGCTACCTACGGTAGGTGCTTAATGGCGGCCTTTGTGCGAGCGAGGCCCGTCGGTGCCTGTTGGAATTATTGACAGACACCGCCTCCGCCAGATCATCAATGCAAAACGGGCCTCACGGCCCGTTTTGCATTTGTATTCGACAAACGACACCTCGCCGCCACAACCACGCCCTAAACCAGCGCAGTCGCCTCAACCTCGATCTTCAATCCGTAATGCAGTTGCGGAACCGGCACGACAGCACGCGCCGGCCGTGCCTCGCCCGCCCATCGCGCGTAGATCTGATTGAAGCTCGCCCAGTGTTCGACATCGGCGATATACACGCGCACCTGCACCAGTTGCGCGATGCTGCTGCCCGCGCCTTCCAATGCAGCCTGCAGATTGGACAGCACCTGTTCGGCCTGCACCTCGAACGAGGCGCCGGAGAGCTTCTCGCCTTGCGCGTTGATCGGCAACTGTCCCGAGACGAAAACAAAACCGTTCGCGATTGCGACGTGGCTGTAATGGCCGCCCGGTTTGGCAAGGCCGACGGGATTGTCCGTATGCGGCAAACGAAGGGCGTGCTGGCTATCAGCCATGAATCCAACTCCAAAGGTGATGACGGTGCCGCGCATGGCTGCGCGTATGACGCCGCGCGCGGCTCACTCGTATGGCAGCAACTGTTTTTGCGAAAGCAATACAAAACGCTCGCAAGGCTCAACGCGGCAAACGACCAGCGCAGCGCCTCACGCAATTAGCCCGGCTCAGCAAATGAGCCCGCCTTGGACCGCCGCGCCCCCGGCCAAGCGCATCACACATCACACGCCGAGCATCTCCAGCTTCTCGCGCGCATCGGCGCAGCGGCGATTCAGGTCGCGATGCATCAACTGGCTGTCGAGCAGTGTCGATACATCAGACAAACCGTAATCAAAGCGCAAGACGTATTCGATGTCCGTGTAGTCGTGATAGGTGCCGCTGTCGGCCAGCTTCTGCGCTTCGGCAAAGGCGGCATGCTGCCGCTCGCCATTCATCAAGTCTCTGATCGCCATGATTGCCGCTCCGAGGAACAGTGGCACCATCATAGCAACGCAAATCAGACTGCAAGGTCGCGCGCGCGCAACACCTGGTGTTTTCCGTAGCCGTCGCTCGGCGAGCAGGTCATGTCGCCATCAAGCGGCAACGGGCACCTTAGTTCCATGCCACCTGACGACCAGGATACGGCCGACGTAGCACAGCGAGCCCGCCACGCCCACGACTATACCCATCCCCTTGGGCGAACCGTCCTGCCACAGTCCGACGGCGAGGCTCGACAGCGCGCCCAGCGCCAACTGCATTGCGCCGAACACGGCGGCCGCGGCGCCGGCATTCGCCGGATAGCGGTGCATCAGATCCGTCGTGCAATTGGCGGACAACAAACCCACCACGCCCACCACGAAAAACAGACCGAACACGATCGACCACAACCCGCCCCACCCAGTCAGCGACACGAGGCAGACGAACAGCGAAGCGATGCAACTGACGCTCGCCGAAAACGAAATGATCGGCAGCGACCCGAGTCGGCCGACGAGACGCGTATTCATCAAGTTACCTAACATGATGCCGACGATATTCAGCGCGAACAGAAAGCCGTAATGCTGCGCCGACACATGGAAATACTCGATATACACGAACGGCGTCGCGGTGATGTACGCGAACATGGACGCGAACGCCATGCCGCCGCACAGCATGTGCCCCCACGCGACCGGATCGCGCAGCAACTTGCCGTATGCGCCGAACGATTGCAGCAAGGCCGACTGCGCCCGCTTCTCGCGCGGCCACGTTTCAGGCACCTTCAGAAACGCGGTCACCGCGCAGACGGTCCCGAACAGCGTCAACACGACAAACACGACGCGCCAGCCGCCAAGCAACAGCAACTGCCCGCCGATCAGCGGCGCAAGCAGCGGCCCGATCGAGGTGACGATGGCGAGCATCGACAGCACGCGTGCGGCGTCGGTCGGCCCGTGCGCGTCGCGCGCAATGGCGCGCGCCAGCACGGAGGCGGCGCCCGCGCCCAGCGCCTGCACGAAACGGAACACCACAAGCGATCCGATCGAGAACGACAGCGCGCATGCCACGCTTGCCAGCGCATACATGACGATGCCGCCGAGCAGCACCGGCCGGCGGCCATACGTATCCGACAGCGGACCATAGAGCAGCATGCCGATCGAAAAGCCGAACATGAAGCTGGTGAGCGTCGATTGCGCGGCGCCGGTGCTGATGACGAACGCCTGTGCGATGGTCGGCAGGCTAGGCAGGTACATGTCGATGGATATCGGCCCGCATGCGGCAAGCGCACCGAGCAACAGAATCAGCCGGCCATCGGGCCGGCGTCTGGTGACGTGAGACATGGGAATCCAGATGAAGCGTCGCGCCGTGATCGGCAGCGAAGCGGTGAAACGGTGAAACGGAGGAAGCAGCAGCTTGACGGCATCAATTGTACGCGACGGTTAAAAGAGCCACCGCATCGGGTCGTGATCGGGCGACGCATGAATGCGCCCGCGGCAGGCGCGCCGCTGATCGGTTAAGCTGCCGCCTGAACCACGCGCGCGCTACGCTTAACGTGTTCGCGGCACCCTTCCCCACCGTCCCGTTTAGACCTTGCGATGACCGCATTCCTGCTGATCTGGAGCCCCAAAAAATGGCCGTGGCCCGAGTTGCCCGAGGTGGCCAAACGCGTCGCCGCGGGCGTGGCGGTGACTGACGTATGGGGTTGCGGATTTGCTCGCGGCATCTTGCCGGGCGATCGCGTGTTCCTGCATCGTGTCGCCCAGGAGCCGAAGGGCATTTTCGGCTCCGGTTACGTGACGCGCGCGCCGTACGAGGTCCCCGATCCGGCGACCAAGCGTGGCTACCGGTTGTGCATCGACTTCGTGTACGACTGGCTGGTCGATGCGCGCGAAGGCGCGGTGATCACGCGCGAAGCGTTGCGCACGCATCCATTCTCGGTGCAGACATGGGATGCGCAGAGCTCGGGCACCGTGATCAAGCCGATTGCCGAAGGCGCGTTGGAAAAGCGTTGGGCCGAGCTCACCGGCAAGCGCAAGCCGCCGAAGTTCGATGCCGCGCCGGCGGGACCCATACACTCGAGCAAGGTCACGGCCCACGCGGCCGCTGCGAAAAAAAGCGCGGCGGAGGGGCGCGCGACGAGCAAGCCGAAGACGTCGGTGAAACCGTCGAATGAAACCGCGACTACGGCGGAGACCAAGCCGGCAGCTAACGCCGCGACTAAAGCGGCAGCCAAGCCGCCAACCAGGGCGGCGACGAAACCGGCGGCAACGACACGCAATCGGCGCCAATGAGCCGCGCGCACGAAAGCTGAGTACAAGCCCCCGCCCGGCAGGGACAACCGCAAAGCCGGTTGCGGCTGACTCCGGTACAATTTCTCCACTCACCCCAGCGCCGCGCGAACCGCCTGCACGCCTCTCGCGCCGCTGCGCAACCCCAATTCCAGCCACCGCCATGTCCAAAAACGAAACCCTCTTCGACCGCGCGCAGCGCACCATTCCTGGCGGCGTGAACTCGCCGGTCCGCGCATTCCGTTCGGTCGGCGGCACGCCGCGCTTCATCGAGCGCGCCCAGGGCCCCTACTTCTGGGACGCGGACGGCCAGCGTTACATCGACTACATCGGCTCGTGGGGCCCGATGATCCTCGGCCACGTCCACCCGGAAGTGCTCGAAGCGGTGCAGCGCGTGCTGGTCAACGGCTTCTCGTTCGGCGCTCCGACTGAATCCGAAGTGGAAATCGCCGAGGAAATCTGCAAGCTGGTGCCCTCGATCGAACAGGTCCGCATGGTATCGAGCGGCACCGAGGCGACCATGAGCGCGCTGCGTCTCGCGCGCGGCTTCACGAACCGCAGCCGCATCGTCAAGTTCGAAGGCTGCTATCACGGCCACGCCGACAGCCTGCTGGTCAAGGCGGGTTCGGGCCTGCTGACCTTCGGCAATCCGACTTCGGCGGGCGTGCCGGCCGACATCGCCAAGCACACTACGGTGCTCGAATACAACAACGTCGCGGAACTCGAAGAAGCGTTCAAGGCATTCGGCAACGAGATCGCCTCGGTGATCGTCGAGCCGGTCGCGGGCAACATGAACCTCGTGCGCGCCACGCCCGAATTCCTGCAAACGCTGCGCCGTCTGTGCACCGAATACGGCTCGGTGCTGATTTTCGACGAAGTGATGTGCGGTTTTCGCGTCGCGGCAGGTGGCGCGCAGGAGGTCTACGGCATCACGCCGGACCTGACGTGTCTCGGCAAAGTGATCGGCGGCGGCATGCCGGCGGCGGCTTTCGGCGGCCGGCGCGACATCATGGCTCACCTCGCGCCGCTCGGCGGCGTCTACCAGGCGGGCACGCTCTCGGGCAATCCGATCGCCGTCGCCGCGGGCCTGAAAACGCTGCAACTGATCCAGGCGCCGGGCTTCTACGACACGCTCGCCTCGCGCACCACGCGGCTCGCGCAAGGTCTTGCGAATGTGGCGCGCGAAGCCAAGGTGCCGTTCTCGGCCGATTCGCTGGGCGGTATGTTCGGGCTGTACTTCACCGAATCGATCCCGACGAGCTTCGCCGAGGTCACGAAGAGCGACGTGCCGCGCTTTAACTCGTTCTTCCATAAGATGCTCGACGCCGGCGTGTACTTCGCGCCGTCGGCCTATGAGGCGGGCTTCGTTTCGATCGCCCACGACGACGAGATTATCGACGCCACGATCGACGCGGCGCGCGGCGCGTTCGCCTCTCTCATGGCCTGAAGCCGGCTGTGGGCACAAGACGCAATCCGCACCCAACGCCTGAACCGAAGCTCCATACTGCCTAGCCACCGTACCGACCGGACACCGATGTTCTCGCAAACCGACTTCGTCCATATGGAACGCGCGCTTGCGTTAGCCAAGCGCGGCATGTACACGGCCGATCCGAATCCGCGTGTGGGTTGCGTGCTCGTCAAAAACGGCGAGGTGATCGGCGAGGGCTTCACGCAACCGGCCGGCCAGGATCATGCGGAGGTTCGCGCGTTGAAAGACGCGCGCTCGCGCGGTCACGATCTGCGCGACGCCACGGCCTACGTGACGCTTGAGCCGTGCAGCCATTTCGGCCGCACGCCGCCGTGCGCGAACGCGCTGATCGAAGCGCAGGTCGCGCGGGTGGTCGCGGCAATGGAAGATCCCAATCCGCAAGTCTCCGGACGTGGCCTAGCGATGCTGCGCGACGCCGGCATCGAAGTGCGTTGCGGGCTGCTCGCCAACGAAGCACACGAACTGAACATCGGCTTCGTGTCGCGCATGACGCGCCGCCGCCCGTGGGTGCGCATGAAGGTGGCGGCCTCGCTCGACGGCCGCACCGGCCTGCCCTCGGGTATCAGCCAATGGATCACCGGCGAAGCGGCGCGCGCCGACGGTCACGCATGGCGCGCCCGCGCGTCGGCGATCCTGACCGGCATCGGCACTGTCAGGGAAGACAATCCGCGCATGACGGTGCGCGCCGTCGACACGCCACGCCAGCCGCAGCGCGTGCTGATCGACAGCCAGCTCGACGTGCCGCCTGAAGCGCAGATCCTGGCCGGCGCCCCCACGTTGATCTTCTGCGGCAATCTCGATGAGCGTCATACCGAGCGCGCCAACGCGCTGCGCGATCGCGGCGCCGAAATCGTGCAACTGGCGAACGCGGCCGGCAAGGTCGATCTGCCCGCGATGCTGACAGTGCTCGGCGAGCGCAACGTGAACGAACTGCATGTGGAAGCGGGCTACAAGCTGAACGGCTCGCTGCTGCGTGAAGGCTGTGTCGACGAACTGCTCGTCTATCTCGCGCCGAGCCTGCTCGGTATGGACTCGATGAGCATGTTCAATCTGGGCGCGCCTGAAGCCCTCGAAGGCCGCGTCAAACTGAATTTCCATGCGGTCGACCGGATCGGCGACGATCTGCGGATTCTCGCGCGCTTCGTGCCTCGCGTTGCATCTGAGCACGCCGCCGGGCCCGGGACCGATCCGGCATCCCCACCCGTTTCGAATTGATCAAGGATTAGCACGATGTTCACAGGAATCGTCGCGGCGGTCGGCCGCATTGAATCAGTCGAGCCCCTGGGCACGGACGGCGACGCGGGCGTGCGCCTGAACGTCGAAGCCGGCGGCCTCGATCTCGAGGACGTGCAGCTCGGCGACAGCATCACGATCCAGGGCGCCTGCATGACCGTGGTCGCGAAGACCGCGCATTCGTTCGAAGTGGACGTGTCGCGCGAAAGCCTGAACTGCACGGCAGGTCTCGGCGAACCCGGCGAAGTCAATCTCGAGAAGGCGCTGCGCGCGCACGACCGGCTCGGCGGCCATATCGTCTCCGGCCATGTGGACGGCCTCGGCACGGTCACGCATTTCGCGCCGGTCGGCGAATCGCACGAACTGCGCGTGCTGGCGCCGCGCGAGATCGGCCGCTATCTGGCGTATAAAGGCTCTATCACTGTCAACGGCGTGAGTCTGACCGTCAACTCGGTTAAAGATCGCGGCGATGGCTGCGAATTCTCGATCAACCTGATTCCGCACACGGTTGAAGTGACCGCGCTCAAGCGTCTGCGCGAAGGCACGCAGGTGAATCTGGAGATCGATCTGATCGCGCGCTACGTCGAGCGCATGCTGAACGCGCCGAAATAACAAGCGGCAAAAACCGGCAACGCCCGGCCACGCATGGGCTGGCGGCGGCGTCCTGCCGCTCCCAGCCGGTTCATGCGTCCATCGTTCGACGAGCATAGCAACGGCGGACGGCTCATTACTAGTCGGCCAAACGGCCTATGCCGTCCGGCGGAGGCGACTTGGACCGGCGCGTGGCGTAAAATACGCGCTTTCTTCGAAAATCTCGCCAACATGACGCTCGCCTCCACTCCAGAGATCATTGCCGAACTGAAAGCAGGCCGGATGGTGATCCTCGTCGACGAAGAAGACCGCGAAAACGAGGGCGACCTCGTGATCGCCGCCGAATTCGTCACGCCGGAAGCGATCAATTTCATGGCCCGCTACGGCCGCGGCCTGATCTGCCTGACACTCACGCAGGAACGCTGCAAGCTGCTGAACCTGCCGCTCATGACCTACCGCAACGGCACGCAGTACGGCACGGCGTTCACCGTCAGTATTGAAGCGGCCGAAGGCGTGACCACCGGCATTTCGGCGGCCGACCGCGCCCGCACGATCGCCACGGCGGTCGCGCCGGACGCGAAAGCGGAGCACATCGTACAGCCGGGCCACGTGTTTCCGATCATGGCCCAGCCCGGCGGCGTGCTGGTGCGCGCCGGCCACACGGAGGCCGGCTGCGATTTCACCGCGCTGGCGGGCCTCACGCCGGCCGCGGTGATCTGCGAAGTCATCAAGGACGACGGCACGATGGCGCGTCTGCCGGACCTGATGGAATTCGCCAAAGAGCACGGTCTGAAAATCGGCACGATCGCGGATCTGATCCACTATCGCAGCCGCACCGAGTCGATCGTCGAGCGGATTTGCGAGCGCACCATGCAAACCGCGCATGGCGCGTTTCGCGCGGTGATGTATCTCGACCAGCCGAGCGGCCAGCCGCATATCGCACTGGTGCGCGGCACGCCGCACGCCGAGCAGGACACGCCGGTACGCGTGCATGAGCCGTTGTCGGTGCTGGATCTGCTCGAGGTCGGCGAATCCACCCATTCGTGGACGCTGGACGCGGCGATGAAGGAAATCGCCGAACGCGACCTCGGCGTGATCGTGCTGCTGAACTGCGGCGATTCGAAAGATCATCTGATCGACGTTTTCAAGGCGTTCGATTCGAAGGAAAAAGCCGAGGCGCTCAAACGCCGCCCGGTTGACTTCAAGACTTACGGCATCGGCGCACAGATTCTGCGCGAGCTCGGTGTCGGCAAGATGCAGGTGCTGTCGAACCCGCGCAAGCTGGGCAGCATGTCGGGCTACGGTCTGGAAGTCACGGGCTTCGTGCCGATGCCGGGCGGCACCGCGCAGGCCCCGCAGCAAGGCTGATCCGACCATTCACGCGCTTCGCGCTCACTCAAAACACTACGGAATTCACATGGAAATCGGACAATACCAACCGAACCTCGACGGCGACGGACTGCGCATCGGCATCGTCCAGGCACGCTTTAACGAACCCGTTTGCAACGGCCTCGCGGACTCCTGCATCGAGGAACTCGAACGCCTCGGCGTGACCGGTGAAGACGTGCTGCTCGTCACCGTGCCGGGCGCGCTGGAGATCCCGCTCGCGCTGCAAAAGCTCGCCGAAAGCGCGCAATTCGACGCGCTGATCGCGCTCGGCGCGGTGATTCGCGGCGAGACGTACCACTTCGAACTGGTGTCGAACGAAAGCGGCGCGGGCATTACGCGCATCGGCCTCGACTTCGGCATTCCTGTCGCGAACGCCGTGCTGACCACCGAAAACGACGAGCAGGCCGTCGCCCGCATGACCGAGAAGGGTCGCGATGCGGCGCGCGTGGCCGTCGAAATGGCGAACCTCGCGGTCGCGCTCGAACAACTCGGCGGCGGCGACGAGGAAGAAGACGAAGAAGAGGAAGAGGCATGAAGAGCGCACGCCGACGCTCCCGCGAACTGGCCACGCAGGGGCTTTATCAGTGGCTGCTGTCGGGCTCGCCCGGCGGTGAAATCGACGCGCAACTGCGCGGCGCGCAGGGCTTCGACAAGGCCGACCACGAACATCTGGACGCCATTCTGCACGGCGTGATCCGCGATTCGGAGGCGCTGTCCGCCGATATCGCACCGTGTCTCGACCGCCCGCTCGACCAGCTTTCGCCAGTCGAACGCGCGGTGCTGCTGGTCGCCGCCTTCGAGCTGAAGAACCACCTGGATATCCCCTATCGCGTGGTCATCAACGAAGCGGTCGAGCTCGCCAAGACGTTCGGCGGCGCGGACGGCTACAAGTACGTGAACGGCGTGCTGGACAAGCTGTCGGCGCAACTACGCGCCGCTGAAACGCAGGCTGCCGGCAAGCGCTGAGCGTGAGGCGCATGACCCCTGTCGTGCGCCATCCGCTGTATGTAGTGAGCAAGGCCGGACCGCTTGCAAGGACGCCGTCAGGTGCATGAGCCTGATGCATGAGACGCCGTCCCGTTTTTGCTTCTGAACTGGATTTGATCGTATGAACTCCGTGACCGAACCCTTGGTGCGGCTTGCTGCCCGCGTCGACGCCATCCAGCCTTTCTACGTGATGGAACTGGCCAAGGAAGCCGCGCTGCTGGAGCGCGATGGGCGCGACATCATTCACATGGGAATCGGCGAACCCGATTTCACCGCGCCCGAGCCGGTCATCGAGGCGGCTGCGAGCGCGTTGCGCCGCGGCGTCACCCAATACACCAACGCGCTTGGCCTGCATGCGCTGCGCGAGGCGATCTCGGCGCATTACGCCGAGTTCCATGGCGTGAGCGTGGATCCGGCACGGATCGTCGTCACCGCCGGTGCTTCCGCGGCATTGCTGCTGGCTTGCGCGGCACTGGTCGATCGCGACGACGAAGTGCTGATGCCCGACCCGTGCTATCCGTGCAACCGTCATTTCGTGATCGCTGCCGAAGGCAAGCCGGTCATGGTGCCAAGCGGCCCGGCCGAACGTTTCCAGCTGACCGCCGCCGACGTCGAGCGCCTGTGGAACGAGCGCACCCGTGGCGTGTTGCTCGCGTCGCCGTCGAACCCGACCGGCACCTCGATCGAACCGGCCGAACTCGAACGCATCGTCAAGGCGGTGCGGGCGCGTGGCGGCTTTACGATCGTCGACGAGATCTACCAGGGCCTGAGCTACGACGCGAAGCCCGTGTCGGCGCTCTCGTTCGGCGACGATGTAATCACCGTCAACAGTTTCTCGAAGTACTTCAACATGACCGGCTGGCGTCTGGGCTGGCTGGTGGTGCCGCCCGGCATGATCGACGCGTTCGAAAAGCTCGCGCAAAACCTGTTCATCTGCGCGTCGGCGCTCGCCCAGCACGCGGCGCTGGCCTGCTTCGAACCGGAAACGATCGCGATCTATGAAGCGCGGCGCCTCGAATTCAAGCGCCGCCGCGACTTCATTGCGCCGGCATTGGAATCGCTCGGCTTCTCGGTGCCGGTAATGCCGGACGGCGCGTTCTACGTGTACGCCGATTGCCGCACGGTCGCGCATCCGGCGGCCGGCGACAGCGCGGCGCTCACCAGGGCGATGCTGCACGATGCGGGCGTCGTGCTGGTGCCGGGCATGGACTTCGGCACGCACGCGCCGAAGCAGTACATCCGGCTGTCGTATGCAACCGCCTATCCGAAGCTGGAAGAAGCGGTCGAACGGTTGGCGAAGCGCTTCGGGCGACATTGACCGGAAAGCGGGACGCTACCACGGCCCCTCTCCACGGCCCGCCCAGGAGTCGCCAGCCGCGAGTAGTCGGCAGCGCCGGGGCAATAGCCGAGCACCGCTTCAACCCGCCAAACGCAAAAAAGGACACCCTCGCTCGAGTGTCCTTTTTTGTAACTGCCGCTCTTGCGTCAGGCAATCAGCATAACGCCGCTAACGCTAACCTCAGGCGCCCAACTCCGAAGCCGATGCCACATGCTTGGTCGCATTGGAACTGGCGTCGTCCTGCTCCGAAACCGGCGTCTTCGGCGCTGCCGCGCTCAGCGGATGACTGCCTTCCAGCGTCACCTGTACGCGCTTGCCGTTGTTCGCCGCAGCCGTGGCAGCCGCAGCAGGCGTATTGTTCGAGGCCGTCAGAACCGGCGCCTGCGGCGCATTGACCGGCACCTTGCGGCCGCGCGCCACGTCGCGCAGACGGCCACGCTCGCCCATCACCTTGGCGCCGTAGCCGCCGTCGTCCTGCGAGGTCGAGCCGACGTACAGGCGCAAGCCGCCCGGCAGCGAACCGCCGCGTGCGATGCAATCCCTCAGCACCAGCGCGCCCACCTTGATGTTCGCGACCGGTTCGAGCGCCGCGCTCTGGCCGCCGAAATACTGGAACTTGTCCGAATGCACCTTGGACATGACCTGCATCAGCCCTTGCGCGCCCACGCCGCTCTCGGCGTACGGGTTGAAGCCCGATTCGATCGCCATCACGGAGAGCAGCAGGAGCGGATCGAGACCGACTTCGCGGCCGGTGTCGAACGCGGCCTTCACGAGCTCGCTCACGGGCTCCTGCGCCACGCGATAGCGGCGCGCGAGGTACGACGCCACCAGATCCTGCTCGCGGGTCGAGGTCAGCACGCGGTCGTCGCGTGCGTCGGCCGAGACGCGCTGCGATGGAATCAGCTGCGCCAGCGCGGTGACGCTGTGCATGGTGCGCGGGTCGAGCCCGTTCAGTGCCGCCACGCCCATGCCGGCCGAGCCGGTGCCGTCGAAGGCGCCGTCGTAGCTGGTATTGCTCGTGTTCACGGCGGTGTTGCCATTGTTCGCGGCGCCGACGGCATCGGCGCCGCTCGAATTGGCGGACAGCGAGTCGTCAGAGGACGCGCTTCCAGACGGTCCGAAAGCCGGCAGCGGGTGGCCCTGCAGCAGACGGGCGGGACCGGCTTGCACTGCGGCGGAAATGACCGGCATCAGCTTGGCGGCGAGGGTGCCGCGCCAGGCGGCCGGCATCAGCCACAATGCGAGCGCCAGCACGACGGCGATACCGCCGACGATGCTGAACAGGTGATGACTCATTCGGGTCCCGCGACGCAGCACACCACGCACAACTTGCGCGATACGCTCATCGGGGCGCCACGATAACCAGGCGTTCATTCAGATCTCCCATGTTGCATGATCCGCGAACTCCGCCAGGTGAACAGGCGGTAACACACATTCGCAGAGTCAAGACGTCGCGTGCTCTGTCTGGTTAGGCCAGCAGCGGCGTCGGGAAAACGGCAAATACCGTTTGTGGGGAGCCATCTTGGAAAGAGGCCCGCGGCATGCCAAAAAAGCAGGCGGGCGGCGGCTCCCACGCGAAAAACCAGCGTCAGTCTGGCGCTGGCGAGGACTTCAACAAGACGTCAGATACCGTGCAGGGGGTCGGCAAACGGTGACGCGTTGCGTCTGATGGGACCGGGGGCAGTGGTAAAAAGGTTCGCGCCCTGCAACCAACGTGGACGGATTCTATGCAGCGTTTTATAGATCGTCAACACTATAAATAGGCAAATGTATAACTAATTGTAATAATGAACAGTGTTCAGCTCGTTCAAAACCGCGCGGCAAGCGCTTCTTGAGCTATATCAAATCTCCCGTTCGCGTCCGGCCGTTCGGCTGATCTACGTGCATCAGCCAACACAGGTAAAATCGACAATCGTTTTGGCGCCGCGAAACCTTGCCGTGCCCTCCTTCCCGCCGCTTGCGCGGCTCTGAACCGCAACAGATGAAATACAAAGACCTGCGCGATTTCGTCGGCCGTCTCGAAGAGATCGGTGAACTGCGCCGTATCTCGCAAAACGTCTCGCCAATCCTGGAAATGACCGAGGTGTGCGACCGCGTGCTGCGCGCCGGTGGCCCGGCTGTGCTTTTTGAGAGCAAGCAGCGGCATGCGTTCCCCGTGCTCGGCAACCTGTTCGGCACGCCGCGCCGCGTCGCGCTCGGCATGGGTATCGACGCGCAAGCCGGTGAAGGCGACGGCGCGGCGCTCGAATCGCTGCGCGACGTCGGCCGTCTGCTGTCCGCATTGAAGGAACCGGAGCCGCCAAAAGGACTCAAGGACGCCGGCAAGCTGTTCTCACTCGCGAAGGCGGTTTGGGACATGGCGCCGAGGACGGTGAATGCACCGCCCTGCCAGGAAATCGTCTGGGAAGGCAACGATGTCGACCTCGCAAAGCTGCCGATTCAGACCTGTTGGCCGGGCGATGCCGGTCCGCTGATTACATGGGGCCTGACCGTCACGAAAGGCCCGAACAAGAGCCGACAAAATTTAGGCATCTATCGCCAGCAACTGATCGGCCGTAACAAACTGATCATGCGATGGCTCGCGCATCGCGGCGGCGCGCTCGATTTCCGCGAATTCGCGTTGCAGAACCCGGGCAAGCCGTATCCGGTGGCCGTCGTGCTGGGTGCCGATCCGGCGACCATCCTCGGCGCGGTCACGCCGGTGCCGGACACGCTCTCCGAATACCAGTTCGCCGGGCTGCTGCGCGGCGGGCGCACCGAACTCGCGAAGTGCATCACGCCGGGCGTCGACGGCTTGCAGGTGCCGGCGCGTGCGGAGATCGTGCTGGAAGGCTTCATTCATCCGCAGGAAGGCACGCCCTCGCCCGCTCCGGCGGGCACGCCGCCGCGTCCGGTCAAGGGCGCGTCGGCCGGCTATGAACATGCGCTGGAAGGCCCCTACGGCGATCACACCGGCTACTACAACGAGCAGGAGTGGTTTCCCGTCTTCACGGTCGAGCGCATCACGATGCGGCGCGGCGCCATCTACCACTCCACCTACACCGGCAAACCGCCCGACGAACCGGCCGTGCTTGGCGTAGCGCTCAACGAAGTGTTCGTGCCGCTGTTGCAAAAGCAATTCACCGAGATCACCGACTTCTATCTGCCGCCCGAAGGTTGCAGCTACCGGATGGCGATCGTGCAGATGAAGAAGAGCTACCCGGGCCACGCCAAACGCGTGATGTTCGGCGTGTGGAGCTTCCTGCGGCAATTCATGTATACGAAGTTCATCGTCGTGGTCGACGAGGACGTGAATATCCGCGACTGGAAAGAAGTGATCTGGGCGATCACCACGCGCGTCGACCCGTCGCGCGACACGGTGCTGGTCGATCGCACGCCGATCGACTATCTGGATTTCGCCTCCCCCGTGGCCGGGCTCGGCTCGAAGATGGGACTCGACGCGACCAATAAATGGCCCGGCGAAACCGATCGCGAATGGGGCCGCCCGATCGTGATGGACGACGCGGTCAAACAGCGCATCGACACGCTGTGGAACGAGTTGGGCCTGTAAAGCGATCAGTGCAACAAGACTGAATAACGGAACTGACGGAGCAGTTGCGCGGATGCATGCCTTTTCAATGATGTCGGACGGTTTTTTTCTATCCTTGTCGCTGTGTCTGGACATCGGTCTCGTGAACGTCGCCATGATTTCGCTGACGCTGTCGCACGGCTTCAAACCGGGCTTCTGGCTGGGCCTCGGTTCCTGTATCGGCGATCTGATTTACGCGGCGCTCGCGCTCGCGGGCATGGCCGCGCTGCTGCAGTTCGAGTCGGTACGCTGGGTGGTATGGATCGGCGGCGCGGCGATCCTGCTTTTTCTGACCTGGAAGATGGCACGCGAGGCGATGTTCCCGGCCTCGGCGCCGCCCGTGGCCGGCGAAGCGGATCCCAACGCGCCGCATCTTTCAGCGTGGCGTGGTTTTCTGCGCGGCGTGTTGCTCGCGGTGTCGTCGCCCTCGGCGATTCTGTGGTTCGCGGCGGTGGGCGGCGCATTGATCGCGAAAGCGGGCGCCACGAGCGTGACGACCGCGCCCGTGTTTCTTGGCGGTTTCTTTCTCGGCGGCCTGTGCTGGACGATCTTCATCTGCGGACTCGGCAGCCACGGACGCAAACGCGCCGGCACCGGGTTGCTGCGCGCCTGTCATGTGCTGTCGGCGCTGCTGTTCGCGTACTTCTCGTACAGCGTGATCGTCAACGGGTATCGCGATCTGATCGTGCAAACCGCGCAAGCGGCAAGCTCATAAAAAACGGCTCGCAGTCGAAGCTGACGAGCCGTCTTCGATCACATTCAACGAGCGCCGCAGCGCAAGTCTGTTTGTCTGGCTCAGGCGAGATACTGCGCGAGCTTCGCCAGATCGACGTTGCCGCCGCTCACCACCACGCCCACTCGCTTGCCCTTCACCGGCACGACGCCGTTGAGCACCGCGGCCGCGGCGAGGCAGCCTGTCGGCTCGACCACGATCTTCATGCGCTGTGCGAAAAAGCGCAGGGTCTCGAGCAACTGCTCGTCGCTGACCGTTTCGATTTGCGCGACCAGTTTGCGGATGATCGCAAACGTGTAATCGCCGAGATGCGTGGAGGCGGCGCCGTCGGCGATCGTGCGCGGCGCGTCGATATGCACGATCTCGCCGCGCGCGAGCGATTGCTGGCCGTCGTTGCCGGCCTCGGGCTCGACGCCGATCACCGTGCACGCCGGGCTCAGCGCCGCCGCCGACAAAGCGCTGCCGCCAATCAGTCCGCCGCCGCCGAGGCAAACGAACAGCATGTCGAGCGGGCCGGTTTCATCGATCAGCTCTTTAACCGCCGTGCCCTGCCCCGCGATCACATGCGGATGGTCGTACGGTGGAATCAGCGTCATGCCGCGCTCTTCCGCGAGTCGCCGGCCGATCTCCTCGCGATTCTCGGTATAGCGGTCGTAGGTGATCACTTCGCCGCCATAGCCCTTGGTCGCCGCGACTTTGGCCGCGGGCGCATCGTGCGGCATGACGATCGTCGCCTTGATGCCCGCGAGGCGAGCCGACAGCGCGATCGCCTGCGCATGGTTACCCGACGAATACGTCAGCACACCGGCTTTGCGTTGCTCCGCGTCGAAATGTGAAATCGCGTTATAGGCGCCGCGGAACTTGAAGGCGCCCATGCGCTGAAAATTTTCACACTTGAAGAATACCGACGCCCCAGTGCGCTCGTTAAATGTGGTCGAGGTCAGAACAGGGGTGCGATGAGCGACGCCTTCAAGACGCGCAGCGGCGTCGAGTACGTCGTCGAAGGTGGGAGCGGGAAGCGCTTGCATCGGCGAAACTCTCCAGAGCGGTGGCGAAGCCGCCATTCTCCCAGCTTCGACAATGCTTTGGAACGTCGACCGCGCGATGGTCTTCTACTTGGGGCCGTCCGCGTAAAACGCGGCGACCGCGAACTCAAGGCTTTATCGCTGCAACGGCTCAAAAAGCCCGCACAAAAACAAACGGCGTAACCCGGCGATCAAGCCGGCGTTACGCCGTCGACACGTTCTGTTTTTTGCGCGATCAATGGCGATAATAGCCGCGACCGTGCCCGTAATAACCACCACGGTAATAGCCGCGGCCATAGTAAGGACGGCCATAGCCGTAATACCCACCACCCACCACCACTGCGGGCGGCGGAGCGTAAACCACAGGCGGCGCATACATTACCGGCGGGGGCGGCGCGTAATAGACGGGCGGCGGCGCGGCATAAACCGGATACGCCGGCGCGATCGGCACCCCGATACCGATACCCACGGAAACGTGCGCCTGTGCGGCAGTGGCAAGCCCCGCGCCGAGCGCGGCGGCAACGACAAACGGAACGATCTTTTTCACTTGTATTCTCCTGGCGCGGCCCACTGAGGTCGCCGACTTCGCATGCCTTGCATGCTACAAAATCAATGTATCGAAAAAGATCGCATATCGCTGTTCGCATTTGTTGCAAATTGCAATTCGCGGCAAGGAGTTGGTCTGGCGGCCGGCGCGGCCCGCCTCGGGCGGTCGGCGCAGTGAGCTGAGCATCCAAAGGATTGCACGCCCTCCGAACGCGCGCCGCCCAGCGCGTTCCCGAGCAAGCCGCTCGCGGCGGTCGGCTATCGGTAATCTTTGATTACAAATTAGATTCAATCCTGACGCCCAAAACGAAAAATGCCCGACGCAATAGCGCCGGGCATTCACTGGCCTCTCGAGACGGTGCTGTTTCAGCCGACCTTCACATAGGCGAATTCGCGGGACACACTAGGTGGAACGTACGCGCCGCTGATCCGCACACGCGGCGTCAGACGCTTTTTCTGGTCCCACCAACGGCGGCGTTGTGCATGTGTCAGGAACCGCAAGTGCTTTCGGTAAGAAAAAATACTCATTGTGACCTCCCGAATCTGACTGCGAGACAAAGTACCCGGAACAACAACTGCGAAACCGGCTCGTGGACCAGCCTTAAGCAGTTTTCGAGCTCACCGGGCGCACGCCGCCGGATGAGCGGCTGGCCACACCATGTCGCGGGTGAGCAGATCAGAGGAAAGCCGGCGCCAGCCACGCCGCGGGGCAGGCGGATGCGCGATACTGCTGCTTTCCCTTCAAACGTCCCGTCTGGAGCAGGCAACCATGTCCCAGTCCTCTCTGCCGCGTCTCGGCTTTATCGGTGCGGGCCGGCTCGCGCGTTGTCTCGCGCTGGGCTTTTCACGCGCCGGCTATCCGGTCACCGCGGTGGCGAGCCGCACGGCGGCTTCGGCCGGCCGGCTTGCCAGTCAAATCGAGCATTGCGCGGCATTCGACGATCCTCAACAGGTAGTCGACGCCGCCGATATCGTCTTTTTAGCCGTTCCCGACGACAGCATCGGTACGTCAGCGCACACATTGCGGTTCGGGCCGCACGGCCGGGCGCTCGTACATTGCAGCGGCGCGTCGCCGGTCGAACTGCTGGCGCCGGCGCGCGACCAGGGCGCGTCGGTCGGGGGCTTTCATCCACTGTACCTGTTTGGAGGCGATCTCGCCGACCTCGACCGGATCGCCGGCTGCTCGGTCACGATCGAGGCCGACGAGCCGCTGAAGGGCACGCTGACGGCGCTCGCCGTCGCGCTCGGCTGCCATCCGCTGTCCATTCCGGCGGGTGGCCGCATGCTATATCACGCCGCCGCGCACTATGCCGCGAGCTTCGCGCTGTGCAGCCTCGCTGAATGCGTCGGGCTGTGGCGCACGCTGGGCTTTGCCGAAGACGACGCACTGCGCGCGCTGCTGCCGATGCTCTCCGGCACCATCGAAACGGCCCGCGACAAGGGCCTGCCCAACGCGCTCGCGGGTCCGGTGTCACGCGGCGATACGGGCGTCGTGCAGAAACAACTGGCGCTGCTGGAAGGCTTCGGCGGCGACCATGCGGCGCTGTACGGTTTGCTGTCCCGGCGCGCGGTCGAACTCGCGAGACGCCGCGCCGCGCCGCCCGCCGCGATCGAAGCGATCGCCGAAGCTGTGGAAGAATCGCTCAACCGCTCTCTGAATGCGGCCTCGGCAGGTGCAAGCGTCAAGTAAGCCGTGATAATGTGACGTCCGGCGCCGCGCGCAATTCGCCAGCGCCGCGCTTAGGGACCAACAGACGAGAACGCACAATGATCAAGGTCAGCATCCTTTATCCGTACCGGGAAAACGGCCACTTCGACGTGAACTATTACTGCGTCACACATATGCCGCTTGCGGCGAAACTGTTCGGGCGATCGCTGAAGGGCTGGTCGGTCGACGTCGGCATCAACGCCGGGCCGCCTGGAACGCCGCCGCCGTACGTGGCGGCAGGCCATTTTCTGTTCGATAGCGCGGACGACTTCTACAAGGTGTTCAAGCCCGCTTCCGAGCAACTGGTCGCCGATATCCCCAATTACACCGACGGTGGCAACGGCACGATCCTGATCAGCGAGATCAAGGTTTCAGCTTGATTGCAGTGGCTTAGGTTGGCCTCGCGGCGCGCCGGTTCGACGTTGAACGCGACTCGCAAGCCGCACACAATCGAAACGCCACGCGATTGCTTGAGAAAGGCGCTTAACGCGCCCCTTCCGCGAGAAGGGCGCATGGAAAAATGAAACCGCCGGCGCTCCGATCGGACAGCGCCGGCACCCCGCGGCCGGTCGACGGCCGTCATCCGAAGGATAAGGACACGAGATGTTTGGCGATATCGCCCGTTTTCTGCTCAATACCGTCTTCACGCTGTTCGGCGCCGCCCTGCTGCTGCGCGCATGGCTGCAGGTCGTGCGCATGCCGCCGTACAACCCGGTCACGAACGCCGTGCTGCAAGCCACCAACTGGATCGTGCTGCCGCTGCGGCGCATTCTGCCGAGCACACGCAATGTCGACTGGGCGAGCATTGTCGCGGCGCTCCTCGCGGCAATCGTCTATGTGGTGCTGATGGTGGTCCTCACCGGTGCCGATCCGCTCACGCTCGCGCCGACGCTGCTGATTGTCGCCGTGCTGACGCTCGTCAAGTGGGCGCTGAATCTGATCATCTGGATGACGATCCTGATGGCGCTGCTGTCATGGCTCAATCCGCGTTCGTCGGCCATGCCGATCCTGTATCAACTGACCGCGCCGTTTCTGAATCCGCTGCGCCGCGTGGTGCCGCAACTCGGTGGCATCGACCTCTCGCCGATCCTGCTGTTCGTGATCGTGCAGGTGCTGCTGATGGTGGTGACGCGCGCGGCCGTTCAGCTGACTTACTTCGTGATCTGACGGCGCTTGTTGCGCCAGTGGAAACGGGCGGCGGCGCGATTTGCGCTAACCGCCTGTTCCCGAGTAAAATAGCGCGCTCTGCGGGCGTCGTATAATGGTAATACCCTAGCTTCCCAAGCTAGAGCCGTGGGTTCGATTCCCATCGCCCGCTCCAGATACTTTCCAGCCCGCCTGGCGATAAACCAGGCGGCCATGCGAAAGGATCTGCATCTGCCGCACCGCGCGCCTGCTGCATTCTCTCCCGCTTATCGCCCAAGAAGAAGCATTTTTCAGGGATTCAAACCCACTGATTCGCTTCCCATAACCGGCGAGCAGAAGCGGCATTATGATACCGGCCGAGAATATAGCGAATGCCGCCGCGGCATTCTTCCACCGCATTCCCAAACGACTTTTCTCCATCCGGATTCAATGCGTATTGCGGCGGCAATAATTGATAAAGCCCGCGTGCGGAAGACTTCGGATTGCGCAAGCCTCCTACCCACCCGACTCTTGGGCCATCAGCCACAACAAATCGTTGAATTGAGTCAGCGCCACGCCTTCAATCGACATCGCTTTACGAAGCGCATTCTGGGAAGTGGCCGGAACGGCAGTCGGATCGATTGCGACGCCGCGGTTATCAAAACGTAATGTTGCTGCGATTCCTGAGCATGCTGCATGCGCCCCTTGTCTGGACGCGGCCTTTTGGGTTGTGCTACCTTACGCGCACTTGCAACGCCCGCTCCACCTTCCTGCTGAGCCTTGAGCCTCCAGCGGAATCCAGCACGAGCCGCCTCCATGAAGGCGGCTTTTTTGTAGTGGCGGCAGCCCGGCGTAGCGATTCGTAAGAACGACGCATGCAAAACACGAGCGACCCACGGCCCATGCCATTCGGCGGCGAACGGGCGCAGCGAAATACGCCACGCAAGCCGCGAAGCCCTCACCTTGTAGCAGTATCGACGATGATCCACGATCCAAACGACGCCGGCTTGCCGGACGAACCCACGACGCCCGCGAGCAAAACCGAAGGTCAATCCGCCGGCGGCGACACGCCGCAAGAAGAAGCCCTGCACCGGCGCCGCATCCGCAGCTTTGTCACGCGCGCCGGCCGCGTCTCCACCGGCCAGCGCCGTGCGATGGACGAACTCGGTCCGCGTTTCGTGGTGCCCTTCGCGCCGCAGCAGCCCGACTGGAACAGCGTGTTCGGCCGTGAAGCGCCGCGCGTGCTGGAAATCGGCTTCGGGATGGGCGCAACCACGGCGGAGATCGCCTTGCACCGTCCCGACGACGACTTCCTCGGCGTCGAGGTGCACGAGCCGGGCGTGGGCGCGCTGCTCAAGCTGATGGGCGAACAGCAACTGTCGAATATCCGCATCATTCAGCACGACGCGGTCGAGGTGCTCGAACAGATGATCGCGCCGGACAGCCTCGACGGCGTGCACATCTTCTTTCCCGATCCATGGCACAAGGCGCGTCATCACAAGCGCCGGCTGATCCAGCCGAAGTTCGTCGCCTTGCTGGTTTCGCGTCTGAAGCCCGGCGCGTATCTGCATTGCGCGACCGACTGGCAGAACTACGCCGAACAGATGCTCGAAGTGCTGAGCGCCGAGCCCGCGCTTAAGAACACCGCCGACGGCTATGCGCCGCGCCCCGAATATCGTCCGGTGACGAAGTTCGAGCGCCGCGGCCTGCGGCTCGGACATGGCGTTTGGGATCTGGTGTTCCGCAAACGCGGCGCGGCGTAATCGCGCTTCGCGAGCCGCAAGCACAAAGGTCCGCAAACGCGGACCTTTGTGCTTGCAACGGCGTTAAACCAGAACTCAATTGGTCCAGCTCAACGCGCCGCTATAGCCGACCAGCAGGATCAACAGTCCGAAGCCGATCCGATACCACGCGAAGGCGGTGAAATCGTGCGCGGCGACGTAGCGCAACAGCCAGCGCACGCATGCGAACGCGCTGATGAAGGCCGCCACGAAGCCGATCGCGAAGGTGCCGAGCACGTCCGAGGACAGCAGTTGCCAGTCCTTGTGGAGCTCGTAAGCGGTCGCGCCGAACATGATCGGAATCGCGAGGAAGAACGAGAATTCCGTGGCGACACGCCGGTCGAGGCCGAACAGCATCCCGCCGATGATCGTCGAGCCCGAGCGCGAGGTGCCTGGAATCAGCGCGAAACATTGAGCCACGCCGACTTTCAGCGCATCCAGCGCGGTCAGATCGTCCACGCTCTGCACGCGCGCCGCCGTCTCGCCTTGCGCGCGCTGGCGCGCTTCGGCCCACAGGATCACCACACCGCCCGCCACCAGCGCGAACGCGACCGGCACGGGCGAAAACAGCGCCGCCTTGATGGACTTTTCCAACAGCAAGCCAAGCACGATCGCCGGAATCGTCGCGATGATCACGTTCAGCGTGAAGCGGCGTGCATCCGGCCGGCTCGGCAAGCCGACCACCACGCTAACGATGCGGCGGCGGAACTCCCAGCACACGGCGAGAATCGCGCCGAGCTGGATCACGACATCGAAGGTTTTCGCGTGCTCATCGGTGAAATTCAGCAGACTGCCCGCGACGATCAAGTGGCCGGTGCTCGACACCGGCAAAAACTCCGTCAACCCCTCGACGACGCCCAGGATCAGCGCCTTGCAAGCCAATAGCCAGTCCATCCGTGCCCCTCATCGCTGTATGTAGATAGTCGGAACAAGGGCAGCACGATAACGCCGCGGCCCTGCCGGCCGCGCGCTTGCGTCATTTCTCGACGATTTGCACACGTATGCCGTTTGTAAGGATGGTGATTGTACCGGGTTCGTAATTAACGCCGGCAAATTGCAGCTGTTCGGGCTTGAAAGTGTAGATCGGGTAGTTGGTCAGCAACTGTGTGGCAAGCAGTCCCGCCGCGGCGTTGATCTGTTGCGTGTAGGCCTGCGCCTGTCCGGTCACGCTGACGTTGTCGACGTTCGGCGACTTGAGCACGACCGACTTGCTGGCGGCGTCGTAGGCGAGCTCGCTCGAGAGCGTGAACACGCCGTCGACCGGCTGCGGCATGAACGGACTCGCGAAGCGCGCGTCGAGCTTTACCGACACGCGGTTCACGTCCGGAAGAAAGCCGACCACCGGATGCGTCAGCGCGACGTCGAACACTTGCGACACCGTGCGCTGATACGGGAATTTACGCTGCACCGCGTCCTGCACCTGCTGCTGCGAGAACGTGTAGTGCGAGGGGATGAATGGGAAAATCGACGTCGCGCAGGCTGCCAGCGATGCGGCGATGCCAAGCACGCTGCAGCCTGTCAGCGCTGCAAGCAGGAAGCGGCGCCGGGTCGGCGCAGCGGATCGGGTCATGCGAAATCTCCTGGGGAAGCTTTTTCCAACATGGGTTGCGCCGAACTGTTCGCGCTATCGGCGCGCCGGCGCTTGCGGCTGAGTTTGTGTTTCGAGCTGGGTTAGCCACGCGAGTGCTTCGCCGCGGTTCGTGCCGCACATTTCCGTCTGCGGTTGCAGACCGGAACAGCAGGCCGGCCGCTCCGGCTGGCCGAAGATCGCGCAGCGCAGATCGTCGCCGAGCTGCACGCAGCGCACGCCCGCCGGCTTGCCGTTCGGCATGCCCGGGATCGGACTCGAAATCGACGGTGCGATACAGCACGCGCCGCAATCGGGGCGGCACGCGTGACCGGCAACATGGAACGGAGACTCGCGCTTCGCAACGGTGTTCTGCACATCATTCACGACATTTTTCCTGAAACTCGACAACACGCGACGCAAAAGCAGACCCGCATTGTGCCACCGCATCCCGTGCGACCTTTTTACACAATCGCGCGGCTGGACGCTCACTTAAACTCGGCGGACACGAAAGGCCACGCTCGAGAGGCGTCCGCGCTGTTCGATCCGGTCGTACGAACTCCGCCGGCTCCTCTGCCTCTTCCACGGTGGCCATCAGACCAGAGCCGCTCATGACCACCGCCGACATGCTGTTTCGCCCCGACCTGCTCGCCAAATACAGCGCGAACGGTCCACGGTATACGTCCTATCCAACCGCCCTGCAGTTCCGCGACGACTTCGACACCGCCGACTATTCACGCGCCGCCGCCGATCCAGGCGCCGCCGGCACCGATCTCTCGCTGTACTTCCACATTCCGTTTTGCGACACCGTGTGCTTCTACTGCGGTTGCAACAAGGTCGCCACGAAAAATCGCGCGCATGCGCGTCCGTACCTCGATCGGTTGAAACGCGAAATGGCGTTGCAGGCGGCGTGTTTCGACACGCGGCGTCCGGTGTCGCAATTGCATTGGGGCGGCGGCACGCCTACTTTTCTGTCGCACGGCGAAATGGCGGAACTGATGACGGCGGCGCGCGAGCATTTCACGTTGCTGCCCGATGCCGAAGGCGAATATTCGATCGAGATCGATCCACGCGAAGCGTCGCCCGAGACTATCGCGCATTTGCGCAAGCTCGGCTTCAACCGGCTCAGTCTCGGCGTGCAGGATTTCGATCCAGCCGTGCAGCGAGCGATCAATCGCATCCAGCCGCTCGAGATGACCGCTTCGGTGATGCACGCCGCGCGCGATACGGACTTCCACTCGATCGGTGTCGATCTGATTTACGGACTGCCGCATCAAACGGTCGACAGCTTCAGCCGCACGCTCGACACGATGCTCGAACTCGCGCCCGATCGTCTCTCGGTGTTCGCTTACGCGCACATGCCGCAGCTCTTCAAGATGCAACGTCAGATGGACCCCGCCACGCTGCCTTCGCCCGCCGTGCGGCTCGCAATCCTGCAACGGGTGGTCGAGCGGCTGACGGGCGCGGGGTATGTGTACATCGGCATGGATCACTTCGCGCTGCCCACCGACGAGCTCGCGCGCGCGCAAGCGCAGCGTACCTTGCACCGGAATTTCCAGGGCTACAGCACGCGGGCGGAATGCGATCTGATCGGCTTCGGCGCGTCGTCGATCGGCAAGGTCGGCGACGTGTACGCGCAAAACGTCAAAGACCTGCCCGGCTATGCAGCCGCGATCGACGCAGGCCGGCTCGCGATCACGCGCGGCGTGCGGCTCACCACGGACGACCGTCTGCGCCGCGACGTAATCACGCAACTGATGTGCAATCTGGAGTTGCGCTTCGATGAATTCGAAGCGGCGTATGGCATCCGCTTTACCGATACGTTCGAGCCGGAACTGGAGCGCCTGCGCGGCTTCGAGCAGGACGGGCTGGTGTCGGTGAGCGAGCGCAAGCTCGAAGTGCGGATGGCCGGACGCATGCTGGTGCGCAACATCGCGATGGTGTTCGACCGCTACCTCGGCCGGCAGACGCTCGAACGATTTTCCCGCACGGTTTAAGGCTTCCCGCGAGTCGAAAGCGACCGGCTTGCCCGTCACCGAATTTTCGGCCATAATTTGCGTCTTCGCCGCGCGCCATGTTCCAGCGCGTGCGCTGCAAGACCTGCCCAGGTGGTGAAATTGGTAGACGCAGGGGACTCAAAATCCCCCGCCGCAAGGCGTGCCGGTTCGATTCCGGCCCTGGGCACCAAACAAAATCAAAGGGTTAGCATTCCACCGACCTCATTCAGTACCGAATGAGGTCGATCGGAAACCGTGGACGCCAACGCGTTAAGCAGCGAGCTGATTCAGATAGTATCGCTGAGTGAATGCAACGGGCGACAGGTAATCGAGACGGGCCTGCGTCCGCTGCCGGTTGTAGAACAGCTCGATATATTCGCTGACCACGCACTCACGTACTTCGCCTGCTCGCGTGTCTTGAATCGCTGATGATAGACAAGTTCGTTTTTCAGCGTTCCCCAGAACGATTCAATGGGTGCGTATCGAAGCAATTGCCCAGGCGACTCATTGCAGGCCAGCGAGGTATAGCCAGCCTTCGTCGGTCGCGATATAGGTTATGTCACCGCACCAGGCCTGATTTGGAGCTGTTGCTTTGAAGTTCTGGTTCAACAGGTTCGGCGCAATCGGCAGGTCGTGCTTCGAATTGGTCGTCGCCTTGAATTTACGCTTCTGCCTGCAGCGCAGCCCGAGCTTTTTGCGCAATCGCTTTGCGCGGTGAACCCCGACTCGCACGCCGTGCCCGTCCAGGTGTTTTTGCAAGCGCTCGGGACCAAAGCTCTCACGCGGGCGATGCCGGTGCTAGTGGAGTCATATTTCTTTCCTGTTGTGAGCTACTGCTCTTCAGCGTCGAAGCACGGCAAGGAACAAACCGCATCTTTGCAAACGGCCTTGTTGCCCGAGGCGCATCAGGCGGGCCACGATGCGAGCCTCCCATGACCTCTTTGAAAGCCGGCGAACAGGTGCGCAGCGATGTGCCGTGCGCGGTGATGACTTGCCAACAGAATCGTCGGGGCCCTCTCCCATTCGGTCCGACCTCGCCCTGCCATGCAAGCGCGGGAGGATTGTTCACCAAAGCGCAGCGGCGGCTCTATACGTTTCTTTTTTGGAGCCCGCTGAATATCTGCGGTGCGTCAGTTCAGAAGGCCGGCAAGATCCAGGCCATCGACTTCCCGATCTGATCCATCCGCGGCTGAGGCATCGGCTGTTTTTAGTACCTATAATGATTTGTCAAGCGTACCTCGGCGCACCAGAGATCCAACCATCGAATGCCGTCAGGGGGCACAATGCGTGCTTTGGCAGACAGGCGAACTCGCCCACCCATCTGCGGATTGAAATACGTCGCGACATCCTCTGAGGTAAGGAAACGCTTCAAGGCAATTTCCTTACGACGCAGAACCAGCCGCCATGCGGCCCATGTCCCGCGCCCGACACCGCTCCTGCCTGTGACTCCGCAACACCGCCCCGCGTCGGATTGTCAGGATGCGCGGGACTTGTCGTGGTCCCAGAACCGTTTGGCGTCGATCGGTTCTTCCGATGCCGCCAGTGTGACGGCGGTGCGCACCCAACCGGATCGTTGCCGGACGGCGGGTCCGACCTCGGCTTCGCGGGCACGATGTCGCCGCGGGAGGCGTGCTGGCGAAAGCGCAGCCGGTGCCCCGTCCCAGCCGGGTTGCTGAACGGGCCGGGACATCATGCGCCCCCTGCTACTCCATGTGGTGCAACGGCAGTTTTCCGTCCGCGGCCTCATCGCGGGCTCACTGCTCACCGTGATTGCCATGAAGGTGGCAATGCCCGTCCAAGCGGTGACGGTCATCCCTTCCAGTTCCACCAATACGGTGACATTGTCGAGCGATACGGCATACCAGCTCAACAGCGGGACCACGGTATCCGCGACGGCGGGGGATTCAATTGTGGTGAACGGGATTGCGCCGGTGACCTTCACGAACGCCGGGTCCATTCTCGGGTCGCCTGCCTCGTTTTCGGCTGGCATTCATTTTTTCGTGAATGGCACGTTGGTCAACCAGGCTACCGGGCGCATCACGGGGCTGACGCACGGGGTGCGCATGGACGGCAGCGTCAACAATGTCACGAACCTTGGGGATATCAGTGTCAAGGTGAGTCACGCCATCACCTATTCAGGGGCGACGAGTGGCACCATTGACAATTTCGGCACGCTGAATGGTGGCCTGGCGTCGGCTGTTGGCGCGGCTGCCGACGGCGTGGACATGCTGTCGAGCGGCACGGTGACGGTGAATAACCACGCCGGGGCGATCATCAACTCGGGCGTGGGTGACGCAACTTTTGGTCGGGGTGTCCGCATCGAAACCGGATCGGCGATCATCAACAACGATGGCACCATCAACGGCTATCACGAGGGGATTGGTTCGTTCACGACAGGCGTCGTCAACATCGCAAACAGCGCCACCGGTGTCATCACCGGGAACTTGCAGCCAGCCGTTCGGCTCCAGCAGGGCAGTTCCCTCGTCAACAACGGCTCCATTTCCAGCACCACGGCAGCCGCTGTCCTGCTCACTGGCTCAAACAACAGCGTCACCTTGGGCACGGGCTCCGACCTGAATGGATCCGGCAACAGCGCGATCCTGAGCCAGGGCACCGGCAATACCCTCACGCTGACCGGCACCGGCAGCGAGGATGGCAACTTCACCGCGAGTACGCCTGCCAATGGATTCTCTCAACTGACGTCCCCGGCGGGAAGCGACTGGACGCTCACAGGCCGCGTCGCGATGAACGGCGCGTCGCCCAGCACGGTCAGTGTGAACGGCAGGCTCGTGCTTGGCGGGGCGCTCAGCATCAACGATGTCGGCGGGACGACGATCGGCAGTGCCGGAACCTTGCAAATTGGCAATGGGGGCACCACCGGCAGCGTCACCGGCAGCATCGCCGACAACGGCATACTAATTTTCAACCGCAGCGATACCGTGAGCTTCGGCGGAATCATCAGCGGCACCGGATCGGTGACGAAGCTCGGCGCGGGCGTGCTGACCCTCACGGCCAGCAACACCTACACCGGGCCAACGATTCTCGGGCAAGGCGTGCTGGCCTTCAGCAGCCCAAACAACCTCGGGACGCTCGGCAACGCGATCGTGTTCGATGGCGGCACGCTTCGCTACCAGGCGTCGGGCTTTGGTTTCATTGGCCGTCCGGTTACGCTGCGGGCCGGCGGCGGGACCGTGGATACCAACGGCTTCTCGAGCGAGTATCGCGGCGTGGCGAGCGGGGTCGGCGCCCTGACGAAGATCGGGGCCGGCACGTATTCGCTGACCGGCGCCAACACCTACACCGGTGGCACCACCATCAGTGCGGGGACACTGCAGATCGGCAACGGCGGCACCACCGGCAGCGTTGTCGGCAACATCATCGACAACGCTGCGCTGGTGTTCAATCGCAGCGATACGCTCGGCTACGCCGGCATAATCACAGGCACAGGCTCGCTCACGCAAGCAGGCACAGGGACGACCACGCTCACTGGCGTGGGCTCCTCCGTCGCGAGCGCGAACGTCACCAGCGGAACGCTGAATCTGGCGCAGTCCGGCGCGTTCACTACCACCGGCAACTACACCACCGGCAACGGCGCGATAACCCAGATCGCCACCAACTCCACCCTCGCGGTGGGCGGCGCCTTCACGCAGGCAGCAGGCAGCACGCTCAACGTCGCGCTGGGCAGCATGCAGCCGATCATTTCCGCGGCCACCGCGAGTCTGGCTGGCACGCTCAATATCACCGGCATCACTGTGAGCGCACCGAACAGCGCGAGCGCGCTGGGCAGCACCCAGTTCAATGTCATCCACACCAGCGGCGGCATCACGAATGACTTCGCCTTGGTCAGTGTGGGCGGGTCGTCGAGTCCGGTCGACTACCTCACCCTGACCGGGCACAAGTCGGCCAGTGGACTGGATTACAACGTCGGCCCCGGGCTGACCTGGCTGGCCGGAGCGGCTCGAGGCAACGGGGTGTTCACGCTCACCAGCAGCAACGATGCCTTCAATGTCGATGTGGTGCTGAGCGACCAGCCAGCGTCGAGTGTGCCGTGGGATGGCAGGACGCTCACCAAGAACGGTGCGGGCACACTCACGCTGTCGGCGGCCAATACCTATACGGGTGGCACCACGATCAATGCCGGCACGCTGCAGATCGGCAATGGCGGCACCACCGGCAGCGTCGCCGGCAACATCACCGACAACGCGGCGCTTGTGTTCAACCGCAGTGACAACATCACTTATGGCGGCATGGTCAGCGGTACCGGCACCCTGACCCAGGCCGGCACCGGTACAGCCATCCTCGCGGGGAACAACACCTACAGCGGCGGCACCACGATCGCCGCCGGCACGCTGCAGCTTGGCAATGGCGGTACCACCGGCAGCATCGTTGGAGACGTGGCTGACAACGGGACGCTCGCCATCAATCGCAGCGACGGCGTCACGCTGGATGGTGTGATAAGCGGCACAGGATCGCTCATGCAACTTGGCACCGGCATTGCCATCCTCACCGGCACCAACACTTACAGCGGCGGCACCACGATCGCCGCCGGCACGCTGCAGCTTGGCAATGGCGGCACCACCGGCAGCATCGTTGGAGACGTGGCTGACAACGGGATCCTCGCGGTCAATCGCAGCGACAGCGTTACGCTGGGTGGCGTGGTCAGCGGCACAGGATCGTTGTCGCAGCTCGGCACTGGCACCACCATCCTGAACGGCAACAACACCTACAGCGGCGGCACACTGGTCAGCGCGGGCGCGCTCGCGGTCGGCGACACGTCGCATGCCGGTGCGTCGCTGGGCGGTGGCGGAGCGGTGACGGTCAATCCGGGCGCGACGCTCGGCGGTTACGGCAGCATAACCGGCAACGTGACCAGCAACGGCACGATCAGCGTCGCCAATGCGCTGACGGCGTTCGCGGGCAGCCCGAACGGCAACCTCACGATCAACGGCAACGTGGTCAACGCCGGTCTCGCACAGATTGCGGGCAGCGGAGTCGGCAATACGTTAACGGTTGCCGGGAATTACGTCGGGCAGAATGCAACTGCCGCGCTCAATACCCAGCTGGGGGCGGACAATTCTCCTTCGGACAGGATCGTGATCAGCGGCGGACGCGCGAGCGGAACGACGGCGCTTGATTTCACCCATGTCGGCGGCACCGGCGGGCTGACGGTCGCCGACGGTATCCAGGTCGTGCGGGCGGCTAGCGGCACGACGGCGAGCGGGGCATTCACGCAGGGCAACAGCGTGAGCGCCGGTGCGTACACGTATGCGCTGTATCACGGCGGCGTCAGCGCCGGGACGCAGGACAACTGGTATCTGCGCTCGAGCCTGCCGCCCCAACCACCGACGGTAACGCCAACACCGCCGGGAGCACCGCCGGCGGCACTGAGCGTTCCGGTCGTTGCAGCCGGCGCGCCGGTTCCGCAGGCCACGTCGCCGCCTGGCACGACTGTCCCGATCTACCGGATGGAAGTGCCAATCTACGCGGAAATCCCCTCGCTCGCACGCGAACTCGTCGTGCAGCAGATCGGCACGTTCCACGACCGGCAAGGCTCGCAGGACCTGCTGACCGAAAACGGCACACTACCCGCCGGATGGGGCCGGTTATGGGGCGATCACACCGATCAGGCCCACAACGGCGCCGTGAACCAGAAATTCGACGGCACGATCGCCGGCGGCCAGGTCGGGCAGGATGTCTATGCCGACACGACCGCGAGCGGCCATCGCAATCACTACGGCTTCTTCCTCGGCTTCGCGCGTGCGACTGGCGACGTCAACGGTTTCGCGCTCGCGCAGCCGGACTTTGCAGCGGGCCATCTGTCGATCAATTCGTACAGCTTCGGCGGCTACTGGACCCACATCGGTCCGGGCGGCTGGTACACGGACACGGTACTGATGGGCAGCACGATGACGATCGACCCGCGCTCGAACCAGAACGTCGGCGCGACGACGCATGGCAACGCGTTCACGGCATCGGTCGAGGCTGGCCTGCCGATTCCGCTGCCGCTCAATCTGTCGATCGAACCGCAGGCGCAGTTGATCTACCAGCACACGCACATCAACGATCTCAACGATGGTGTGTCGACCGTGTCGTTCCATAGCGCGAGCGGGCTGACCGGACGTCTCGGCGTGCGGCTGCAGGGCCAGTTTTCGGCGGCGGGGATGCTGTGGGCGCCGTATGTACGGGTCAACGTGCTGCGCTACTTCGGCGGCACCGACTCGGCGACCTTCGCCGGCAACACGGTCATCCCGACGAGCGTCGGGCAAACCGAAGGGCACGTCGGCGCCGGCATCTCGGCGCGGCTCAACAACACCGTCAGCGTGTATGCAACGGCGGGCTACTGGTTCAATCTGGGCGGCGCTCACCAGCGCACGGTCGGGGGTAACGCAGGGGTGCGCTGGGCCTGGTAAGCGATTTCTATCGCAGGAAAAAGCCCGAGGCACGAACAAGCGCGATGTTCCGGCACGGTGGGTAATTTGGCAATTTGCAGCCTTGGCAGCCGGATTGTTGCCCTCGGCCATTAAATGACGAGGAGATCGTTATATGCGCTCCGCACTAATACTGGCTGTGGTACTGGCGATGGGAACGGGACTGGCGGGCTGCCAGCATGTCCCGCCGCAGGACGCGTCCACGACGACGTCGCAATCATCCGCGGCCACCGGAACCCGGTATGCAACCCTGGCCGCGATCCCGTTCGATGGCGGGTATCCGAAGGATGGCACCGCCTTCGACATGCTTTCGCGGTTCATCGATCATGAATACGTCGATCCGCAGGACATGGAGATGCGCGGCATGCTGGCCGCACTCGGCATCGTTAAGGGCCACGCATTCCAGCCCGACGGGCATACCCGTGCCCTACTCGATGACGCAGCGAAAACGGCCGGCAAGATCGGCCTCGCGGGCTCCTGGTCGGTGACGGTGTACGACTCGATGACGGCATCCGGTCTGGACAATGGGCAGCCGTTCCCGTCCATTAACACGATGGATCGTCCGATCCGAAACGCTGACGGTTCCACCGACATTTACTTCGGACTCGAGTCGCCTGGCGCGGGGAAGAACTGGCTAGGAACGCTGCCCGGCAAGGGCCATTTCGTGATCCTGCGGCTGTACGGACCGACCAGGGCTTTCTTCGAAAAGACCTGGAAGCCGGGCGACGTGGAGAAATTGGGCTAGCCGAACGCGGCTCGGTCTAAATACCGGGTTACCCAGGCGGCCCGCGTCAAAACTCCATGGCAAAGGACCTGCGGTATCGCAGGGTCAACGTCTTCTGCACGGGCTGACGGTCCGCCGTTCGCTGCTTCTATCCGGTCCGGCTCATCCCGACTCGTTGCCGTTAATGACCTCGACGCAGGCGAACCTTCGGCATAGCGCGCAATTTTCATCACGGCCATCACCAGAAATATTCAAAACCTGGTAGCGCGTGATCAAGCCGGCCTGCCTCGCGACGACGACCGGCCGGAAACAGGGAAGGCCGGTTACTGCGCCACCTCCACCAGGCCAGGCGGCACATACGCCTGGTCGAGCAACGACTTGCCGGGAATGTAGGTGCGCAACACCAGGTAGAACGATCTTCCCTGACCGGATGGCAGCCAGTTGCTTTCCCTGTCCGGACCCGGCGAATCAGCTTGAACATAAATCGTCAGGCCGCCATCGGGATCTTTCCTCAAGCCCGGCGAACGGTCTCCCAGTGCGTAGCGGTCGATCGGATTATCGATGAAATTCCGGTCATACCCGTACATGGTTATCGACCAGAAGGCCTTCGCATCGGGAAGCTGGTCGCGGGCGAAGTGCATGACGTATCGCTTGCCGCCATCCAGCATACTGCCTTGCGTGTCAGTACGCGCATTCAGGTAAATCGATTCCTCCGGGTCGTTCGCAACCAGCCCGATCATGCTTTGCAGACCGCCGCGCACCAGAAAATCATCAGCCAGCGTCGTGCGGCCGAAGGTGGTCGGAGAGTAGCGCCAGCCGCCCGGAAGCGTCTTCATGTGATACGCGGTGGCCGCCGTCGCATTCAGGATGCGCCAGCCCTCCCTGGCGGCACGAATCAAGCCACGTCTGGTCGGCTCATCCATCTTGTTCACATCCATGCCGGGGCCGACTCCGACAGTCGCGAAGACTTTCATCAGCATCGCGTCGCGTTCAGCCGGCGGATTTTCCGTCATCGCGCGGTTCATGGTCTTCCAGTGCGCGAGCGGGTCAGTGGCCGGATCGGCGGGCGCCCACACATCGCGGCGCTCCGGCACGCTCGCGTTCTTCTTGCCCCACAGTGACAGCGGTGTCAGCTGGTACTGATGCATGACGGCCTGCGCAGCCGGGATGTCTTCGTTGCCGCTCACCAGGGTGCGCCCCCACAACAGCGCCCAGGGTGTCGGCGAGGCCGGCAGCGCCGTCACGTTCCTGGGTAAGCTGCCCTTCCAGTTTGGCCCGACGATGGCATAGCTGCCGGCCTTGTTGCCGTTAGTACGCTGGCCGACATAGGCAAAGTTATCGGAGTCCATGCCGGTCAGCTCGATCGTGTAATAGCGATCGCCCGTGTCGGGTACGCTAAGAATGACCGGCTCCCTGCTCAGGTCGACCCAGGCAAGCGAATACAGCGTGTCGTTATTAGGCGTGCCGCCGTCGCGCCATTTAGCCGTGACCAGGCGCGGCGCATGCCAGAAATGATCGACCGGCATGTAGGCGGTGTCATCGTTGATACGTTGCGTGGTCCATTGGTAGCGCATCGCCGCCCCGTAGATCCATGGGTAGCCGAACACGTACGCCTGAATGCCGATTGCGTACGCATACTCCTCACGCCAGTCGACACCTTTGCCCAGGACGTATTGCATGCCCGGCTCCGGTACCGGTGCCAGGGCGTGCGCGGGACTGAGCGAACCGAGAAACGACAGACCGAAAGCCAGCGCCGTCAGAGGCGCGCGTAAAGATCGCATCATGAATAAAGCCTTTTGATTGGAGAAGAGAAGTCGCGAGGGACAGACAGACACGTGTTCACGGTGGCGGACTGGAAGCGGCACAACGCGGATCGATCTGCTGCATGCGTATCCTGATCCACGCGCGTCGCCGACCATGCCGTGTTTTTTGTCGGGCGACGGCGAAACGTCACCATTCAAAGCATTCGGCCACCCCAACGGCGCCAGCCGCTCGCTACAGCGCACGCTCAGAAGCGATGCGTCATACCCACCACCGCCATAGTCTGATTCGTGCCGCCCTGGCTCACGGTGACGCCCGGCCAGCTGACCGTCGCCGTGCCGTTGTTCTTCATGTAACCCGCGCGCATGTAGACGCTCGTGCGCTTCGACAACGCGTGTTCAGCACCGATCTCAATGCCCAGCGTGTTGTCGTGCGCGCCGCGCACGTTGCGCTCGACGGCCGCGATCTGGATCACGTCCGCCGCCGTCGCCTGGATCGTCGCGCCCAGCTCGGCGATGCTAAGTGAGTGCGCGGTGCCGAGTCGCGCGGCCAGCGATCCCGCCGGCGCATCCTTCGCACGGTTATAGGCGTAGTTGAACTGGAAGTTCACGATACCCAGCCGGTACGCGAGTGCGCCGATGAAGTGCTCGGTTCCCAGGAGGCTGAGCGGTGCCGGCAGCGTGGCGATCGTCTCCTGGCCCGGATGCTGGTTCACATAGGCGAGGCCTGCATAGAAGCCGTAACCCGAATAGCTCATCGCGACGTTCAGCATGTTGCCGGTCGTTGCCGGCACCGGCTGGGTGACCGTCGACGAGAACGCATACATGCCGTAAAGCTGCAGGCCGCGCATGTTCGGCGACTGGTAAAGAACCGAATTGCTGGAACGCCCGGAGTCGTACTGCGTTGACAGCGTGTTGCGGTCCACGGCAAGAACGCTTGCCGAAAACGGCGACATGATCTCGTTCGCACGGAACGGATCGGTCGGATACACGATGCGGAAGCTCGGTTCGTACTGACGCCCGAACGACAGCGAGCCGTACGTCGCATGACTCAGCCCGACCCATGCCTGACGGTAAAAGAGCGCCGTCGTATCGACAAACAAAGCGCCGTTGTTGAGGTTGAAGCCGGTTTCGACGTCGAATTGCGCCTTAAGGCCGCCACCCAGGTCTTCATCGCCCTTCAGGCCAAAGAGCGAGCCGGTCGAGCCGCCGCTTCGTTCGGAAAAAGAGTGCTTTCCACCATTGTCGAGGTACTGGACGAACGTGTCGGTCACACCGTACAACGTCACGCTCGAATCAGCTGCCGCTGCACTGCCGGCGACGAGAACCAGCGTGGCTCCGCAAATACCCTGATTGATCAACCGCATGCATGTCTCCCTTTTTTATATCCGCTTGCAGCGGATTTGATTGCGCCGCTGTGGTACCAGGCAACCGCCGTCTCCAGCACATCGACCCAGACCTGCGTGCGCGATAGTTCGCCCGCATTGAGCGGTCGCGTGGCATCGGCCGCGCCGGCAAAATAGAATGGGCGTGCTAATTTGAAGTCAGCCAAATTGATAACGCTAGTGCATTATTTTCATGGGAAGCATGCAGGACACGCATGCAAGCGCGAAGGCGGACGCGTCGCATCTAATCAGCGTCGTCATGGGGATCCACTCAACCGGTCCAGCCGGTTGCTGGCAGGCCAAGCCAGCCGGACAAATCAGGCATTGGCGGTTCCCCGCCAGATGGATAGATGGACGAGACTGCGAGGTTTCAGGAAAGCAGTCTGAGATGACCAGGCCGACGGCCAACCTGGCTTAAGCGGCACCCTTCGTGTGCGCTGCTGTCGGGCACATGAGGCTTACGCGCATGCGTAGATCGTGATCAGCGACCGACTTGAGGCCGCTCACCCAGCGGTCTTGCCTTATATCGGAAATCCGCCTGTTTTGCTGAAGCATGTCGACCCTCCTATGCCTGTCGTCGACGCTCCTCTCGTCTGGCAGACGTCGTTAGCGATAGCAAGCTATCGCGTCAGTGAATCCGCCACCCCGCCCTCTCGCACCATCCGCGAAAATTTCGCATGGTCCGCTGCCGCCAGATCGCTGTCGTTCAACACCTGCTCCGCAAGCGCGAGCGCAACTTCACCGGCTGGAGACATCGTGCGGTCAGCGAGTACCACCAGCGCGATTTCAAGTCCAATACGAGGAGCGTCCTTCACGGGCACGGGCACGAGTGTCCGCGCCGCAAGCTCCTTGCGGACCGATGATGTCGTAGCAAACAGCAAAGCGTCGGTCTGCTCGACGAACGATTTCAGGACACGCACGTCGTTGCATTCCAGCTGCACCGGGATCTTCTCGTGGGAGCGGATCTTCAGAAGCCGATGCACTGCGCTTTGCATGAACGGCGGCAAGGGTACGGAAACAAGCGGGAATTCGCGCAACGCGCTGGCGGACGCGGGGCCGCGGGCAATCAGCGGGTGACCGGAGCGGGCGAACCACGCCCCATCATGACGCCGAAGCGGCCGCACGGCGAGAGCCGGATTGTCAGGAAGGACGCGCCGGTCCAGTACAAGGAAGTCGACCTGTTCCGCCAGCAGCATGTCGATCATCGACTGCGCCTGATTGAGTTCGAGTTTCACTTCGACGTTCGGATGACGCCGCGAAAACTCGACCAGCATCTCCGGAAGCAACACCATGGCGGGATAGGGCCCAAGGCCGATCCGAACTTCGCCGGCCTCGTGTGTTTTCAGTAGTTCCGCGTCGCGCACCAGACAATTCGCTTCAAACAGGACGCGACGCGCCCGCTCGACGATCCTTTTGCCCGCCTGCGTAATCGTAACGCCCCGTGCTGCACGATCGAAAAGGCGCAGACCAAGTTCTGCCTCGATCGTCTGGATGCTGCGGCTGAGCGCCGGCTGGCTAAGATGCACGAGTTCCGCAGCTCGCGCGAAACTTCCCGCTTCGGCGAGCGCAACGACATGGCTCAGGCGGCGGACAGTCATGTCATGCATAGCGCGCAACCTTCCTTTAAAAGCAATGCATTTTGGTTATTCGAAAGTTTAGACCGAAATTGGCAAGACACCAACGTGTCGGGCAGTTGAGATGCGTCAGGCTGATCAGCGCCCGGTTCAGCGCCAGTGCCGCCACCACGAGCGCCATCAGCAGGCCGAGCGCTTCGGCGGGAATCAGGTAGTTGATGATCACGCAAGTGAACGTGGCAAGCGCCGACAAACCGATCGCCATATACGGCACGCCGCGCCGGTCGAACTTCATCAGCGCACGCGGCGCATTGCCCTG
>DASPZL010000003.1:0-2451 GCA_035636295.1 Paraburkholderia sp.
TGGTTTGCGCGGCCCCGGCGAAACGCAGCTCGAAACCGACCGCCGTTTGATCGGCGAGCGCATCAAGGCGCTCAAGACGCGGCTCGAAAAATTGCGCCGTCAGCATGGCACGCAGCGCCGCCAGCGCTCGCGCAATCAGACCATGTCGGTCTCGCTGGTCGGCTACACGAACGCGGGCAAATCCACGCTGTTCAATGCGCTGACCAAGGCCCAGGCGTATGCCGCCGACCAACTGTTCGCCACGCTGGATACGACGTCGCGGCGCGTCTATCTCGGCGACGAAGCAGGGCAGGTGGTGGTGTCCGATACGGTCGGCTTCATCCGCGAATTGCCTCACCAACTGGTGGCGGCGTTCCGCGCCACGCTCGAGGAAACCATTCATGCCGACTTGCTGCTGCACGTGGTCGACGCGTCGAGCGCGGTGCGCCTCGACCAGATCGATCAGGTGAACGAGGTGTTGCACGCAATCGGTGCGGACACCATCCGGCAGGTGCTGGTGTTCAACAAGATCGACGCGGTGCCGGAGTTGGCGGCCCGTGGCGACGCGGTCGAGCGGGACGAGTATGGTAATATTTCGCGCGTCTTTTTGAGCGCGCGCACGGGGCAAGGTCTGGATACATTGCGCGCTGCCATCGCTGAGATCGCTACTGCCGAACCTCTTCCCGATACGCTGGTCGATCTGTCGGAAGAAGACCGGTCGGCAGCACCACGCGACGACCGCAAGGTCCCAGAACTCGGGCACTGACCCGTTCCAATTGCACTGACCCGCTGTCTACTCTGGTGAACGAACACAGGTGAACGATTACAACGAGCGGAGTATCTGGCTGCGCATGCGCGCCATGCTTTCACTGAACGATCCGCGCTGGGGCCGGGGCGATGGCAACGGCAATGGCGAGCGCCAACGGCCCAACGAACCCAGGCGTCCGCAGAATGGCAAGGACGGTGAAGGCCCGCCCGATCTCGACGAGATGTGGCGCGATTTCAACCGCCGTTTGAGCCGCGTGTTCGGCCGCAAGGGCGGCGGCGCGGGCGGCGGCCGCCCGGACAACGGACGTGGCGCGCGCATCGGCGTGGGTATCGTGATCGGCGTGCTGATCGCGATCTACCTCGGCAGCGGCGTGTTCGTCGTGCAGGATGGTCAGGCCGCCGTCGTGATGCAGTTCGGCAAGTATCGCTACACCGCGGGACAGGGCGTGCATTGGCGTCTGCCGTATCCGTTCGAGGCGCACGATCTCGTCAATATCGGCCAGATCCGCCAGGTGGAAGTAGGCCGCAACAACGTGGTGCGTCTCGCGAACGTGAAGGACGCGTCGATGCTCACGCACGACGCAGACATCGTCGACGTGCGCTTTGCGGTGCAGTACCAGGTGAAGAAGCCGACCGACTATCTGTTTCGCAGCGTCGATCCCGACCAGAGCGTGATGCAGGCCGCACAGGCGGCGGTGCGCGGCATTATTGGCGCGCGCGGCACCAACGATATTCTCTATCAGGATCGCGAAACAATTCGCCAGCAACTGGTGGCCGCGATCCAGCAATCCCTGGATGAATACCAGTCCGGCCTCGCCGTCACCGGTGTGACGATTCAGGGCGTGCAGGCGCCCGACCAGGTGCAGGCCGCTTTCGACGATGCCGCCAAAGTGCGTCAGGAAAACGAGCGTGCCAAGCGCGAGGCAGAGGCCTATGCCGCGGATCTCTTGCCGCGCGCGCAGGCCGACGTGGCCCACCAGATCGACGAGGCCAAAACGTATAGCGACAAGACGGTGGCCCAGGCACAGGGCGACGCCGAGCGCTTCAAGCAGGTTTACGCGCAGTACTCGAAAGCGCCCGCGGTGATTCGCGAGCGCATGTACCTGGAAACCATGCAGCAAATCTATTCGAATACGACCAAGGTGTTTGTGGACAGCAAGAGCGGCAACAACGTGCTGTATCTGCCGCTCGACAAGCTGGTCGAGCAGACCCGTCAGCGCGTTGCCGACGCCGCGGCCGCATCGGGTGCCACCGCTGCTGCGGCAGCCACTGCCACGCCGCAAGCGCCGGGCAGCGCCGCCGCGCCGTCCGCCGCCGCTTCCGCGCCTGCCGTGGTTGCGACGCCGGCGAGCCAGGCCGCGGCCGGCAGCGACGCACTCCGCTCACGCGACTCCTTCCGCAGCCGTACGCGCGAAGACGACGTTCAATAAGGAGCGCACAACATGAACAAGATCATTGCGCTCGTGGTTGCGGTCGTCATCGTGCTGCTCGCCGCCTCCTCGATGGTATTCGTCGTCGATCAGCGGCATATGGCGGTGTTGTCGTCGCGTGGCGACAGCGCGCCCACGCTGCTCGGCCCGGGGCTGCACGTCAAACTGCCGCCGCCGCTGCAAACGGTCACGCTGGTCGATAACCGCATCCAGACGCTCGACGCGCCGGACGAAGACCGCTACGTCACGTCCGACAAAACCGATCTGCTGGCCA
>DASPZL010000004.1:0-5587 GCA_035636295.1 Paraburkholderia sp.
TGGAAGCGCGTCTTGATGAACAGTTGCCGCGCCTCTCCGACGATCTGCCATTCTTGCCACAGCAGGCCGAGATCGGTCTTCACGACCGTCGCGTCGGCGGATTGCTTGTTCGCGCTGCGCAGCACGATCGCCATCACGTCGATGCTCAAGCCATAATTGAAGGCTCGCGTGGTGCCGGCCGCACCGGGATAATCGCTCGACACGCTCAGTTGCGGGTCGGGCAATAAGCCTGCCGAGTAGGCCTGGGCACTCGCGATGCCGAGGTCGTCGCGAGCGAGCTTGAGGTCGGGATTGTTGGCCACCGCCAGCATCGCAACTTCGTCGATGTCGAGTCCGTCGGAGGGATCGAAGCGATGCGCGGCCAGCTCGGGCAGCGGCATGGTCGACGGATCGATCTTGATGCGCTCGAGCGAACGGGCGGAGGTGGACGTATCCTGCGGCGCGAGCGGCTCGCGGTGATACCACGTGCAGCCGCCTATCAGCAGCGCGCAGAGCGGCACGAGGGCGCGCAACCGTGCCGCCGGGGTGGCCGCTGCCGCGGCGTTCAAAACGGGCAAAATCCGGCTCCTGAGCAAAAGTTGCGGTAACCGCGAGCGAATGCCGCGGAACAAGGAGCCGATTCTGCTGATGATGTGCTTAACTAACGCTTAAAAGGAAACCGGCTGCCCCCAACCAGGTGCCCGCCAAGGAAAGCGTAAGGACACGTTAAGCTGGCGGGCCGGACAATGCGGGCAAACTGGAGAGGAGGGAAGATGCGTCTGCTATTGGTCGAAGACGACGACATGATTGCGGAGACGGTGCTGGGCGCGATGCGCCGCGCAGGTTACGCGATCGACTGGGCCAATGACGGCCGCGCGGCGGAATTGTCGCTGGGCAACGGCGTATACGACCTCGTGCTGCTCGATCTCGGCTTGCCGAAGAAAGACGGTATCGATGTGCTCAACGCCTACCGCAAGAACGGCGGCGCCGCGCCGGTGATCATCCTGACCGCGCGCGACGCGGTGGACGAACGGATCCGCGGGCTCGATGCCGGCGCCGACGACTACCTGATCAAACCATTCGACCTCGATGAGCTGGGCGCGCGCGTGCGCGCGCTATTGCGGCGGCGCACGGGCCAGAAGCAACCCGTCTATACGCACGGCGAGCTCACGCTCGACCCCGCGGCGCACGAAGTCACGAGGGCCGGCGAAGCGGTGCCGCTCGTGCCGCGTGAATTCGCGCTGCTGCAGGCGCTGATCGAAGAGCCTACGCGCGTGTTCACCAAGGCAGAACTGGAAGAGAAGCTGTACGGCTGGGGCGAGGAAGTAGGCAGCAACACGATCGAAGTGCACGTGCACAGTCTGCGGCGCAAGATCGGCGCGGAGCAGGTGGTGACCGTGCGCGGCGTGGGCTACCGTTTGAAGAGGTGCTGATGACGTCGATCCGCCGCTGGCTGCTGGGTTGGCTGATCTTTGGGCTGGCAGCGGCTTCGGGCGTGGCCGGCTACGGCATCTTTCACACGGCGCGGCTTGAAGCGAGCGAGCTGTTCGACTATGAACTGCGCACGGTGGCGCTGTCGTTGCCGGCGAATCTGGCCGGCGCGGGCGACGGCGAGCATCGCCAGCCCGACCTTGGCGATCTGTCCGACGATCGAATCGTCATCGAAATCTGGGACCGTACCGGCAAGCTCATCTATCACTCGATGCAGGCGCCGCTGTTTTCGCGCCTGCCCGAGGGCTTCAGCACGGTGGAGCGTGGCGAGTATCACTGGCGCACGTTCGGACTGCAGCAGCCAGGCCGCTATATTCAGGTGGCGCAACCCGTCTCCGTGCGCGAGGATCTGGCGCTGCAACTGGCGCTGCATACGCTGTGGCCGCTCGGCGTGCTGGTGCCGGTGACGATTGTGCTGGTGCTGTTCGTGGTGGCGCGTGGGCTTGCGCCGATCGGCGGGCTGTCGCGCGCGCTGTCGACGCGTTCGATCGATTCGCTCGAACCGCTGCGTCTCGACGGCACGGTGCCGGTGGAGATGAAGCCGCTGGTGGTCGCGCTCAACGATCTGCTGCAGCGCTTGAACACCGCGTCGCAGGCGCAGCGCACGTTCATTGCCGATGCCGCGCACGAGTTGCGCTCGCCGCTCGCCGCATTGAAGCTGCAATTGCAGGCGGCTTCGCGCGACGGCTCGTTAAAGGGCGAGGGGCAAACGCTCGAGCGCGTCGAGGAGCGCGTGAACCGGATGATTCACCTCGTACAGCAGTTATTGACGCTCGCGCGTGAGGACGCGCATCGGGTGATGTCGATGACGCCGGTGAGCTTGCGCCGGATCGGCGAGCAGGTGGTGGGAGACTTTTCGTTGCTGGCCGAGGCGAAGGAGATCGATCTCGGGCTCGAATGCGAGAACTCGCGCACGGTCGGCGATGCTTATACCGTGCTGGCCGATCCGCACGGAATGAGTGTTCTGTTAGGCAACCTGATCAACAATGCGATCCGGCATACGCCACGCGGCGGCCGTGTCGATGTGATCCTGAGGCGGCCGTTCGGAGCGCGCGTGGGACTCGATGTCGTGGATAGCGGCTCAGGAATACCCGAGGCGGAACTCGAGCGTGTTCTCGACCGCTTCTATCGAGGCGAAGACGCGCAGGGCGAGGGTAGCGGGCTAGGTCTTGCAATCGTGTCGCGGATCGCGGAGCGGCATCAGCTTGCGCTTTCGTTGCGCAACAACGAGGGCCGGCCCGGCCTGTGCGTTTCCGTGTTTGGGCTCAACGCGTATGACGGCGCGCCGTTGCCGGCCGACGGCATGCCGATCCATTGAGGAGCGGTTCACGCAGAGGCGTGCTTATATAGACGGCACGTGGCGCGCATCCGACGCGGCGCTCAACGGGCGTCGCGGATGGCTCACGCAGACGATGTGCCGCACGATCCGCGGCGCGAGAATCGGATACGCGCGCAAGCTGCCCTGGCGCACCGCGCGCTGCACGACGATACGCGGCAGGATCGTCGCGAAACGGGTGGCTTCCACCAGCTTCACGATCGTGCTCAACACGTCGATTTCGAAGCGCGGCGCGAGCAGCACGTCTTCATGCTGGGCCGCCGTGCCGAGCTGGCCGCCCGCAACCCAGTCGATGAAGGTCGCGCTGTAGCCGTCGGCCACCGTCACTTCCACGTGCGGATAACGCGCGTGAAAACGCGATAGCGAGTCGGCCAGCACGCTCTCCGTGACCGACGCGATGAGCCCGATCGACACATGGCCGGTCACCACTTCGTCGCGTTGCACGAGCTGCTGACGGGCGTGCGCGAGATCGCGCATGATCGGCAGAAAGAGCCGGTACATCAGCCGGCCGGCCGCCGTCGGCGCCATGCCGTGCGCGTTGCGTTCGAAGAGCTGTTGATGCAGTTCGTCCTCGAGTTTGGCGATCTGCATGCTGAGCGCGGGCTGCACGATGTTCAGGCGCTTCGCGGCCCGCGTGACCGAGCCGTCCTCGAACAGCGCGATGAAATACTGGATTTGCCTGAGGTCCATGAAGCGCGCAGACGGCACGTGGGGACGGAAAACATCGAGTTTAAACGCCGCGCGGGGGAATCGTCGCGGCGCTGCCCGCCCGCGCCCCGCCGTGTCGTCATGAGCGTGTCGCCGCACGCTGCTACAATCTCGTCTTTCTCGATTGATTGTGCGCTATGGGTTTCGAACAACTCGCTGAACTGAAGAAGCAACTGGCTGCGGCCCGCGCCGAAGCTGCGCCCGCCGCGAAGCCGGGAGCCAAGTCCGAGGGCGCCAGGTCGGGAGCCCGGCCTGGTTCCAAGCCCGCTGCCAAACCCGGTATGAGGCCGGATGCGAGGCCTGCGCGCAAGCCGGCGCAGGCGCGCCGCGGCGCGCCCGAAGCCGCCGCCAATCCCGCGGCGCAGGCGAGGCCCGTGGACGCGAAGCCGGTGGACCCGGTGGTGAAGTCGATCGGGAGACTGCAGAAACGCTTCCCGAATGCCTTCCCGAAGAATCCGGCGCCCAAGCTGCCGCTGAAGATCGGCGTCTTCGAGGATCTCGTCGTTCATGCGAAGGAGTTGTCGCTGAGCGAAGCGGAGTTGCGCGACGCCATCAAGACGTGGTGCCGTGGCAGCCGCTACTGGAAGAGTCTCGTCGAAGGCGCCGCGCGCGTCGATCTGACGGGCGCCGAGGCGGGCAAGGTGACGGCGCAGGAAGCCGCGGGCGCGCAGCGTCTGCAGGCGCATCGCGCGGCCCGGAGCGCGCCGAAAGCGGCGGCCGGCGCGACGAATGCACCGGCGAATGCACCTGCCGATGCCGCGCAGGCCGGCTCGCAGAACGACGCCGATAGCAAGCCGCAGGCCAGTTCGACAAACGCGTCGGCTGACGACGAGGCCGCCGCGGCATCCGCCGCATCCGCCACTTCGCCGGCAAACCCGTCGGCCACTCCCGAAGCCTAAAAAAAGACCGCCACCCCGCCTAGGGGTGGCTGCCTTGCCGCGACGCCGCACCAAGCCGGCTGCGCACGAAGCCGACGTGCTCGCGCAGCACGTAGAACGCGTCGGCATACGCAAGCGGCATGCGCAGGCGATTCAACGATTCCTCGATCTGGTCCAGTTCCGTGAAGAGCTGCTTGCGCTCCTCGTCGGTCGACTCGGCGAGCGAGCCGCGTTCGATCGCGATCAGCGACCCGTAATAGCGATAGATGCGCGAGCGGATGCGCCACCGATAAAGTGCCGGAATCAGGCGCATCGCCGGAAACAGCAGCACCGCCATCGGCAGCAGCAGAACAAGCGTGCGGTCGCCGATGCTCGCCAGCCAGAACGGCAGCGTGCGGTATAAAAAACTCTTCCCCGTTTTGTAGTAACGCTGCGCGTCCTCGCTGATCTGATATTCGTGCGCGATCGGACTCGGGAACTGTCCCGCACGCTGCAACAGCCCCGGCATGCCGTGCACTTCCTGCGCGGCTTCGATCAGCAGGTCGGAGACGGCCGGATGCAGATTGGTTCGCGCCACGAGTTCCACGGTCGGGCTGATCAGGCGCACCGTGTCGGGCGGAATTCTGCGCCGCAAATCGAGGACGCCGGCCGGCAGGTCGATCTGATCCAGATACGGAAAGAGACGCGTATAGGCGCTCGCTTCGTCGAAATTCATCACCGAGATGCCGGGCACCTTGAGCAAGCGCAGCATCAGGGCACGCGTGGCGGAATCGCCGTTCAGAATGGCTGCATCCACGTCGCCGGCCACCAGTTGGGTGGCGGCCTGCAAGCCGTCGGTGGGCACCAGCGCGGTATCGCCGCCCGGTTCGATGCCGTTCGCCTCCAGCAGTTTGAGCGCCAGCCGCCGCGTGCCGCTGCCTTCGCGGCCCACCGCGATCCGTTTGCCTTCCAGTTGCGAAAGCTGCGTCACGCCCGTGCCGCGATAGAACACCACCACCGGAATATAGAAGACGCTGCCGAGCGACATCAGCGACGATGTATCGAGACCGTCGGCCACGCCGCCTTGCACGAGCGCGAGATCGACGTGCTGTTTCGGGTCCAGCAGACGATGCAGGTTCTGCACGGAGCCGTCGGATTCGAGCACGTTCAGCTTGATGCCGTTGTGAGCGAGGATTTTCTTGTACTGTTCGGCGGC
>DASPZL010000005.1:0-4376 GCA_035636295.1 Paraburkholderia sp.
TCGACGCCGTGTCGCGCGCCAACACGATCCTGCTGGATCTGGATCGCGACGTGTGGGGCTACATCTCGGTCGGCTACTTCAAGCAACGCACGAAGGCCGGCGAGATCGGTTCGTCGACGATGCCGCACAAGGTCAATCCGATCGACTTCGAAAACTCGGAAGGCAATCTCGGTCTGGCGAACGCCACGCTGCGCCACCTCGCCGACAAGCTGCCGGTTTCGCGCTGGCAGCGCGACCTGACCGACTCGACGGTGCTGCGCAACATCGGCGTCGCGTTCGGTTACTCGCTGCTCGCGTACGACTCGCTGATCCGCGGTCTCGACAAGCTCGAAGTGAACGCGCAGCGTCTGAACGAGGATCTCGACAATTGCTGGGAAGTGCTGGCCGAGCCGGTGCAAACGGTGATGCGCCGTTACGGCATCGAGAATCCGTACGAGCAGTTGAAGGAATTGACGCGCGGCAAGGGCATTACGCGCGAGGCGCTGCAAACGTTCGTTAGCGGTCTTGCGATCCCGCAAGACGCGAAGGATCGTTTGCTCGCGATGACGCCGGCTTCGTACATCGGCAAGGCGGTCGAACTGGCAAAGCGGATCGCTTAAGATTCTCGCTGTGGCTCACAGGCATAGAAAAGGCGCTCCTCGGAGCGCCTTTTTTCATGCGACTACATCTGCTGACAACTCACCGCGATTCGATCTGCTTCAACACGTCGTCGACGATCGCTTCGGGCGACAACTCGATGCTCACCGTGATCGCTTCATCCGAGCCCGGTTCCTCGAGCGTATCGAGCTGGCTTTGCAGCAGCGACGGATCGAAGAAATGGCCGGTGCGCGTCGTCAAACGCTGCTCCAGCACTTCACGCGAACCCTTCAGGTAGACGAAGCACACGTCCTTGTCGCCGGCGCGCAGGATGTCGCGATATGAGCGCTTCAGCGATGAACACGTGAACACCGCCGTCTCGCCCGCCTTCTGCTTTTCTTCGATCGCCGCGCGGATGGTTTTCAGCCACGGCCAACGGTCTTCGTCGGTGAGCGGAATGCCGTGGTGCATTTTCTCCTTGTTGGCGGCGCTGTGAAACGCGTCGCCGTCGGTGAACACGCACTGCAGGCGTTCCGCCAGCATTTCGCCAATTCTCGTCTTGCCGGCGCCCGACACGCCCATTGCGATCAAAATCATCAAAAACTCCTTACACGACCGTCGACAATGCGAAGGTCAACGCCAAACCCATCAGCGAGATGATGGTCTCGAGGAGCGACCATGTCTTGAAGGTCTGCCCCACCGTCATACCGAAGTACTCCTTGATCAGCCAGAAACCGCCGTCGTTCACGTGCGAAAAGATCAGCGAGCCGGAGCCGGTGGCAAGCACCAGCAATTCCGGCGTGACCTGCACGCCGCTGGCCGCCGCGATCGGCGCGACGATGCCGCAGGCGGTGGTCATCGCGACCGTCGCCGAACCCGTGGCCAAGCGTATCAGCGCGGCCACCAGCCAGCCGAACAGCAGCGGCGACAGATGCATCGCCGTCGCCACGTTGACGATTTCCTTCGAAATGCCGCTATCCATCAACACCCGCCCGAAACCGCCGCCCGCGCCGACGATCAGCGTAATGCCCGCGATCGGCGCGAGACACTCGCCGCAGAACTTCTGGATCTGCTCACGGTTGAAGCCGCGGCTCGCACCGAAGGTCCAGAAGCTGACCAGCACGGCGATCAGCAGCGCAACGTCCGAATTGCCGACGAAATGCAGCAGATCGTTCGGCAAGGTCTTCGGCGTGAACACGAGGTCCGCCCAGCTGCCGACCAGCATCAGGATCACCGGCAGCAGGACCGTGAAAAGCGTAACGCCGAAGCTCGGCAGTTCCCGCTTCGGCGCTGCGTTCTGCACGCCGTTTTTCGCAGCCTCGCCGTCACCGAGAAATTGCGCGGCGAGGGGGTTGTCCTTCGGCAGCTTGATATAGCGGCTGATCAGCAACGCGAACAGCGGACCCGCGACAATCGCGGTCGGCACGCCGACGATCAGGCCGTAAGCGATCGTCTTGCCGATATCGGCGTGATATTGCTGCACCGCGAGCATGGCGGCCGGATGCGGCGGAATCAGGCCGTGCACGACGGAAAGACCCGCAACCATCGGCAAGCCGACCAGCAGCAGCGATTTGTTGGTGCGCTTCGCGACGTTGAACGCGATCGGAATCAGCAGCACGAAACCGACTTCGAAGAACACCGGCAAGCCGACGATGATCGCCACGACCATCATCGCCCAGTGAATGTTCTTCTCGCCGAACCAGTTGATCAGCGTGGTGGCGATGCGTTCGGCGCCGCCGGATTCAGCCATCATCTTGCCGAGCATCGTGCCGAGACCGACCACGACCGCGATGTGGCCGAGCGTATTGCCGTTACCCGTTTCGAACGATTTGACGATGGTGCTCATCGGCATGCCGGATGCAAGACCCAGCAGCAGCGACACGATGATCAGGACGAGGAACGGGTAAACCTTGTAGCGGGTGATCAGCAGAATCAGCAATGCGATGGCGATCACCGCGTAGACCAGCAGCATGCTGCCGTGGACAGCTTCCATGAAGCTCCTCCTTTGCGTTATTGATTGTGGGTGCGCAATACGGCCGACACCGCGTCTCAGTGCGACCTGCGCGGCGCCTGAAAAACCGGTTCGCCGCGCGGACGCTGAATTTTACTGTTTGTTGTCTCTAAAAGCGCGTGAATCCGGCACGCATATCGCAAAGGAGCCTCGCCGCGACAGCCTGGGAGGACTGTATCGACGAGGCTCCTTTACGTCGGGCCTGGATAACTGACTAAAATGCGCCCGGCTTCAACTTAATGGGCCGGTGCGGCCAGCTGGCTAGCGGCACGCGCGAGACGCGTGACTTCGTCCCAGTTCTGCGCGGCGAGCGCGGCTTTCGGCGTGAGCCATGAACCGCCCACGCACACCACGTTCGGCAGCGACAGGAAATGCGTGGCCGTTTCGGCCGTGATGCCGCCGGTCGGGCAGAATTTCAGATTGGGGAACGGGCCGTGGAAAGCTTGCAGCATCGGCACGCCGCCGGCTTGCTGCGCCGGAAAGAATTTCACGATCTCGTAGCCGAGTTCGAGCGCGGTGATGATGTCGGTCGGCGTCATGACGCCCGGCAGCAGCGGCAAACCGGCGTCCTGCGCGGCCTTGTGCATGTCTTTCGTGAGACCCGGCGAGACGCCGAACTTCGCGCCGGCCTTCTTCGCCTGCGCGCAGTGCTCGGGCTTCGTGATCGTGCCGACACCGACCACGATATCCTCGGCCAGCTGGCTCGCGCGTTCGATCGCTTCGAGGCCCGCTGCGGTGCGCAGCGTGATCTCGAGCACCTTCACGCCGCCCGCGTGGAGCGCGCGCGACACGTGCTCGCCCTGTTCGACCGAGTCGAACGCGAGCACCGGAATCACCGGGCCGAGGCGCACGATATCGCTTACTGTTTTCGACGTCATAGTCAGACTCCTTGTTTCGGCAGCACTTAGCTGGCTTGAGTGGTGCTTGTGTGTGTTTCGCTGTGGGCCTTGGCATCTTCGCCGTGTTGCGCCGGGCGTTCGCCCACCATCGGACCGAACACCGAGGCGCCCTGCTCCGCGGGCGCCGCCGCCGCCCGGAACACGCCGAACAGTTCGCGGCCGAAGCCGACTTCGTTTTCCGCCTGATGCTGCGGCACGGCGCCCGGCCGCGCGGCCCATTCGGCCGCGTCGATTTCGATGTCGAGCACGCCGGCTTCCGCGTCGATCACCAGCATGTCGCCGGTGCGGACCTTGCCGATCGGGCCTTGCAGCAAGGCTTCCGGCGACAGGTGAATCACCGCCGGCACCTTGCCCGATGCGCCCGACATGCGGCCGTCCGTGACCAATGCGACGTGGAAACCTTGATCCTGCAACACACCGAGCAGCGGCGTCAAACGATGCAGCTCGGGCATGCCGTTTGCCCGCGCGCCCTGGAAACGCACCACGGCGATGAAGTCGCGCTTCAACTCGCCGTTGTCGAACGCTTCCTGCACCGCTTCCTGCGAGTCGAACACGATGGCCGGCGCCTTCACCTTGCGATGCTGCGCCGCCACCGCCGAAATCTTGATCACGCCGCGGCCGAGCTTGCCCTGCATCAGACGCAAGCCGCCGTCCGGCTGGAACGGTTCCTTGATACCGCGCAGCACCGCCGTGTCTTCGCTGGCCGCCGCGCCCGGCACCCATTGGAGCTTGCCGTCGAGCAGCTTCGGCTCTTCGGTGTAGTGCTTGAGGCCCCTGCCCGCGACCGTGTTCACGTCTTCGTGCAGCAAGCCGCCTTCCAGCAGATTGCGCACGAGGAACGCGACGCCGCCCGCGGCGTGGAAGTGGTTCACGTCGGCCTTGCCGTTCGG
>DASPZL010000006.1:0-5167 GCA_035636295.1 Paraburkholderia sp.
CTTGAGCGTGGTCGACTTGCCCGCGCCGTTGCGGCCCAATAATGTAACCGTTTCGCCGTCGTTGATTTGCAGCGAGACGCCTTGCAGGATGTGACTCTTGCCGTAGAAACCGTGTATCTGCTGCACGTCGAGAATCATGCGCGGCCTCCGGTGATCATGTTGCCGAGATAGGCGCTGCGCACGCGCTCGTCGCCGCGAATGTCGTCCGGCCGCCCTTCCACCAGCACGCGCCCTTGCTGCATGACCGTGATCGTGTCGGAGATGTCCATCACGATGCCCATGTTGTGTTCGATCAGTACGACGGTGTAATCGTCGCGCAGGCCGCGAATCAGTTGCTTCATGTCGTCGAGGTCGTCGATACCCATACCCGAGGTCGGCTCGTCCAGAAAGATCGCCTTCGGTCGTGCAGCAAGCGCCATGCCGACTTCGAGCCTCCGCTGCTGACCGTGCGACAGCGCGCCCGCCGACATCTCGCCGAAGCGCTGCAGCGCGAGGCGTTCGAGCACGCTGTCGACGGTGTCCGCATGCGTAAGCGCGCCGTGCGGCGGTGTCCACGCGTTCAATGCGCGAACCGCGTCGACACCCTGTGCGGCGAGCCGCAGGTTTTCACGCACGCTCAGATTGGCGAACAGGCTCGTCACCTGAAACGAACGCGCGACGCCACGGCGTACACGTTTATGGTCGGGCTCGTGTGTGACGTCGTGGCCGTCGAACATGATCGTTCCGGCGGTGATCGGCACCGTGCCGGTCAGGACATGAAACAACGTGGTCTTGCCTGCGCCGTTCGGGCCGATCACCGAATGCACGGTGCGCGGCATGATGCTCAAATTGACTTCGGAGAGCGCCGTGAATTTGCCATAGCGCTTCACTACGCCGCTCGCTCGCAGAATGGCTTCGCTCATACCGGCTCCTTGCCTGCGTCGTTGTCCGCATCGTTGCCTGCGTCGGCGGATGGCTTGCGGCGTAGCGATTGCCAGATGCGTTCGCCCAAGCCCCACAGCCCGCGCTGCATGAACAGGCTGACGGCGATCAGCACGATGCCGAGCAGCAACAGCCAGCGCGGCCACAGCGTCGAGAGCCAATCGGCGAACAAAACGTAAAACGCCGCGCCCAATACGGATGCGAACAGGTTGCCCGTGCCGCCGATCACCGTCATCACGAGGATCATCTCGCTCGTGTGGTAGTCGATGTTGGACAGCGGCGCGATGCCGGTCATCAGCGCATGCAGCGCGCCGGCGAGGCCCGTCACCGCGCCGGAGATCACAAACGCCATGAGCTTGAAGCGTTTGACGTCGTAGCCGACCGCGGCCGCGCGCGCCTCGTTGTCGCGAATGGCGAGCAACGTGCGGCCGAATACCGAATGCGACACGCGCATCAGCAGCCAGAAAACCACGAGGAATAGCACTGCGACGAAGCCGTAATATTGCCATGGCGAGGTCAACGGCACGAGGGTTTTGCCGAACAGTCCGAGCGCGGGACGCGGGATGTCGAGCAAGCCGTTGTCGCCGCCGGTCAGATCGGGCGTGGTGTAGGCGAGGAAATAGAACAACTGTCCAAATGCTAGCGTCAACATGACGAAGTACGTACCGCGCTGACGGATCGAAAACCAGCCGACCAGCGCAGCAGCAGCCGCGCCGATCACGACCGACGCGAGCAACGCTACCGGCACGGGCAATGCCGTTTTAGTGAGAACCAGGCCCACGCAATAGCTGCCGAGTCCGAAGAATATGCCCTGCCCGAAGGACAGCAGGCCCGTGTGGCCGAGCAGCAGATTGCAGCCGAGTGCGGCGAGAGCGAATACCAGTACCTCAGTGGCGAGTGATCCGGAGCGCAACGTCAGCGGCAGTACGCATACGACCAGCAGCGCAAGCAGCAGAAAGCGATAGCGATGCAGCGAGTGCTTTGCAGCCGGTTGAGTCACTGCTGATGCAGCGCTTCGCACGATTGGCTTGGACGTGTCGATCATGCCGCCCTCCCGAGCAAACCGTTCGGCCGCAGCAACAGGACGGCAGCCATCGCGACGTAGATCATCAACCGCGCGCCTTCGGGCCACAACGTACTCATCACGCTTTGCACGATCCCCACCAACAAGCCGCCAACCAGCGCACCGAGAAAATTGCCCATCCCGCCAACCACGACCACGACGAACGCGACGCTCAACGCTTCGATGCCCATGAACGGATCGACGCCGCGAATCGGCGCGGCGAGCACACCTGCCAACGCGGCGGTTGCGGCGCCGAGCGCGAACACAAGGCTGAAAACGCGCAACACATTGATGCCGAGCAGCGACACCATCTCCGTCGATTCGCTGCCGGCTCGCACCGCGCTACCGAGACGCGTTCCCTCTAACACCCACCACAGGAGCGCAGCCAACACCGCCGTGAAGCCGATCACGAACAGACGGTACTTCGGATACACGAAGCTGCCCCAGATCACCACGCCATTGAGCACGTCGGGGACCGGCACGTTGTCGCCGAGCGGACCCCATACGAGGATCGCGCATTCCTGCACGACGAGTGCGAGACCCACCGTCACGAGAATATGAAACTCGTGCTGTTGCGCGTAGACGTGCCGCAAAATCAGTTTCTCTACGACCCATGCAAGCGCGCCGACGACGATCGGCACGACCACGAGCGCGGTCCAGAAACTCATCGACCACTGCATCGCCTGATAGCAGAAGTAGGCGCCGAGCAGATAGAACGCACCGTGCGCAAAATTCACGAAACGCAGCAGGCCGAACACAATCGACAAGCCGACTGCGAGCAGGAAATACAGCATCCCCACTCCGATGCCGTTGACGATCTGCAGGAGATAAACGTTCATGGCGTCCGTTTAAAGATGTAGCGAAGGGGGCCGCTGTGAGCGCGCCGTGCCATGCCGCACTGCGCTCGCGCGCGGCGTTTTGGGCATCAAGCCATCTTGCAACCGGTCTTGTCGAGCGGCAGGAATGATTGGCCTGAACTCACGATATCCGCGTAGTCGTCGGCGTTTTTCATCTTGTTCTTCGCCTTGCCCTTCAACAGATAGTAGTTCTTCAGCACTTGATGATCGCCCTTGCGGACTTCCTCCGGGCCGGTCAAACCGTCGTATTTCATACCTTCCAGCGCAGCGACCACTTTCTTCGGATCAACGTTGCCCGCTTTCACGATACCGTCGAGCAGAATCTTCGTGCAGATATAGGAGCCTGCGAGACTGTAATTGGGGTTCGCCTTGAATGCTGCTTTACTGCGTTTGACGAGATCGCGATTGAGCGGCGAATCGATGTCGTGCCAATACTGCGCGCCGAAATAGACGCCTTCGCACAGATCCGCGCCGAGCGATTCGAACTGCTCGAGGCCGGACGCCCACGCCAACAGAATCGTGCAATTGTTCTTCATGCCGAAGCTCACGGCCTGGCGCAGCGTATCGGACGATTGAGAACCGAAGTTCAGGATCAGCAAAACGTCGGGCTTGGCGGCGACTGCGTTCGTCAGATAGCCGCTGAATTCCTTTTCGTTAAGCGAGTGGTAACTGTTGCCCACGTGCTCGATGCCCTTCTCCTTGAATATCGCCTTGGCCGCCGTCAACAAACCCTCGCCAAAAACGTATTGCGGCGTAATGGTGTACCAGCGTTTTGCTTTAGGCAGCATCTGCGTCAATGGGCGCACCGTCTGCTCGATTGCACCGTAAGTCGGCACCGACCAACGGAACGTCGCGTCATTGCAGTCCTTGCCGGTGATTTCATCCGCGCCGGCCGTCGTGATGAAAACGCCGTCGGCCTTCTGGACTTCCTTGCCCATCGCCAATGCTTCGGAGGACAGAATACCGCCCGCAAAGAAGCGCGCGTTTTTCTGCTGCGCAATTTCCTGCACGCGACGCACTGCCGTCGCCGGCTTGCCTTCCGTGTCGAGCACGGTGTACGCGAGCGGTTCGCCGAGGACCTTGCCGTACTGCTCAATGGCGAGCTTCATGCCGAGGTCGGCATACTTGCCGTTTGCGGCGAACGGACCCGACATCGGCACCGGGCAAGCGAACTGCAAGGTGCCGGCCTGCGCGAACGCGCTGCGCGCGACCAGCGATCCCAACGTCCCCGGAACGGCCGACAACGCGGCCAGCTTCAACATATTTCGGCGATTCAAAATGACGCTCCTTAAGAAAGAGACTCGCACTGACCGACTGCGAAACTGACCGAACTGCGTGCACGACTGCGCGAGTTGCTGGTCGCCGTGAAGTTTTTCACCTCACCGGCTTTGTTCTATTTATCATGATAAATAGGTTGGACTTGATCGTATGTACAATAAATTCGAGTGTCAATAAGGCAAAATTCCTGGCAGCATCGAAGCGATCTCCGTTAGCCGTGACAGGGCGGGTGGACTGATCAAAGATCGTGCAGGACAAACTGGGAGCATCGAATATGGCCATGGACCGCGCCAAGGCTGGCGCCGCGATTGAGATCAAGCAGCAAAAACGTGGCGATCTGGTCGCGGAGGAAATCAAGCGGCTCATCACGGAAAAGGACCTGAAACCGGGCGACCGGCTGCCGCGCGAGGTTGAACTGCAACAGCTCTTTTCGGTGAGCAAGAGCACGATCCGCGAGGCGCTGAAGTCCCTCGAGGTGCAAGGTCTGATCAAGGTGACTACCGGTCCGAGCGGCGGCGGCATGGTGGTGGAGGTGCCGCTCGACCGCACGTTGCAGCTTTTGCAGAACTACCTGTTCTTCAAGGACGTATCGATCGACGACATTTACACCGTGCGCAAATTGCTGGAGCCGGAACTGGCGGCGGGAGCGGTGCCGCATCTGACGGAGCAGGACTTCGAGGCGCTCGAAGCGAGCATTGCGTGCTGTGATCGGCCGGCTTCGTCGCACGGTGGCCAGGACATCGTTCGACAACGGCAGGAGGACGTCAATTTTCACGACATCCTCGCTGCGGCGAATCCGAACCCGTTCCTGCGTTTCAGTTGTGAGCTCATCAACGAAATGATCCGGCAACTGATCGAGTTTCGTAACGACACGCCGCAAGCCGAACACGAACGGTTCGGTCAGGCTAACGTAAAGATACACAAGGCGATTACCAAGGCAGCGCGTGAGCGTAACGTCGAGAAGGTACGTGAGTTGATGGTGGTCCACATGACCGAAGCGCCACGCTACGTGAAGCGGATGAAGGGAAAACTGCGCGGACGCCTGATT
>DASPZL010000007.1:0-26254 GCA_035636295.1 Paraburkholderia sp.
TGCGACCGCGGTGACCATCGACTGCATGCCGAGACATAGACCGACGACAGGTCTCGACGAGAGCCATGCGTATGTCGCTGCCGCAATCTGTCCCGGTACGCGGGTCATGTCGGCGCCGCCCGGCAGGACGATACCTTCGAAAGCGCCAAGCGCCTCAGCTGCGCTCGCGTTGTTCAGGTCGTGCGGCGCGACAAAGCTGACCTTCATGCTGATCGCTTGCGCGTCGGCCGCGTCCGCCAGTGCGGCCAGCGTGGCGGGGTAACTGTCGCGCTGATCGGCTTCGCGCCCGATCAGCGCGATGTGCACGCTGGCGCTCGCCGTGTGCTTGCGGGCGTCGGTTGTTGAGACGGCCGCACCCGGTTCACGTTGCGCGTGCGGCGCGCTCCATGTCCAGCGGCCGAACCGGTCCTGCTGCGCCTGCGTGACGACCCTCGTCACGCCGCGGGTGCCTGACTGCTCGACTGTTTCGGTGAGGCCGCGTGCGCGCATCACGCGATAGCGAACGGCCGCGACATGGCTGCGCGCCGCGAGGGCCGATAGTGCGTCGAGTCTTGCGAGCCCGCCCTCGGTGCCGGGATGGACCGGCACGATCACGGCCGCGTTTGCCGCGCTCGCGATCAGGTCTTCGACGCTGCGTGCCGTGGTAACCGGCCGCCCGCTCAGGCGTTCGCTCCAGATCAGGCCGCTCGGTACGAGCGCGCCGTCCGCGGTCACGTGCTGAACCGCGTCGGGGAAACGGTTTTCGTCGAAGCGGGCAGTGAGGTGCTGCAATGTCGCGCCGACTGCATCGGCCAGAATCGCGGCCTGTGCGCCGTAGTGTGCTGGCGTGTCGGCATCGTCTTCAACGAGGTACAGCATCGGGGTCTCCGCAGATCGGGTGAGCGCGCGTCACGTGTTGCTGCGTCGGCGTGGGGCCTTACCGGGCCGGCGATGCCTCGCGTCAGCTGCAGCTAGCGGCCGCTGGTCTCGACCGGCGAGCGCACCAGCGCGGCGCAGGCGGCCTCGATCCGGCCGCACGCCTCCTGCAAGGTCTGCGCGGGCACCGCGTACGCGATCCGGATGTGATTCTCCACGCCGAAAGCGCTCCCGTGCACCACCCCGACGTGCGCGGCATCGAGCAGGTAGTTGGCGAAGTCGAGATCCGTGCTCAGAACGGTCCCGTCCGGCGCGCTCGCTCCGATCACGCCCGCGCAGTTCACGAACGCATAGAACGCGCCTTCGGACGCTGCGCAATGCAGTCCGGGGCATCGTTCGACCGTTGCAAGCACCATCTGGCGATTGACCTGAAGCGCGGTGAGCCAATCGGACATGAAGGCCGTGCCGCCGCGCAGCGCGGCCATCGCGGCTGCCTGCGAGATCGTGCTCGGATTCGACGTGCTTTGCGATTGCAGCGTCTGCATCGCACGGATCAACCAGGCGGGGCCGCCCGCGTAGCCGATGCGCCAGCCGGTCATCGAATATCCCTTCGAGACGCCATTGACGGTTAGCGTGCGTTCGCGCAGCCGCGGCTCGACCTGTACCGGCGTATAGAAACGTTCGTCGTAGCGCACGTGCTCGTAGATGTCGTCGGCCATCAGCAATACGTGTTCATGTTCGACCAGCACGTCCGTCAGCGCTTTCAGTTCGTCGTGCGTGTAGACCGCGCCGGACGGATTGTTCGGCGAATTGAGGATCAGCCAGCGGGTCCTCGGGCCGATGGCGGCGCGCAACACGTCCGGCTGCAACTTCCAGCCTGTTTCAGGCGTGCTCGGCAGCACGCGCACCCGCCCTTCGGCGAGCGCGACCATGTCCGGGTAAGACACCCAGTAGGGCGCGCAGATCAGGACTTCGTCGTCGGGCGCGATGGTCGCGAGAAGCGCGTTGAAGATGAGCTGCTTTGCGCCGGTCCCGGCGATGACTTCCTGGGCCGAGTACCGGATGCCGTTCTCGTGGGCGAATTTGTCGACGATCGCCTTGAGCAGTTCCGCCGTCCCGGCGACAGCCGTGTACTTGGTGTCGCCACGTTCGATCGCGGCGATGCCGGCCTGCTTGATATGGGCGGGCGTATCGAAGTGCAATTCGCCTTCGCCGAGATTGATGACCGGTTTGCCCCTCGCGAGCAGGAGCCTGACTTTGTCGGAGATAACCGCGGTGGGCGAAGGCTGCACCCGTTGCATGCGGGGTGCCAGCTGATTGGAAAGCATAGTGACCTCGTGTTGTCTGGTGTATCCGGCTCGCGGTTTTAGGCCGCCACGCGCAGCAAAGGACGCTCGACGGTTCCGAGGGACCGATAGCCGGTCTCCGTGACCACCACGGTTTCGCTGACGCCGACGGTGAATTCGCCGTAGATCCGGAGCGCGGGCGGAATGTGAAAGGTCATGCCCGCTTGCAGCGGCGTCATGACGCCCGTGTAGAGACTGAGGATCGACCCTTCGCCCCAATCCGGCGCGAACGAAATGCCGACCGAATAGCCGGTGCGCTTCCTGAAGTTGTCGGTATAGCCGGCGCGATCGATGACCCGCTGGCAAGCAAGATGCGGTGCTTCACAGGGCGCGCCGGGCTTGATGGCATCGAGCGCGGCTTGCAGCGCTTCCTGGCAGACCTTCTCCATGTCCAGCGCTTCGGGGCGGACTTTGCCGATCCACGCCGAACGCATCAGCGCGGCGTGATAGCGGTCGTGGCATGCGGCCATTTCGAGGAACGCCGGCGCATCGACTTCCAGTGCGCGACGGCGCCACGTACCATGCGGCACCCCGGTGCGCGGGCCGGCCGACACCAGCGGTTCCATGCCGACGTATTCGGAGCCTGCCGCGATTGCCGCGGACATCATCGCCGCCACCAGCGTGTTTTCGGTCGCGCCCGGTTTGACCGCCGCCAGACCCGCTCGCATGCCGGCATCGACATAACCGGCGGCAGTGGCGATCTTTTCGATTTCCGCGGCCGACTTCACCGCGCGGAGCTGTTCGACCACGCCGGCCGAGTCGGCAATCGTGCCGAGCTTGCCGCACAATGCTTCGTAGACGGCGATCGGCAGGAACCAGCCGCGCTTGTCGAGTGCAATGCGTTTGCCGGCCAGCCCTTTTTGCTGGATGACCTTGACCAGCACGTCGATCGGATTTTCGCCGTCGCTGTAAACCTGGGCATCCGAAATATACGTGTTGGCGATGAAGTTGAAGTATTCGAGCTGACGGATCACGAACACGGGTTCGCCCGCGACGGGCAGGATCAGTGCCTGAAACGTGTAATAGCCGGGAGTCTGCTGCCCGGTCAGATAGAAGATGTTTTCCGGGCCGGTGACGATCATCGCGTCGATGTTCGCTTGTGCGAGCGACGCGCGTGCGCGGGCGACACGGTCCGCATATTCCGCGGCCGGGAAGGCCGATTCGCAGCCCTGGGCGGGACCTTGGCTTGTCTGCATGTCGATGGTTTCCTAAGCGTCTAGAGAGTTTGGGTCAGTGCGGCGTCGAACGAGACGCCGAGTCCGGTGTGGCCTGCGGCGCAGACCGTTCCTGTCCGATACGAAAGTCCGCTGACGGGATCGTCGAGCAGGCCATCGGCGCCGTAGAGTTCGGCCCAGCGTGGCGCAGTCGCGCAGCAAACCTGGAGGGCGGCTGCGGTCGCGGCGGCGCCTTCGTTCATCTGGCCGATCATCAGCGGGATGCCTGCCGCGCTCAGCCGGCGTGCAGCGCCGACCGTCGAGGCGATGCCGCCCAGTTTCACGAGTTTCAGATGCGCGGCCACCGGTAGTCCGGCGAAGCCGCACAGGGTGTCGATGTCGGCGTCCGATTGCAGGCTTTCGTCGAGCATCAGGGTGAGCGGACTCGCCTGCGCGAGACGGCGCAGACTCGTCCAGTCGCCGGCTGCGATTGGCTGCTCGACGTATTCGACCTCGCGCGCGGCAAGCGCGGCGAGGCGCGCCGGACATTCGTCGGGCAGCCACTGGCCGTTCGCATCGACGGACAACGTGATGCGATCGCCGAATTGCGTTTTCAGCAAGTCGATGCGGCGCAGATCGTCGTCGAATGCGCCGATCGCCACGCGTAGTTTCAGGTCGTTGAAGCCGCGTTCGAGATAGCGGGCGGCGCGGGCCAGCATGGTTTCGTCCGACGACCAGAACAGCGTCTGGTTCGAGCGCCACATGGGCGCCTGTTCGCCGTTCGCGCCGAACATCTGCGCGACGCCGATGCCGCGCTGCCGGGCGTACAGATCGCGCAACGCGCTGTCGATCATCATGCGCACGGGCGCGCAGAAGCGTGTGAGCCACTCGCCGGACGTTTCGACGAGCGCGCGTGCATCGCGCCGCCAGTCGATCCGCGCGAGCGCGGCGTGTGCGTCGGCGACGACCGTTTCCGGTGCAAGGCCGTTCAGATAGGCGATGTTGATCCGCACTTCGCCGATGCCCACGTGGTCCCGTTCGACGAGCCGCAGATAGAGCGCGTCCAGGTGTCCGACGCTGCCCGACGCCGCGGTGTGCAGCGTGAGGCCGTCGCCGTAGTGAAGCGAGGCGCGGTGAAGGGTGGCTAGCACGATCGTCAGCCGCCCTTTTTCATCATCTCGAGCGCGACGTCCCGATAGATCAGGCTCGACGCGAGCAGCTCGTCGATCGGCACGAACTCGTCCGGCTTGTGTGCAACTTCGAGCGTGCCCGGGCCGATCACGACGCCGGCCGCGCCGACGCTGCGGAAATGCACGAGATCGCAGCCGCCCTGGAAGCCGAACGGCCCCGGCTCGGCCGTGCCGTGCGCGCGGCACGCCGCGAGGCTCGCCTGAACGATTTTCGAGTCGAGCGCGGTTTCGGTCGCGCCGCCTGTGGTGGGGCGATATTCGAGGACTTCCGCTCGCACACCGAACTGCTCGCGCGCGACTTCGAGAAGCTGCGCGATTTCCCGCTTGACGTCCTCTTCGAGTTCGCCGGGCACCATGCGACGGTCGAGCAGCAGATCGCAGGCGCCGGGCACGACGTTGTCCGCGTGGCCGCCGAGCGCGCGGGTCACCGTCAGGCTAGCCGAACCGACCAGCGGATGGCAGCGGCAGCGCACTTCGTTCTCGTGATGCCCTTCGATCAGCTTGAGCAGTTGGGCGGCGCGATAGATTGCGTTGTCGCCGAGATGCGGCGTGCCGGAATGCGCCGTGACGCCGTGCACCCGCACGAGAGGCCGGAGGCTGCCTTTGTGGGCCGAGAAAGTCGCGTTCGAGGTCGGCTCGCCGACCACCACGAAATCGACTTTGGGCCGGCCGGCCGCATAGAACTTCGCGCCTTCGCTGGCGATTTCCTCGTCGGCGGTAAAAACGCCGAGCAGCGTGCCCGACCAACTGGAGCGGTCCGCTGCCAGCATGCGCATCGCTTCGATCATTGCTGTCAGCGGACCTTTCGCATCGCATGCGCCGCGGCCGTACAGGCGGTTGTCCGTTTCACGCAGGACAAACGGATCGGATGTCCAGCCGTCGCCCGCCGGTACGACATCGAGGTGAGTGTTGAATGCGAACGTCGGGCCGGGGCCGTTTTCCAGTCGCGCCATCACGTTGGCGCGGCCCGGCTTGTATTCGCTGAGCGACAGGTCGAAGCCTTCGCTGGCGAGCAGACGCTCCACGAGTTGCGCGGCCTCGATTTCACGGCCGGGCGGGTTTTCCGTATTGATACCGACAAGCGCAGTCAGGTCCCGCTTCATGCGGGACAGATCGGGTTGGATGGGCATGAGTGTTCCGGGTTAGTGCAGGATCTGGTCAAGAAATCGGCGCGCGCGCTCGTGCGTGGAGCCGTTGAAGAATTGTTCGCTGGTCTCGGTCAGGATGACCTCGCCCGCGTCCATGAAGACGATCTTGTCGGCGGCGCGGCGCGCAAACCCCATTTCGTGGGTCACGACGAGGCTTGTCATGCCTTCCGCGCTCAGTTCGGCCATGACGTCCAGTACTTCGCTGACCATCTCCGGATCGAGCGCCGAGGTGGGCTCGTCGTACAGCATGACCTTCGGCTTCATCGCCAGCGCGCGTGCGATTGCGACGCGCTGCTGCTGGCCGCCCGAAAGCTGGTCCGGAAAGTGATCGGCGCGCTCGCGCAGGCGCACCTTGGTCAAGAGGCCGAGTGCGAGGTCATGTGCGTCGTGGCGCGAAATGCCCAGCACCGTCATCGGCGCGAGCATCACGTTTTCGACGGCCGACAGATGGGAAAACAGCTCGAAGTTCTGAAACACCATGCCGATTCGCTGGCGCACCAGATGTTCGGTTTTCCGCTCGCGCGCGAGGTCGCGGCCTTCGAACAGAATGTTGCCGGCGTCAACCGTCTCGAGCAGATTGATACAGCGCAGCAGCGTGGATTTGCCGGACCCTGAAGGGCCGACGATCACGATCGTCTCCTTCGGCGCGACATCGATCGAACAGCTCCTGAGAATTTGCGTGTCGCCGTAGCTCTTGTCGATACGGCTGATCTTCAGCAGGGGGAGGGCGGCGCCGGTAGACATGGGCATCCTTTTAGCGAACGAGGGATTGCGAAGTGCCAAGCAGGCGTTCGGCGAAAGACATGCGGCGGGTGGTGGTCCTGCGCTTGCGATCCAGCGCGCGCTCCATCCATCCCTGCAGCACCATGAACAGCGTGGTGAGCGCGAGGTAGTAGATCCCGGCGGCGGTCAGCGCTTCCAGGTAACGGAAGTTCGCACTCGCGGCCTGATCGGCGACGAGCAGCAACTCCTGCACGGCGATCACCGAGACGAGGGCGCTCAGCTTGAGCATGCCGATCATCTGATTGCCGACAGGCGGCAGGACGACCCGCAGCGCCTGCGGCACGACGATGTGGCGGAACACCTTGGCGCGCGTCATGCCCAGCGCGAACCCGGCCGTGCGTTGCCCCTGCTTCACGGCTTGCAGACCGGAGCGGAAGATCTCCGACATGAACGCGCCCTCGTTCAGCGACAGCGCGAGCACCGCGCAGACAAACGCGCTGAACCGGATGCCGAAGGACGGCAGCACGTTGTAGATGAAGATGATCTGGAACAGCACGGGCGTGCCGCGGAACAACCACAAATAAGCGAACGCGAAGGTCTTCGCGATCTGGCTGCGCGTGCCCTGCAGCAACGCCAGCATAAGGCCGATCAGCATGCCGAATCCAAGCGAGATGACGGTCAGGGCAAGCGTGAGCGCCGCGCCGTGGAGGAAATCTCTCGAGATCAGGTACTCGAGGAGTAGGTGTAGTGACATGCTCAACTCCAATGCGAACTACAGTTTGTATGTATTGTGTCGTTTTATACAAAGCGAAAAATGGCAGGTCAAGGATTAATTCCCTTGTAAGGAAGGAGATTTGATGGAAATGCGGCTGATCCGGCAGGCGATCGGTATTTGAAATTTGTATTTTTTGATATTCTTCTACAGATCAATTCGAGGGGACGGTGCAATGACAAAAAGGGCGGGCAAGGGAGCCCATCTGTTGGCCAAACAGATCCTGGATCTCATTCAGGAAGCAAGGTTCGAGGTAGGGCATCACCTGCGTGAACAACAACTGGCGGACCTGCTCGGGGTGTCGCGCACGCCGGTGCGAGCGGCCATGACGTTGCTCGAGTCGCTCGGCGTGATCGAGGCGCGAAAGAATCAGGGGTTCTTTCTGACGCGTCCCGCGGACGGCCTGCACCGCATCGAGTTGGAGTTGCCCACGTCAGGCGACGAGGATCTGTACAACCGCCTCGTGACAGACCGCCTGGCGGGTCTGATCCCGGCGTCGCTCACGCAGACGGATATCGCGCAGCGCTACGAGGTGGACCGGGTAACGATGACGCGAGCCTTGTCGCGTCTGTCGGAGGATGGCCTGATCGTGCGTAACAAGGGGCATGGCTGGAGCTTTCAGCCCTCGCTCGACTCCGCGCTCACCTTGAAGAACAGTTACGACTTCCGTTTGACGCTGGAGCCGGCCGGCCTGCTATTGCCCACTTTTTCGCCGGACCGCTCCGCACTGGAGCGGTGCCGGCGCGAACATATCTTCCTGACCTCGCAACTCGGTCTCAACGGTGCGACGCCGAAGCAGGTGTTCGAAACCGATGCCAACTTTCACGAGATGCTTGCCGAATACAGTGGGAACGTGTTCATGCATCAGTCGATGCAGCAGCAGAACCGATTGCGCCGTTTGCTCGAATTTCAGGGTTACGTGAATCGCAAGCGGATTCGGGAGTGGTGCAACGAACACCTGGAGATCATCGACGCGATTCTCGCGAACGACATGCCGGCTGCCGCCGAGCGCATGCGTAAGCATCTGTCTCATGCCTACCATACGACAGGGGCCGCGGATGCGGTGGCGAGAGGTGGCAAGGTCGCGTAAAGACAGGTGCGCCCGAAAAATCGGGATCCGGTTTCAGACTGGGAGCGGATGCCTGGAGCTGGGCGGTCTGGCACAAGTGGTCGCGGGGACAACGGTGAATAGCGGGATCATGAGACGACGGCCGTTGCCTGCAGAAATGCCCGGCCAGGCGTGCCGAAACGCAATTCGATAGCCGATGCTCGGCTCGCTTGAGCGGTGCGACCGTGTGTTTTGGCATAGACGCGGGACGCGTAAAATGCGACTCTGAGCATGGGGTTTAATTCGTTTTTCCGTACCGGCTGGACTGACAGTACGAAAACGTACCTGGCATGGGGTGTCGAAAATGCAGGAATTCGATTTCTACATCAACCTGAAGAAGCCGACGCTTGGGCTCTATGTGCGTACGGGAGCGGGGCTCCCCGACCTTGTTCACCAGGATGAGTGGCAATTCGAGGGGCACGTGTGGGAAAGCGAGCTATCACCTGACATCCTGAAGGGACTCGAGGCCAATGGCCACGCATTCCAGGAGTTGGGCGTGTGATTCATGAGGACGCGGCACTTTGAGCGAAGCGCCACCGGCGCATTTGACCATTGACGAGGAGCGAGGCCGCGAGACTGGCGAGTCACGGCCATGCCGAGGATTCATGGCCGCGCGGCAACCTCGTCCAGATGGTCCAGCAGGTCGGCGGGATCGTCATAGACTCGCAGCGCGCCTGCGCGCTCCAGTTCATCGGTGCCGTATCCGCCCGACAACAATCCGACGCCGAGCGCGCGGCACCGTTGGGCGGCGAGCATGTCCCAGATACTGTCGCCAACCACGACCGCTTGCTCGATCGGTACGCCGAGGCGCTCGGCGGCGGCAATGAACAGGTCCGGGTCCGGCTTCGCGTATTTGACGTCGTCGCGCGTGACGACAACGGCCTTCGCCGGATCCACGCCCAGCGCCTCCAGATTGATCGCCGCGGTTTCCATGCGGCCGCTGGTTGCCACGGCCCACGGCGTTCCGGCCTGGGTCAGCGCGTCCAGCAGGTCTCGAGCGCCCGGCAGTGGGCACACCTGGGCGCGCAGTCGTTGATAGGCGGCAGCGTGAGCGCGGCGAAGCCGCTCGCCCAACTCCGCGCTGATTTCGTGGTGCGTTTCCCGCAAAAGCTGGTTGGTAAAGAGGCCGCCGCTCATGCCAATCTTGCGATGAATTCGCCAGACCGACAATGGAATGCCTTCGCTGTCGAGCGCCTCTTTCCAGGCCAGCACATGCTGATACACGCTATCAACGAGTGTTCCGTCGAGATCGAATAGAAACGATGTCTGGATTCGCATGATGAACTCCCTGGATAGCCGCTTGCGCCAATAATAGTGCAACGTTCCGGCTGAAGCATACAGGCTCGACGGTGACGGTGTGTCGCCAATTCATATCATCGGAAAAACCGATATTCACTTATTCACGATCCGTCCATAGAATTTAAGCGCGTGTTTGGGGTTCGTTATGCGGACCCTGCATCGCGAGCTTGCCCCAGTCTCCAGTACCGCCGGGTCGCAGGTCGAGCGCTGTTCCGCTGCCCGCAGCTTGCTCGACTTCAGGGGCCCTTGCGGCGACTTCGAGCTACATCCTGGCGGGCACCGGTCGATCGGCCACACGAGCCATGCCGACACGGTCGTGCGTCTCATCTGCGCAAGACGCTGACATTTCCAATGCCGACAAGCGACGCATCAGTCTCAGCCCCACGGCCATAAGCAATGACGGGCGGCAAATGTCTGGAGTATTCGCAAATCAAATGAACGCGTCCCGCAACGTTGGAAAAGACGAGTGCTTTAACTGATAAAGGTGAGTATACGATGCCAGCCCTTTGCGAAATCTGTCATGCCCGTCCCGCTGTCGCCCGTGTGACCGTTGTGCAGAACGGCGAGCGGAAATCGATGTCGATCTGCGACTACGACTACCGTCAATTGATGCGGCATCAAAGCATGCTCAACCCGTTCGATTCGCTACTGGGAGGCGGCGGTCTGTCGCGCTTCTTCGGCGGCTTGGGCGGCGAAGAAGCGCACGACGAAGAGGAGGAGTTCGCCGCCGAGGTGCCACGCGAGTCCGTCAATGTAACCGACGCGTTCAGCGAACAGACGCTCGAATTGCTGCAGCGCGCCGCGGAGAAGGCGCACGAGCTTCGCCGCAACGAACTCGACACGGAGCATCTGCTTTACGTGCTCGCGGACACCGATGTATGCGCCGCGCTGCTGAAGGAACTCAAGCTCTCGCCGCAAGACATCAAAGGATATATCGATCAGCACGCGCAAAAGGGAGCCGGCGATCCCGACGCGCCGATCGAGAAGATGACGATCTCGCCTCGCCTGAAAAAGGCGTTCCAATACGCGTTCCAGGCGTCGCGCGATCTGGGGCATTCCTATGTCGGTCCGGAGCATCTGCTGATCGGCCTGTCGGCCGTGCCGGACAGTATCGCCGGCGCACTGCTGAAGAAGTATGGCGTGACGCCGGAGGCGTTGCGGCAGAAGGTCGTGAAAGTCGTGGGTAAAGGCGCGGAAGACGGCCGCGTCGACACGCCGAGCGGCACGCCCACGCTCGACAAGTTCGGGCGCGACCTCACGGCATTGGCGCGTCAGGGCAAGCTTGACCCGGTATTCGGCCGGGCGCAGGAAATCGAGAGCACGATAGAAGTGCTCGCGCGGCGCAAGAAGAACAATCCCGTGCTGATCGGCGAGCCGGGCGTAGGCAAGACCGCGATCGTCGAAGGGCTCGCGCAGCGCATCATTAACGGTGACATACCCGAGGTTCTTCGCGGCAAGCGGCTCATCGAGGTGAACATCAACTCGATGGTGGCGGGCGCGAAGTATCGCGGCGAATTCGAGGAGCGTGCCAAGCAACTGATCGATGAAGTCACGGCCAAGCAGGCCGAACTCATTCTGTTCATCGACGAGTTGCATACGATCGTCGGCGCGGGGCAAGGCGGCGGCGAAGGCGGTCTCGACATCGCGAACGTGCTCAAACCCGCGCTGGCGCGTGGCGAACTCAGTCTGATCGGCGCGACGACCCTCAACGAATATCAGAAGTACATCGAAAAGGACGCTGCGCTCGAGCGGCGCTTCCAGCCGGTGTTGGTGCCCGAGCCGACGGTCGAGCAGACCATCGTCATTTTGCGCGGCCTTCGCGACACGCTCGAGGCGCACCACCAGGTGACTTTCGCCGACGATGCGTTCGTGGCCGCCGCGGAACTCTCGGACCGCTACATTACATCGCGTTTTTTGCCTGACAAGGCCATCGACCTGATCGACCAGGCGGCGGCGCGCGTGCGCATCGGTGCGACTTCGCGGCCCGCCGAGATGCAGGAGCTCGAAGCCGAAATCGTCCAGCTCAAGCGCGAGCAGGACTATGCATCGTCGCGCAAGCGCTTCGATGAGGCGAAGTCTTTCGAGGAACGGATTGGCGAGAAGCAGGCGAAGCTCGATGAGAAGACCGAGGCGTGGCAGCGCAAGACCGGCTCGGAAACGCTCGAAGTGACGGTGGCGTCGATCGCCGAGGTCGTGTCGCGTCTCACCGGTATTCCGGTCACGGAATTGACACAGGAAGAGCGCCAGAAGCTGATCGATATGGAGAACAAGCTTCGCGAGCGGGTGGTCGGCCAGGACGATGCGGTGATCGCCGTGAGCGACGCCGTGCGGCTGTCGCGTGCGGGCCTCGGCCAGGCCAATCGGCCTATCGCGACGTTCCTGTTCCTCGGACCCACTGGTGTCGGCAAGACCGAACTCGCGAAGGCGCTGGCGGAAACGGTGTTCGGCGACGAGCAGGCGGTCATCCGCATCGACATGTCCGAGTATATGGAGCGTCACGCGGTCGCCCGGCTGATCGGCGCGCCTCCTGGCTACGTGGGTTACGACGAGGGCGGCCAACTGACCGAACGCGTCCGGCGACGCCCGTATAGCGTGATTCTGCTCGACGAGATCGAGAAGGCTCACCCCGACGTGAACAACGTGCTGCTGCAGGTGTTCGACGACGGGCGGCTTACCGACGGCAAGGGCCGCGTGGTGGACTTCAGCAACACGATCATCATTGCGACGAGCAATCTCGGCGCATCGATCATCATGGAAAACCTCGAGAAACCCGAGGCCGATCGCCAACCGGAGAAAGAGGTCCGCGAAGAATTGATGGGGGTGCTCAAGGGCCATTTCCGTCCCGAATTCCTCAATCGGATCGACGAGATCATCGTATTCCATGGGCTGTCTCGCGAGAATATCCGCTCGATCGTGTCGATCCAGCTCGAACGGGTAGTGCGCACCGCGGCCGCGCAGGACATTACGCTCAAAATCGACGAATCGGTTGTTGATCACCTCGCCGACGCCGGCTATCGGCCGGAGTTCGGCGCGCGCGAGTTGAAGCGTCAGATTCGCCAGAAACTGGAAACGCGGCTCGCGAAGGAGATTCTCGGCGATCGCCTGAAATCAGGCGACAGCGTCGAGGTCAGCTATGACAAGGAAAATGGCGAAGTGAAGTTCAGCAGGAGCGAGGCACATCCCAAAGAGAAAAGCGGTAAAGGCGATAACGGACGTGCCAGGAAAAAAACCTCCAGACAGCCAGGCAACCCTGAACAAACTGAAAGCACCGACTCAAAGGAGTGACGTGCGCGACAAGCCGGGAGAGAAGCCGCTGCGTCATCGCTGATGGTGCGCGGGCTCCCGGCCTGATGGATGCAGGCGGCGGTGTCATTGCACTGTGCTCTCCGACCCCGGTTCGATCTGTACCTTTCGCGGCGCATCAATCCAACTAGACTGAACCGGTATCCACGCCTTACGCCGTGATGCGGCGTAATCCCCAAGCAAGACAGTCTCCAGGTTTCCTGGGGCAGTTCATGGAGTCTCATATGACCACGCGACGCGAAGTTCCGGGAATCCGCCCGTATGACGGACCCGCCGGAGGTTGGGGGGCGCTCCGCGCGACAGCTCAAGCCGTCCGGACACAGATGGAAAGCATCGAGGCGCCGATCACGCTGCTGCGGACCAATCAGCCTGACGGCTTCGATTGTCCGGGTTGCGCGTGGCCGGACAAGGAGCACAAGTCCACGTTCCAGTTCTGCGAAAACGGCGCTAAAGCGGTCACGTGGGAAGCGACGACCAAGCGGGTGACGCCGGAGTTCTTCGAGAACAACACGGTGTCGTCGCTGTTGCAACGAACGGATTTCGAACTGGAGGATCTCGGCCGGCTGACGCATCCCCTCGTCTACGACCGCACCACGGACAAGTTCAGGGCTGTCGAATGGGAGGACGCGTTCGCTCGCATCGGTGAAGTTCTTCGAGGGTTGGCCTCGCCCAACGAGGCCGAGTTCTATACGTCAGGCAGGGCGTCGAACGAGGCCGCCTACCTCTTCCAGTTGTTCGCGCGCGAATATGGGACGAACAATTTCCCCGACTGCTCGAACATGTGCCATGAGCCGACCAGCGTCGGGTTGCCTCAGTCGATCGGTATCGGCAAAGGCACGGTATCGTTGGACGACTTCGACTCGACCGAACTCATTCTCTCGATCGGCCACAATCCCGGGACGAATCACCCGCGCATGATGGGGACACTCCACGAAGTCTCGCGGCGCAACGTCCCGATCATCGTGTTCAATCCGCTGCGCGAGCGCGCGCTCGAGCGCTTCGCGGATCCGCAGAGCGTCATCGAAATGGCGACCTTCGGATCGACCCGGATCGCGTCGACCTATTTTCAGCTCGACGCAGGGGGAGACGCGGCCGCCCTCAAGGGCATCATGAAAGCGCTTCTGCAGATGGACGCGGAACGGGGCAACACCGTCCTGGACCACGAGTTCATTTCAAAGCATACCCAAGGTTTCGAGGCGTTTGCCGCCGATCTGGAAGCGACCTCATGGGACGATATCGAAAAAGCAAGCGGACTTACCCGTGAAGATCTCGAGGAGGTCGCCATTGCCTATGCAAAATCGAATGCGACCATTGTCACTTACGGAATGGGCGTTACCCAGCATAACAAAGGCACCGCCAATGTTCGTCTGATTGCTGATCTGTTGTTATTGCGCGGTAACATCGGCAAACCCGGCGCGGGCATCTGTCCTTTGCGCGGGCATTCCAACGTGCAGGGCAACCGCACGGTCGGCATCACCGAAAAGCCGTCCGGCACCTTCCTCAAGCAGATTGAAGATGTATTCGGATTCACGCCGCCGCAGGCGCACGGGCACGATGCCGTCCAGTCGATGCAGGCGATGATCGCCGGCACGGCCAAGGCACTGATTTGCCTGGGCGGAAACTTCGCGGTTGCGCTGCCCGATTCCGAGCAGTCCTTTCCCGCCATGGCCAAGCTCGATCTGAGCGTTCACCTCGGCACCAAGCTCAATCGTTCGCATCTGCTGGTGGCAAAGGAAACGTACCTGCTGCCTGTTCTGGGCCGCACGGAACTCGATGTGCAGGCAACCGGCCGGCAATCCATTACCGTCGAGGATTCCATGTCGATGGTTCATGCCTCGTCCGGGAAACTCACGCCCGCGTCCGAACACTTGCTATCCGAGCCGGCGATCGTCGCGGGTATCGCCAGCGCAACGTTGCCGAACAGCAAGGTCGCATGGCCGGACCTGGTGGCCGACTACGACAGGATTCGGGACCTGATCGAGCAGACGGTGCCGGGATTCGAGGCATTCAATGAACGCATTAGAACGCCGGGAGGATTCCGCATGCCGCTTCCGCCGACCGAACGCGTGTGGCCCACGCCGTCAGGAAAAGCGATATTCTCGGTATACGGCGGAGTGAAGGAAGATGCGGACGTTCTCGGCGCTGAAAATGTTCTACGTCTCATCACGATCCGCAGTCACGACCAGTACAACACCACCATCTATGCGTTGGACGATCGTTATCGAGGCGTGTTCGGCCGGCGTGACGTGCTGTTCATGAACGAAGAAGATCTTGCCGAACGTGGACTCGAACATGGTGATCTGGTCGACATTGAAACCATTTCAGCCGGCAGGCAGCTTCGCCTGAAGAACATCACGGCAATTGCGTACGACATCGCGCCGGGCTCGGTGGCGGCTTATTATCCGGAGGCGAACGTGCTGGTGCCTCTCGACTTCATTGACAAGGAGAGCGGCACGCCTTCGTACAAGTCTGTTCCCGTGCATGTTCTGCGTTCAGTGGAAACTTGACCTGGAGCGAGCTTGACCCGTCGCCTTGCGTTGTCGCGCTCGATGAGCCGCCTGGCCGTTCCGCCGTCACATGGCGTCCGTCTTGACGCAAATGCCGTTATCACCTGGAGCCATTGATCAATCATGGAAATCTTCGATGCATTCCACCTTGCCAGGTTGCAGTTTGCGTTCACGGTTTCGTTCCACATTGTTTTCCCAGCGATCAGCATCGGCATGGCGAGTTTTCTGGCCGTGCTGGAATGGCGCTGGTTGTTGACTGGCGACGTTGCCTACAAGGAGATGTTCCTGTTCTGGTCGAAGATCTTCGCGGTCGGCTTCGGAATGGGGGTGGTCTCGGGCGTGGTGATGGCCTATGAGTTCGGCACCAACTGGAGTGGGTTTTCCAGCGTTGCGGGAAACATCACAGGACCGCTTCTGACCTATGAAGTGCTGACTGCGTTCTTTCTCGAGGCCGGCTTTCTCGGCGTCATGCTGTTCGGCTGGCAGCGAGTCAGTCCTCGCGCGCATTTCTTTGCAACGCTCATGGTCGCGGTGGGTACGCTCATTTCCACGTTCTGGATTCTCGCGTCGAATAGCTTCATGCAGACGCCGCAAGGTTTCGCCGTCGAAAATGGCCGCATCGTACCGGTCGACTGGATGAAGGTGATTTTCAATCCGTCGTTTCCCTATCGCCTTGCGCACATGACCATCGCCGCGTTTATCGTAGCGGGTTTTATCGTGGCCGCTTGCGGTGCGTGGCATCTGTTGCATGGCCGGCGCGACAAGCCGGTCACGCGCAGTTTTTCGATGGCGCTGTGGATCCTGCTTCTGCTGACGCCGATACAGATTTTCATCGGCGACGCGCATGGACTCAATACACGTGAATATCAGCCTGCGAAGATCGCCGCGATCGAAGGCCTGTGGGAAACCGAGCACGGTGGCACCGCGCTGAACCTGATCGGTCTGCCCGACATGAACGCGGAGGTGACGCGTTACGCGATCCAGATACCGCATTTGGGCAGCCTCATCCTGACCCATAGCTGGGACGGAGAGATCCGTGGCCTGAAGGAGTTCCCCGCGAGAGATCGCCCGTATTCGCCGATCGTATTCTGGACGTTCCGGGTCATGGCGGGTCTCGGCTGTTGATGCTGTTGACCGCGCTGCTCGGACTGCTGCTGAGAGTGCGTGGCCGTCTCTACGAGACCCGGTGGTATCAGGTTTTTGTGCTGTGCATGGGGCCGTCTGGAATCATCGCGCTATTGGCCGGGTGGATCACGACGGAGGTCGGCCGCCAACCCTGGACGGTCTACGGCGTCTTGCGCACTGAAGACTCGCTCTCGCCGATCAGCGCCCAGCAGGCAGGCGTTTCGTTGCTGATCTTCGTACTGGTGTATTTCCTCGTGTTCGGCATGGGGGTCTATTACATGATGAAGATGATGAAACGTGGGCCGGAGGCGCATGTGGAAAGCCGCGCGTCCCGCAGGCATCCCGTATTGAACAATCGCGCGCTCGATGCGCTGGAACGGGAGTGAGCACCATGCAAATCGATCTTCCCGTCGTGTGGGCCGCGATCATCGGACTCGGCGTTTTCATTTACGTGATGCTGGACGGATTCGATCTCGGCATCGGCCTGCTGTTTCCATTTTTCGAGGAGAAAGGCGATCGGCAAGTCATGCTCAATACGATCGCACCGGTGTGGGACGGTAACGAAACGTTCCTCGTGCTCGGCGGCGCCGGGCTTTACGGGGCGTTCCCGGTGGTCTATTCGACACTCCTGCCGGCGAACTATCTGCCCCTCATCCTGATGGTCGTGGGCCTGATCTTCCGCGGGGCGGCCTTCGAGTTGCGGGCCAAGGCCACTCGAACCCAGCACGCCTGGGATCTCGCTTTCATTGGCGGTTCAGCGCTCGCAGCGTTCTGCCAGGGCATCGTGCTCGGGTCGCTGCTGCAAGGCATCAAGATCGTCGATGGCCGTTTCGCCGGCGGCCCGTTCGACTGGCTCTCGCCGTTTAGCCTGTTCTGCGGAATCGGCGTGCTCACCACATACGCGACCCTTGGCTGCGGCTGGCTGATCCTGAAGACGGACGGCGAACTGCAACGCAAGATGCGCCAGGTGATGAGGCCGCTGGTGATCGTTCTGCTCGGGGCGATTGTCGTCGTGAGCCTCTGGACGGTGATCGGATTGCCCGCGGTTGCGCATCGCTGGTTCGGCAGCGGCAATCTCGGCTGGTTCCTGCCGGTGCCGATCCTTGTGGTGGCGTGCGTGTGGGGCATCTTCCGATCCCTCCGGCTGGAGCACGAAGCCGTTCCGTTCCTTCTCACGCTCGCGCTGTGCTTTCTCGGCTTCAGCGGTTTGCTCATCAGCATCTGGCCGAACATCGTTCCGCCTTCGCTGACGATCTGGCAAGCCTCGTCGAGCCACTCGAGCCAACTCTTTGCGCTGGTCGGCACGGTGATCGTGCTGCCGATCATCCTCGTCTATAACGCCATGCAGTACCGCGTTTTCCGAGGCAAGGTGCGGGAAGGGGACGCCGGCTACCACTGATGGTGACGGCGCAATCAGTACACTACAAGAGCACATTATGATTGTGAGGCCCGCGGGAAACTGGTTCCGATTGCTGTTCATCTGGAACGGTTCTGTGTTGCAGTCGATTATTCCCCAGTTGATTTTCATGGGGGCTGTCAGCTCTCTCGCTGTGCTGACGCAAGGACGCATTTTTGGCGAGAAGATTCCGCTCAATACAGCCCCCTTCACGTTATTCGGCCTCGCTCTCGCCATCTTTCTCGCGTTCCGCAATAACGCGAGTTATGAGCGGTTCAACGAAGCGCGCCATCTCTGGGGCAATCTGTTGATCTCCGCGCGCGCGCTGACGTCGCAGATGTTGTGCTACGTTCCGCGCAACGCTGAGAAGCTTCACTTGGCCCATACGATGATTGCGTGTGTCTATGCATTGAAGCACCAGCTGCGCGGGACCGACCCGACTGCAGACCTCCTTCGCTTTCTCGGACGCACGCGAACCGAGGCATTGCAGCACACTTGCTACAAGCCGGTTGCGCTTCTCAACGACATTCGTCGCGACTTTGCCGATCTGCTTCGCTTTCTCGGACGCACGCGAACCGAGGCATTGCAGCGTACCTGCTACAAACCGACTGCGCTGCTCAATGACCTTCGTCGCGATTTCGCCGACCTGCAAGTTCGGGCATTGATGTCGGATACAAAGCTCTGGATGTTCGACGCGCAGATCAACGAATTGGGTAAGACGATCGGCGGATGTGAACGGATCTCGTCCACGCCTATTCCATTTTCTTACAGCGTGTTGCTTCATCGCACCGTTTACGCCTATTGCGTTTTGCTGCCGTTCGGATTGGTCGATTCGACGGAGTTCTTCACGCCTCTTCTCTGCGTCTTCATTTCCTATACGCTCATTGCGTTGGAGGCGATTGCCAGTGAAGTCGCCGAGCCGTTCAGTATCGCGCCGAATGCGCTGGCGCTCGACGCAATGAGCCGCAACATCGAACGATCGATTCTCGAACTGTGCGGATGTGAACTCCCCGACGAGGTCATGCCGACACGGTCTTATCAACTGACTTGAGGCGGGTTCGCCAACGCACCCGGTCATCCTGGTCAGCGGTGCGCGCGTCCGCTGCCTGGTCGCCACATGCCAGGTACGGCGCATGAAACTGTACTCCTGGGATTCGGCGCGGACTGTGCGTCCCATCCGCAGGGCGGACGCACTATTCTGCCAATAGGTTATCGCCGTGCCGGCCGCTCTTCGTTGCTCCGTTTTCCACCGCGCGCTGCCCACTTTCAGATAGATCGTGAACATCATCGACCAGCTCATTCCCGCCGATACTTCACCCGGCCATCGCGTATCAGCCGGCAGCGTCACGCCCCCGGTCGACAGGCTCAATCGTCCACTGCGGGACCTGCGTCTGTCCGTCATCGATCAGTGCAATTTCCGCTGTACGTACTGCATGCCGCGCGATACCTTCGGCGTGGACTACCCGTTCCTGCCGTCGTCGGAACGCCTGTCGTTCGAGCAGATCGTCAAGCTCGCGAAAGCGTTCGCCCTGCTCGGGGTCGAGAAAATACGCATTACCGGCGGCGAGCCGCTTCTGCGGCGTGGGCTCGAATCCCTGATCGAACAGCTCGCGAAGCTGACGACGGAAAGCGGCAAGCCGATGGAACTCGCGCTCACGACAAACGGCTCACTGCTCGCCGCGAAAGCGCGCTCACTGCGCGACGCCGGCCTCGGCCGCGTGACAGTCAGCCTCGACGCCGTGGACGACGCCGTGTTCCGCCGGATGAGTGACGTCGACATGCCCGTGTCGCGGATACTCGAAGGGATCGAGGCAGCGCGTGCGGTGGGACTCGATCCGATCAAGGTGAACTCGGTGATCGAGCGAGGCGCCAACGACAGCCAGATCCTGCCGCTCGTGCGACTGTTCAAAGGCACCGGCGTGGCCGTGCGTTTCATCGAATACATGGACGTTGGCGGCGCGGGCGGCTGGTCGAACACGAAGGTGATGACGGCCCGCGAGACGCGGCAGGTCGTCGAATCCGAGTTTCCCCTGGTGCCTGTCATCGTCTATGAACGGACGGGCACCGCCGTCAACTATCGCCATGCCGACGATACCGGTGAAGTCGGATTCATTGCGAGCGTCTCGCAACCGTTCTGCGGTTCGTGTTCCCGTGCTCGCGTATCGGCCGACGGTCAGTTCTATTCATGCCTTTTCGCCACACACGGCACGGACCTAAGGCCCTGGCTCACCGGCACCGCTTCAGCGGAGCAACTGGCCATGGCCGTCCGCAGCCGCTGGATTCAGCGCGACGACCGCTACTCCGAGCTTCGCTCGATGCAGCGCAGGCCAGGATCGGGAAAAGTCTATCCCACAGTCCGCATGTCGCTGGTCGGCGGTTGACGCTTCGCCAGCGCTTGCAACGCAGACACAGACCGGAGAGCCGCCATGACAACACCGCCGCCCCTTGATCGCGTACAGCCTGAAGCACCGCTTGCCGATGATGGTGCAAGCGGTCCAGCCTATCAGCAGGCCACCATCGCGTCGGGCTTCGAAGTGCGTGTCCAGCACTGGCCGATCGATATCCAGTCGGAACTTACGCCGATCATGCGCAATCCGAATGTGGGTGCGATCGTGAACTTCCTCGGGGTCGTGCGTCAAAGCGGCGATTTCGACGACGTCATTGCGCTCGAGCTTGAGCACTATCCGGGAATGACCGAGTATTCGCTCTGGAGCATCGTCGAAGAGGCGATCGCACGATGGAGCCTGAATGCGGTGAAGATCGTGCATCGGGTGGGCCGTGTCGCGCTCGGCGATGCGGTGGTGCTCGTCGTGGTCGCCGCGCCGCATCGTGGGGCGGCATTCGACGGCTGCGAATTCCTGATGGACTTTCTGAAGACCCATGCGCCGTTCTGGAAGAAGGAGATTCGACGCGACGGCGCGTCCGTATGGGTCGAGGCCAAGACGCACGACGAACGGTCGATGCTGCGATGGGGTTGAGGCGCCATCCGCGCATCGCCTCCTGCAACAGGAATACACGAATGAAACTCACCATCAGGTATTTCGCCAGCGTTCGCGAACAACTCGGCGTCTCGCAGGAGATCGTGCACGTCGAGGCTCCCGAACTGACCATTGACCGCCTGCGGGTCATGCTCGCGTCGAAAGACGAGCGCATGGCCGAGGCACTGCTTGGCGGGCGGGCGCTCCGTACAGCCGTCAACCAGGAGATGGTCAGCGAGACGTTTGTCGTGCGCGAGGACAGCGAAATCGCGTTCTTTCCTCCCGTTACGGGGGGATGAGGTTGCGCTGACAATCCAGATCGAACCGCGCAGCGTCGATCCGCGTGCGCGCGCTCAGGAAGCCGCCAGCATGCCGCTAGCGGGCGCACATCGCGGCGAGCTTGCCGACGGTGATCACGGCCTGCTCGATTTCGCTCGACCATGGGCTGCTGTAATTGAGGCGGATGAAATTCCGATAGGTCGTCTCCGAGACCGAGAACATGTAGCCCGGTCCGATGGTGATGCCCTGCTCGAGAGTCAGCTTGTAGAGCCGCATGGCATCGACCTTAGGCGGCAGTTCGACCCACAGCACGTATCCGCCCGCGGGATTGGACATGCGCGTACCCTCGGGAAAGAAACGCGAGACGGTCGCCTTCATGAGATTGGCTTGCTGCGCGTATGCTCTCCGCACCCTTCGCAGATGATGCTCGTAGCCATCGCGCTCGAGGTACTCCGCAATCGCCAGTTGCGGAATCGACGGAGACGTCAGCGTGTTCAGAAACTTGAGTTTCTCGACCTGATCGCGGTAGCGCCCCGGCAATGCCCAGCCGATCCGGTACGCTGCCGTCAGGCTCTTCGAGAACGAAGCGCAATGTAGCACCAGCCCTTTTGTGTCGAAGGACTTTAACGTGCCCGGATGGACGCCGTCAAAATACAGCTCGTTGTAGACACCGTTCTCGATGACCGGGATATCATGCTTCGTCAAGAACTGGACCAGTTCGCGCTTGCGTTCGTCGGGCATCTGGAAACCCAGCGGATTCTGGAAGTTCGGCATGACCATGCAGGCGGTGACAGACTGCGACTCCACGATCGCAGCCAGCGCCTCGATATCGATGCCGTGCTCCGGATGAGTCGACACCTCGATCGCCTTCATACCCATCCGTTCGATCGCATGGAGCATTGCGTAGAACGTCGGCGACTCGACGGCGATCACGTCGCCGGGCTTCGCGACCGCCTGAAGGCAGAGATTGATCGCCTCTGTCGCGCCGACCGTGATGATGATTTCGTTCGGATCGACGGCCATGCCGTTCTCGAGGTAACGACGCGCGATCTGGCGTACGAGCTTCGCATTGCCGGGCGGCAGCGCGTCCGTCACGCCCCACCGCGCCTTGCCCCGTCCCGCGTCGTAGGCATACCGGTTGATCTTTTCGAAGGGAAACATGCAGGGGTCGGGATAGGGCGAACCGAGCGGCACCGCATCGTCCACGCCGATCGAGCGCAGTGTCGAAAGCACCAGGCGGCTGACGTCGACCGGCGACGAAATCGGGATCGGTTTCGACGGTCGGAGCTCGAGCGTTTTCCGCTCGCCCCCTTCGCCACGGAAATTGACGAAATAGCCGGATTGGGGCCGGCTCGTCAGCAAGCCGCGGCTCTCAAGCAACAAATACGCGCGAATAACCGTGGTAACGCTGATCCGGTGCTGCTGGCTGGTCTGCCGCACCGAGGGGAGACGTTCGCCGTGATGGTAGACGCCTTGCCGGATCAGCCTCTCGATGTCGTCTGCCAGCTTCTCATAGAGATTCATCCGACGATTTCCCTGGCGCTTCGCCGCCGCACGTTGTAACGGCTTCCCTGCCGGCTTGCGCGCCCTCGCGCCGGCATGCCGCCGCCCTGTACCGAGATCGTAGCCGAACTGTACTGACTGGCGCCGATCCGATTTGTGCACTCTGCGACGGGCGCTCCGGTCTTAATCTTTCCTCCATGGAATGCACGGTGCAGGGTCCCGACGCTGGGACCCTGCAATGCGTAATGATTGGAGCCAAAGCATGAAAGAGGCAAGAACGAAGGGAAGCATCCGCGCGTGCCATCGGCCGCCCGCAGGACCGGGCGCTGATGGTCATAACGACGCCAACGCAGGTTGCGCACCGTGAATCTGCTAGAAGCCATGCGTATTTACGTTCGAGTGGTTGAACGCGGGAGTATTTCCAGCGCGGCAAGGGACCTCGATATCGGACAGCCGGCCGCGAGCGAACGCATCGAGCGGCTCGAGAAGTATCTCGGCTGCCGGCTTCTGCTGCGTAGTGCGCGCGCGTTCAATTGCACGCCCGACGGCGCCACGTTCTACGAGCGTAGCAAGCGGATTCTGTACGCCGTGGAACAGGCGGTCGCCGAGGTGTCGAATGACGAGCGGGCCCTCAAGGGCACGATTCGCATCGCGGCGCCGCACTGCTTTGGCGAGACAGTGGTGCCGCGGGCGTTGGCGATCATTCGCGCAGCCTATCCCCAACTGGATCTGGAGCTGGTTCTGAACGACAGGACCGTCGATCTCGTGACAGAGGGCGTGGACATTTCCTTTCGTCTTGGGCAACTCGGGGAGGGGGCGTTCATTGCCTGTCAACTCGGTCAGGTTGGGCGCGTCCTCGTTGCCGCGCCGGACTGTCTGCGGCGGCACGGTCCAATTTCCGAGCCATCCGACCTGGTAAAGCACCCGTTCATTCGAGTTCAGGGCATGTTCGGCACGGACCAGTTGCCGCTCAGACATATGGCGACAGTCGTGGAGAGTGTGCCGATTCATACCGCAATCAAAACCAGTCATTGGCGGCCTGTGTATGAAATGGTCATCGCGGGTATCGGGATCGGCGTTCTCGAGGAACCGGCTTGCGCCGACGCACTTGCGGACGGCCGGCTGGTCCGCCTACTGCCGCAATTCGAAGTGCTGCCGTTAGCGCTGAATGTGCTGACCCAGGCCCAACGTCCGGTGCCGACACGAGTGCGGATGATCGTGACGATGTTAAAGAAGTGCACGCCGGAAATTCTTGAGAGAGTGCGCGTCGATTGCAGCACAGTGCCAAGCCGGTTCGAAGTACTTTCCGACGATGACGTTTCTCTACTTCCGAAGCCGTCGTTGCGGGCCTGAAGCCGCGAGCGCATTGCGGATCGTGTCTGGATAGTCGCTCACGTCGGCCGGCAGCGCGAGCGGCTGATTCGACGAACCTTCGCGAATCCCGCCGATGCCCGCGGCCTTATAGCCGTCGAAAATCGCGCGATCCTCGGCGTAGGCGAGTTCCTTCGCCGCCTCTTTCGCGGGCTGCCAATCGGCATCTCTTGCGCCGCGCGCGACACTGTCGATCGCATCGCGCTGCAGCTCGAACGGCACGGTCAACTGGACGAGGGCCTTGACCTCGCACAGTTTCGCGGTCACGCCTTGCTGCGGCGCCGTGATCGCGGTCAGGTGCCCCGTGCCGACGCCGGAGAGTTCCGTGCCGCCGGGGCCCTTCACGTCGACCACGCGACGGCCGGCGACGCAGCGCTTGAAGGTGCGCGCCACTTCGTCCTGGATCTGCGACCAGGCGGCACTGGAGATAGGGGCGAGCTCGCGATGCAGGTTATTCATTTTGTGAAATGGAGCCGTCGTGACGCGGCTCGGCGGACGAAGACGTATCGGGCTGCTGGTCGGCGGCGGTAGTGGCGGCTTGCGGATCTCGGTCTGCGAGCGCCTCGAGCAAGGTAGCCGACGGCACGAAGAAGAGGCCGCCCGTGACCGCGCGGCTAAAGTCGAGCAGCCGGTCGTAGTTGCCCGGCGGCCGTCCGACGAACATGTTCTCCATCATCTGCTCGATCGGCTCGGGCGAACGGGCGTAACCGATGAAGAAGGTACCGAACTCGCCCGCGCCGGGGCGGCCGAACGGCATGTTGTCACGCAGGATCTTCACTTCATCGCCGTTGGCGTCGTCGATCGTCGTCAGCGAACTGTGCGACGACGAAGGCTTGACCGCCGCGTCGAGCTCGATGTCGGACAATTTCCTGCGGCCGATAATGCCCTCCTGGGTCTCGACGGAAAGCGCGTTCCAGCCGGCCATATCGTGCAGGTACTTCTGCGTGATGACGTAGCTGCCGCCCGCGAACTCCGGGTCCTCGCCGCCGATGAGGGTGAAATCGGCGACGGCGCGGCCCGTCGGATTCTCGGTGCCGTCGACGAAGCCCACCATGCTGCGCATATCGAAGTAACGAAAACCGTGCACTTCATCCACCACAGAGATCGCGTCGCCGAGCCGCCCGACCAACTGCGTGGCGAGTTCGAAGCAGAGATCCGTCTGGTCTGCGCGAATGTGCAGCAGGATATCTCCGGGCGTACGCACGGCGCGGCGTTCGCCCTCGCCGAATTCGCGGAACGGGTGCAGGCGCGCGGGACGCGGGGCGCCGAACAGCGTGTCCCACGCGTCGGAGCCGAAGCCGCACACGCATGACAGGTTGCCGGAGGGGACGCGCTTGCCGACCGAGCGTACGAGGGCGGCAACGTCCCCGCACCATTCACGCACTTTTTCGGCGGCGTCCTGGCCGCTCGCGAGGGTCGCGACGATGAAGATCGCGCTACGCGTGACGGTATTGCAAACGGCTTGCGGTTCTGGTGTGTCGGGGAGCTCTGGCGTGTCGAGTGTGTCTTTGGGCATCGGATTGAATGTTGATAAACCGTTATGGATTTCGGCTCCACGGATGTTATACCGCCCAATCCCCTTATGGAAACTGTACAGGGTTTTTAGATTGCTTCGGCAGCCAGTCTCGCCGACGGTCGGAGAGTGCGGCGTCCGCGTCGGCCGGCAACGTGCCGCGCGGCGCCAGGTGAAAGCGTGCATTGCTAAAGTAGCACCTTCTTTTACCGGAAATCCTTGTTGCTTTTCGATACTTCATATCGGGTTTGGCGGCTTTTTATTCTTCGCTTGCGTCGTTCCATCCCTATAGTGAGCACCAGGTTCCGATTTCCGTAGATCAAAAGGGCAATGCCGGGCGTCTCCGGCGTTGTCCCGTCCGTGGCAATATTCCATTCTCTGCAATCTGTTCGGGCGGCGTTGTGCCCTTAATGCAAGAGGAAATAGGTTCATGGACAACGACGCACATGCTTTTAACGGGCTTCGCCCGCGATTGCAAAAGATTGCGTATCGAATGCTGGGGTCGGTCGCCGAGGCCGAGGATATCGTGCAAGACGTCTGGCTGCGGTGGCATGCGGCGGCCCGGGAAAGCATCGAAAACGCGGAAGCGTGGCTGGTCGCGGTTACGACGCGGATGTCCATCGACCGTCTGCGCGCGGCGAAGATTCAACGCGAACGCTACACGGGCATATGGTTGCCCGAACC
>DASPZL010000008.1:0-8658 GCA_035636295.1 Paraburkholderia sp.
GGACTCCAGCAAGTCGCGATCAAGAGCACCAACGCGGCGCTGCCGCCGGTCTTCCAGGCGGGCCTGCGTTCGGCGATCGCCGCCGTGCTGGTGTGGGGCTGGGCGCGTTCGCGCGGCACGCCGCTCTTTCGCGACGACGGCACGCTAGGCGCCGGCCTGCTCGCGGGCGTGCTGTTCGCGGGCGAATTCGTGTGCATTTTTCTCGGCCTGACGCTGACCAGCGCCTCGCGCATGGCGGTCTTTCTGTACACCGCGCCGTGCTTCACGGCGCTCGGCCTGCACTGGTTCGTCGACGGCGAGCGCATGCGGCGGATTCAGTGGCTCGGCATCTTCGTCGCGTTCGCGGGTATGATGCTGGCGTTCGCGGACGGCTTCCTGCACGGCCACCCGGCGCAGGGCTCGACGCTGCGGGGCGTCGCCGGCGACGCGCTCGGCGTGCTGGCCGGCATCGCCTGGGCTGCGACCACGGTGGTAGTGCGCGCCACGCGTCTCGCGCAATCGAGCGCCAGCAAGACGCTGTTCTATCAACTGACGGTGTCGGCGGTGGTGCTGCTCGCGCTCGCGCTGGGACTCGGCCAGGCGCACGTCGAGACCGTCACGCCGCTGGCGGTGATCAGCCTCGCCTATCAGGCGGTGGTCGTCGCGTTCGTCAGCTATCTGGTTTGGTTCTGGTTGCTGACGCGGTATATCGCGTCGCGCCTGTCGGTGTTTTCGTTCCTGACGCCGCTGTTCGGCGTGACCTTCGGCGTGCTGCTGCTCGGCGAATCGTTCAGCCTGCGCTTTCTGATGGCCGCGGTGCTGGTGTTGACCGGCATTGCGCTCGTCAATGCACCGGCAAAGCGGGTTGCCGCTTAAGCGGCTGAAGGGATTTTAAGGCGCGCGTGCAGGGCATGGCGCGCCTTCCTTGCTTGCCTGAATGACTCGCGCGACTGACGCGGCGACTCAAGCTTCGTCCGAGTCGGTCCTGGCAGCGGCCGCAGCGCCGCGCGACGGCAACGCGGCGACCACCTGCGCCACGCGCACATATTCGGCAACCGGCACATCTTCGGCGCGACGTTGCAGATCGAAGCCGAGCGAGTCGAAGTCCACCGAATCGCGAAACGCGGCCAACGTGTTGCGCAACATCTTGCGACGCTGCGAAAACGCCGCCGTCACCACTTCGCCTAGCACGCGCCCGTTCACGGCGGGCAGTTCATGCAGCTCGTACGGAATCATCCGCACGATCGCCGAATCGACCTTGGGCGGCGGGTTGAACGCTTCGGGCGGCACGTCGAGCTGCTTGTCGATCACGTAGCGGTATTGCAGCATCACCGAGAGGCGGCTGAACGCCTTGGTGCCCGGCTCCGCCACCATCCGCTCGACCACTTCGTTCTGCAGCATGAAGTGCTGATCGATAACGCGATGTGCGAACGCGGTCAGATGAAACAGCAGCGGGCTCGAAATGTTGTACGGCAGATTGCCGACGATGCGCAGCGACGCCTTGTCTCCGGGCGCGGCCAGCGAGCCGAAGTCGAATGCGAGCGCATCGCCCGCATGCAGTTCGAGCAGGCCGCCGAATTTCGTCTTCAGACGGCCGATCAGGTCGCGGTCCAGTTCCACGGCGTGCAACGGCGATTCAGGCGTCGCGAGTCGCTCGATCAGCGGTTCGGTGAGCGCGCCGAGTCCCGGCCCGATCTCGACCATGCGCTCGCCGCGCTGCGGCCGGATGACCTCGACGATCGAATCGATCACGCCCATGTCGACCAGAAAGTTCTGCCCGAAACGCTTGCGCGCGATATGACCTTGGTGCCGGCCCTGTTGCTGTCTGCTGGTGGACATCGAAGAAACGCTAAGAAAGAGAACTGCTTGAGAAAAAGAACACGCTCAACGCACGCCAAGCCCGCATGAACCGGCCGCGCGCAAGAAGAAGCCGCGCCGAATCAGCCCGCGCGGCGGTGCTGCGCCATCGACACCGCCGTATCGATCGCGGCAATCAGGCTGCCCGCGTCGGCGCGGCCGGTGCCGGCCAGATCGAGCGCGGTGCCGTGATCGACCGAGGTGCGGATGATCGGCAAGCCGAGCGTGATGTTGATGCCTTCGCCGAAGGTCGCGTATTTCAGCACCGGCAGGCCTTGATCGTGGAACATCGCCAGCACGCAGTCGGCTTCGTCCAGATAACGCGGCTGGAACAGCGTGTCGGCCGGATACGGGCCGCGCGCGTCGATCCCCTGGTCGTTCGCGAGCTTCAGCGCCGGCGCGATCACGTCGATTTCCTCGCGGCCGAGGTAACCGTTTTCGCCCGCGTGCGGGTTCAATCCCGTCACGAGAATGCGCGGCGCGGGCAAACCGAAATGGTGGCGCAAATCGTGATCGACGATGGCGAGCGTCTCGACAATGCCCTCGATCGACAGCGCGGCGGAGACGTCCTTGAGCGGCAGATGCGTGGTAGCCAGCGCGACGCGCAACGGACGCTTGCCCGTACCGGCCAGCATCATCACCACGCGCGGCGTGTGGGTACGCTCGGCCAGATATTCGGTGTGGCCGGTGAACGGCACGCCGGCATCATTGATAGTGCTTTTTTGCAGCGGCGCGGTGACGATCGCGTCGAAGGTGCCGGCCACCGCGCCGTCGATCGCGCTATCGAGCAGATCGAGCACGTAGCGGCCATTGGCCGCGTTCAGCTTGCCCGCTTTCGACGGCGCGCCGAGCGGCCGGTGCTGCACCCGCACGCGCTTGCCGTGCGCCACCAGCGCGGCCCAGTCGACGCCCACCGCGCGCGCGCGTTCGGCGAGCAAAGCCGCATCGCCCAGCACGGTGAATTGCGCAGCGGGCCAATGCGTTGCCGCGCCGGCCAGCGCCTGCGCCGTCAGTTCGGGGCCGACGCCCGCAGGCTCGCCGGTCGTGATGGCGATCTGCAACGGAAGGCTGGCGGACTGCGCGGCGCTTGTCATGATGCTTATTGCAAAGCCGACAGGCTCGGCTTCACTTCCACGTAAGCGGTGTCGCGCAATTCGCGCAGCCAGTCGGCGTAGGCCTGTTCCGCCTTGCGCTGACCGATTGCCTGACGCGCCAGGTCCATCTGCTGCGCGACCGACCCTTCCGATTCGCGGCGGCCCAGCACCTGAATCAGGTGATAGCCGTATTCGCTGCGGACCGGGTCGCTGATCTGGCCGTCCTGCAGGTTGTTCATCGCGCGCTCGAATTCCGGCACCGTCTCGCCCGGGCTGATCCAGCCGAGGTCGCCGCCTTGCGACGACGAACCGTCTTGCGAGTACGTGTGCGCGAACTTCGCGAAGTCGCCGCCCGCGGCGATCTGGTTCTTGATCTCGAGCAGTTTCTGACGCGCTTGCGGCTCCGACATGCCGTCGCCGACACGCAGCAGAATGTGGCGCACGTGCGTCTGCACGAGCTTGGTCGCATCCGCCGAGCCGGTGCCTTGACCCGCGCGGCGATCGACGAGGCGCACGATTTCGAAACCGTCGCTGGTGCGGATCAGGTCCGGATTGACCTCGCCCGGGCGCAGCGCCGAGGCGGCCTTGACGAACTCAGGCGGCAGCTTGGAAGGCGACAGGAAACCGGTATCGCCGCCTTTCGACGCATCAGGCGCCTGCGAATTCGACTTCGCCAGCTTTTCGAAGTTGGCGCCGCCCTTGGCTTCGGCGAGCAGGGCCTGGGCCTTTTTCTGCGCCGCTTCGATATCCGTTTCCGACGCGTTGAGCGGCGCCTTCACGAAAATGTGCTGCAAGTGCAGGTCGCTCGTCAGGCCGGCGTTCGGGCCACGCTGACTGGCGATGTAGTTCGCGACCTCGGCGTCCGACACCGTGACCTTGCTGTCCACTTCCTTCTCACGCAGACGCGAGAGCGTGAGCTCGGTGCGCGCGTCGTTGGTGAACGTGCTCCAGGGCACGCCTTGCGCCTCGATGCGCGCGCGGTACATGTCGAGCGTGAGGTTGTTCGCCTGGGCGAGCCGCTCGAGCGTTTTTTGCACGGTGGCGTCGTCGATGTTGATGCCGTCTTCTTTTGCTTTCTGCAGCTGGATGCGTTCGAGCACCATCTGGTTGAGCACCTGCTGGCGCAACTGGTCCGCCGGCGGGACGGGCGCGTTTTGCTGGTTCAACCGGCGGGTGATCAGGCTCATGCGCTCGTCGAGTTCGCGCCGCGTGATGACACCGTTGTTGACCACCGCGGCGATGGTGTCGACCGTCTGGCCGCGACCGCCGCCCAGCGCCTGCGCCTGAACCGGCGCAACCGACAGGAAAGACGCCGCGGCGGCGAGACCGGCCGCGAGCGTTGCCAAGCGAAGCTTTTTCATGATTGCCACAGATACTCCAATGATGTCGGGCGCGCCTGGCCCGTCTTTTCGCATTCTATAAATGACCGCTACCGGACCAGCGTCATTCGTAATTGGTGAAGCGCGCTTCCGGCGGCGGCGGCGGCGGCAACGGCGTGTAGCCCGCCACGCTGCTGCGGAAAGCGGTGATCAGCCCGTTGTCGACGCTCGACAAGCCCTTGAACGTCAACTGCGCGAGAAACCGCGTGCTCGACTGGTGCTGGTTCGACGTGTTCAGACCGTTCGCATAGCGCTGGATCCCGGCGCCGAGCGTCCAGCAGTCGGCGTCGTATTGCAGGCCGACCAGACCGTCGACGATCCGATGCCCGCCGAGGTCGTAATTGAAACGGCCCACGCCGTACACCCGGTGCGACAGCGGCCATTGCCCCGAAATCAGCACCTGATTGATCGGCTGGTTGTCCAGCGTGGTGTTCGCGCGGGTGTAGCGATACGCGACGTTGACCACCCTGCTGGTGCCCGGACTGAACCCGAAGCCGATGCTCGTCTTCACCAACTGGTTGTTGTCGGCATTATATTGGAACGCAGTTTCCGAAGCGAAACCGGCGCCGAGCTTGATCGACGCACCCGCGATCAGGTCCGAATGCGTGGCCTGCGTGCTGGTCTGGTTAGGAAGCAGCGTGACGCGCTGGTCCTGGAAATAGTACTGTTGCGCGAGCACGAAGCGCGCGCGTTCGTCGCCGGTGGCCGGGTTGATGAAGCGCGTGGTAATGGCTGCGGTCAGACGGTTCGCGTCGGCGATCCGGTCGTTGCCGACGAAGGTGTTCGGCGTGAAAATCTCCGCCAGCCCGAAGTCGGATTCGGCCGTGTCGAACAGCGGCGCCGACGCCTGGTTGCGATACGGCGTGTACACGTAGTACAGACGCGGCTCCAGCGTCTGGATGTAATCCTGGCCGAAAAGGCGCACCGAACGGTCGAAAATCAGCCCCGTGTCGAAGCTCAGGGTGGGGATCGATTCGGTGAAATTCTTCGGCGTGCCGACCGGCACGTCGTTGGAGATATTGTTCAGGTTGTACGACGCGAGGTGCCACTGCACCTTCGGCGTGACGAAGTAACCCGGCCCGACCACCGAATACGAGAGGTACGGGTTGAACATCACCCGCTGACCCTGGGTCATATCCGCGGTGGTGATGCGGAAGTTCGTGTAGTCGGCTTCCGCGCCGAAGTCGAAGCCGCCGACGTTGTACTTCGCGTACTTCACGTTCAACTGCGGCTCGCGGCCGTACGGCGCTATCGACGGCGTCAGCGTCTGCCAGTGCTGTTCGCGCGCGAGCACGGACCACGGGCCGTTGTTGTACGTCAACCCTGCTTCCTGTTGATACAGGAGCTGGGTGCCGTTCATGAACTGATTGACCGACGACGACAGGTCTTCCGGATACGTATTGTCCGAGACCTTGTTGTAGTAGATGTAGCCGCCGAACCCGTTGCCGAAATTCTGGTTGTGCTGGATGTACAGCGCGTAGCGGTCAGTCCTGGTGAGACGGTCGTTCGGCAGGAACTCGCCGGTGATCGAACCGGCATACGTGGGCGACAGGTAGCGGAACGACGCCTGCGTCTGCACGCCGCGCTTGGAGATCAGACGCGGCGTGAGCGTCAGATCGCGGTTCGGCGCGATGTTGAAATAATACGGCACCGACAGTTCGAAGCCGTTCGACGAACTCAGCGAGAACGTGGGCGGCAAGATGCCGCTGCGCCGCGCACCCGAGAGCGGGAACGACAGCCACGGCGAGGCGAATACCGGCACGCCCTGGAAGAACAGCACGCTGTTGTACGCGACGCCTTCGTCCGCGCCGGTGTCGAAATCGAACTCGCTGCCCTTGATGTACCAGGCGGGATCGTCCGCGCACGCGCAGGCGGTGTAGGTGCCCTTCGTGAACACCGAGCGCTCGTTGTCGAGCAGATCGACGCGCTCCGCGCTGCCGGAGCCGCCCGTGATGTTGAAGTGGTACTTCGGCGCGGACATGTAGCCCTCGCTCGAATCCACGCGCAGATGCGCTTCCGGCCCGACGAATGAATTGCCGTTGTTGATCACGCGGACCTGGCCGTAGGCGTCGGCCATGTCCGTGTCCTGGTCGTAATGCAGCGCGTCGGCCTTGATGACGCTGGTATTGCGGCGCACCTCGGCCGAGCCCTTGGCGGCCATGTCCTGATCGGTCGTGCCGCTGGTGCTGTCGCCGAGCACGAATGTGGCCGGCTTCTGGCCAGACTGCAACGGATGTTCTTCGAGTTGCGGGGCGAGCTGCATGCCCCAGGGGGCGTCGATCGGCTGCGGCCGCGCGGCTTCCCCCACCAACTGGGCGTGCGCAAGCGCGGGCATCAGGCCCGGAACGGCGATCAACGCCGCGACGAGCCGCCTTTTGCGCGGCACTACGGCACAAGAGGGAATCGTATGGGAAAGCTGTCTAGGCGGCATGTATCGTTTGGCGAATCGGCCCGTCCGTCAGCTTCTGCAGTCACGATCCACCGCCTGCACATTCCGACCGTGACAGTCGGCTGCACATCAAATATTTACAATCTGTCGAACGATGAGGCGGGCGGCAAAGCGGAATACGCGAAAAGCTGGCGTGAGTCGCGTCAAAAAAGTCGTGGGGTATTATATGGCAAGACGTTGTCCCCCTGAATTTGCCGCCGGTTTTCATGACGCTGCCCCCTTCCAAAGACTTCACAGATACCCGCCTCGAACTGCTCAAGGCCTGGCTGCACGGCCACGCGGCGCACTATGCGCTCGAGCTCGACACGCTGGCCCCCGCTTCGTCCGACGCCAGTTTTCGCCGCTATTTCCGGCTCGCCGGTAAGACAGCGGAAGGCGAAAGCATTGGCACGCTGATCGCCGTCGATGCCCCTCCGCCCGAAAAGTGCCGCGAGTTCGCGCAGATCGCGCAGTTGCTCGACACGGCCGGCGTGCATGTGCCGCGCGTGCTGGAGGTCGATCTGGACGCCGGGTTCATGCTCGTCACCGATCTGGGCACCGACTCGTACCTCGGCGCGCTGGCCGGCGCGCAAACCGACGACGACCCGCGCCGCGCCCGCACGCTGATGCGCGACGCGCTCGATGCGTTGATCCGCTGGCAGCTCACATCGCGCGAAGACGTGCTGCCGCCCTTCGACGAAGCCTTCCTGCGCCGCGAGATGGAGTTGATGCCGGAGTGGTTCATCGGCCGGCATCTGGGCCGCGAGGTCGACGAAAAAACCCGCGGGCTGCTCGATCGCACCTTCGCGCTGCTGATCGCGAGCGCGCGGACGCAACCGCAAGTGTTCATGCTGCGCGATTTCATGCCGCGCAACCTGATGATCGCCGAGCCCAATCCGGGTTTGCTGGACTTCCAGGACGCGGTGTACGGCCCGATCACTTACGACGTCGCCTCGCTGTTGCGTGACGCGTTCCTCAGCTGGGACGAAGAGTTCGAACTGGATTGCTTCGTGTACTACTGGGAGCGCGCGAAAAAAGCCGGCCTGCCGGTCGATCCCGATTTCGGCGAGTTCTACCGCCAGCTCGAATGGATGGGCCTGCAAAGGCACGTCAAGGTGCTGGGTCTGTTCTGCCGGATCAACTATCGCGACAGCAAACCGCATTACATGAAGGATCTGCCGCGTTTCATCGGCTATGCGCGCAAGGTCGCCGAACGCTATGCGCCGCTGCGTCCGTTCGCCAGGCTGCTCGACGATCTCGAAGGCCGCGCGAATGAAGTCGGCTACACGTTCTGACCGATGACGATGTCCCTGAAGAAAGCGATGATTTTCGCCGCGGGCCGCGGCGAGCGTATGCGTCCGTTGACCGATGCATGCCCCAAGCCTTTGCTCGAAGTGGGCGGCAAGCCGCTGATCGTGTGGCAGATCGAACGGCTCGCGAACGCCGGCTTTCAAACCATTGTGATCAACCATGCATGGCTCGGCGAGCAGATCGAAGCCACGCTCGGCGACGGCTCGCGCTGGCATGTCCAGTTGCGCTACTCGGCCGAGCACGAAGCGCTGGAAACAGCGGGCGGAATCGTGCAGGCGTTGCCGCTGCTGGAAGATCACGGCGCTAGCGAAGTATTCGTCGCGATGAGCGGCGACGTGTACGCCGAATACGATTACGCCGCGTTGAACGGGCAGGCCGGCCAGCTCGCTGCAATGCCCGAGCCCGGCATGCATTTGGTGATGGTGCCGAACCCGGCGTTTCATCCGGAGGGCGACTTCGGTTTGATCGACGGCGTGCTGTCGCTCGACGCACAGCCGCGCTTCACGTTCGGCAATATCGGGCTTTACGACACGCGCATGTTTCGCGATCTGCCGCGCGGCACGCGGCGCGCGCTCAGGCCGTATTACCGCGAGACGATCGCCCGCGGTCT
>DASPZL010000009.1:0-8405 GCA_035636295.1 Paraburkholderia sp.
CGAGCATCACGTAGAGCGGCAGCAGAAAGAACAGCGCGGCCGTCAACAGAAACGCGTAGACGCCGAGACGCGCCGGTGTGAATGCCGAACGGCGGCGCCGCTGCGCGCGGCTTGGCGTGCCGCCCTTCAGCTGCGAACTGAGCGTGTTCATCACACCTCCTTGCGCAACGCGGCGCGGCTGCGGGCATAGAAGAACGGCGCGAGAATCGCCAGCACCGTCGCCAGCAACACGATCGAGGCCGCGGACGCCAAGCCGATATTGGCGCGGCCGAACAGATAGTCCATGATGAACTTTGCCGGCACTTCGCTCGCCGTGCCGGGGCCGCCTTGCGTCATCGCGACCACCGCGTCGTAAAGCTTCACGACCATCACGAACAGCAGCACGAAAGCGGTGGAGATCGAAGGGCCGAGCATCGGCACGACGATGCTCGCATAGACGCGCCAACGCGGAATGCCGTCGATGCGCGCGGCTTTCCAGAGTTCGTCGTCGATGCCGCGCAAGCCCGCGAGCAACAACGCCATCACCAGACCCGAAGCCTGCCACACGGTGGCGATGACGATGGTGTAGATCACCCAGTCCTGATCGACGATCCAGTCGAAGCGCGCATGCACGAAACCGAGCTTGTGCAACACGGCCTGCGCGCCGAGCTGCGGATTCAGTATCCATTGCCAGACGAGACCGGTCGCCACGAACGACATCGCATACGGATAAAGAAACACCGTGCGCAACGCGCCCTCGCCGACCACGCGCTGATCGATGAAAATCGCCAGCAGCAAACCGATCACCATGCACGCGACAATGAAGCACGCGCCGTAGATCACGATGTTTTGCAGCGACAGCAACCAGCGATCGTTGCTGAAGAGTCGCGCGTATTGCGTGAAACCCGCGAAGTCGCCGGATGGAAACGTGCGCGAATTGCTGAGCGATACGCGCGCGGTCCAGATCATCGTGCCGAGATACGCGAACACGACGGTCGCAACCATCGGCAGCAACGCAAGCCACGCCGCGACCGGCCACCGCTTTTTCAGCGGCTTTTTTCCGGCTCTGGAACCGGCGGGTTGCAGCTTGAGCGCGTGCATCGCGAGCCCCTAGCCCTTCAGCGCACTGGCAAACGCTTTTTGCGCATCGTCGACCGACTGGTTCTTGTTCCAGAAGTTCGTGACGACGTCGATCAACGCGCCCTGCATGTCGGGCGAAAGCAGCATTTCCGGATTCGGCAACTGTCGCGATTTGTCTTTCATGATCGCAATGCCCTCCTTCGCGCAGATGTCGAGACTGCTCGCGTCCGCGTCGGGACGAATCGGAATCGAGCCTTTCCTCGCGCTGAATGCGACTTGCGCGGACGGCGAGGTCATCACCGTGGCAAGCAGATTTTGCGCCTTGATCGCGCTGGCGTTGTCCGTTTTCGGAAACACGAATACGTCGCCCGCGACCAGATACGGCGAATGCGGACCGAAGCCGGGGAAGCAGCCGAAGTCTTTTCCGGCGCTCTGCTTCGCGGCCGAGAATTCGCCCTTGGCCCAGTCGCCCATGATCTGCACGCCCGCCTTGCCGGAAATCACGAGCGCGGTGGCGTCGTTCCAATTGCGGCCCGGCGAGCCGGGATCGACGAAATCATGCAGGCGTTTGAAGGAAGCAAGCACCTTCTTGAACGCATCCGACTTCACCGCGTTCACGTCGCGATCGCGATACACCTTGAGATAGAGATCGGGGCCGCCGACGTCGGCCAGCACCGCATCGAACGTGATTTTTTCCTGCCACGGCTGGCCGCCGAATGCGAGCGGGATCACGCCCGCGGCTTTCAGCTTGCCGAGATCGGCGATGAATTCATCATAGCTCTTCGGCTCGACGGTAATGCCGGCTTTCTGGAACACAGGCTTCGAGTAGAAGAACCAAGCGGGCATATGAATGTCGACGGGCGCCGCATAATAATGGCCCTTCACCTTGATACTGTCGATGATCGACTGCGGGAACACGCCGTTCCAGTTCTCTTTCGCGGCGACGTCGTCCACATTGTTCAGCAGGCCCTGATCGATCAGGTCGTGAAACTGCTTCGACGTATTGAACTGCGCGGCCGTGGGTGGATCGCCGCCGACAATGCGATTGATCGCGGTGGAGCGCGCCTGGTCGGCGCCGGCCACCGCGTTGTCGACCCATTGGCCGCCGGCCTTGTTATACGCATCGGCAAACTGGCGGATCGCGGCGGACTCGCCGCCCGAGGTCCACCAGTGAATCACGTTGGCCTTCAAGGGCTCCGCCTGCGCGGCCACGCCATACAACGCCAGTGCCGCCACCACATTCGCCACGGCCATTTTTCTGCTGTTCATTCCGTCTCCTGTTGATCAGAGTTAGCGTGTCGACCAGAGTTGGCGCTTTAGCGCTTACTCTGGTCCCATAGCGCTTACTCCGGTCCCATGCAAGATAGTTGCGCCAGGCTTGACGCCTGTGTTTCAGGTCGACATGCAAACCGGCTCTACCCGCTGTTATAGGCGTGTTATAGGCGTGTTTTACGCTCCTTCAGGAATCTGGACACCAGTTCGGCGCTGCGTTTGACGGTGCGTTTCTGCGTGGCGTAATCGACGTGCACGACGCCGAAGCGCCGCTCGTAACCGAATGCCCATTCGAAGTTGTCCATCAGCGACCACAGAAAATAACCGCGAATGTCCACGCCGGCCTTGATCGCTTCATCGACCGCGGCGAGATGGCGCTTGAGGAACGAAATGCGCTGCGTGTCATCCACACGGCCGTCGATCACCTTGTCGTCCGAGGCCATGCCGTTTTCAGTGATGTAGATCGGCGGCAAGTTCCGATACATACGCTTGAAACCGGTCAGCAGATCGCGCAAGCCGTCTGGATACACCTCCCAGCCCATCTGCGTGCGCTCGACGCCTTCCAGCGGCACGTCCTTGAACCCATGCGCGCCGTCGCTCGCGACATTGGTGCGGAAGTAATAGTTGATGCCGAGAAAATCCATCGGCGCGGCAATGGTTCGCATGTCGCCGTCGAGCACCAGCGGCTCGGTGCCCGGCCACAACTCGAACAGGTCTTGCGGATACGCGCCCTCGAGCAGCGGATCGAGAATCCATGCGTTGTGCTGCACTTCGAACAGATGCGCGGCGCGCCGGTCGGCGGCGCTGTCGCTGTTGGGCGTGCCTCGTCCGATGTTGGCGACAATGCCCTTTTGCGAGGCCGGATCGTTGGCGCGCAGTACAGGTATCGCGAGACCGTGTGCGAGCAGCAGATGATGCATCGCCTGCGTCGCGAAGCGCGCGTTCGCAAGGCCCGGCGCGTGGTGACCGTTGCCGTAGCCGAGATACGCCGAGCACCACGGCTCGTTGAGCGTCGCCCAGGCGTCGACCGTGCCGGCGAGTTCGCGGCTCATCAGATCGGCGTAATCGGCGAAACGGTAAGCGGTATCGCGGTTGAGCCAGCCGCCGCGGTCTTCCAGATGCTGCGGCAAGTCCCAGTGATACAGCGTGACGAAGGTCGTGATGCCCTTCTCTTTCAGGCGCCCGAGCAAGCGTTTGTAGAAGTCGAGTCCCTTGCGGTTCGGCGCGCCCACTGCGTCCATCACGCGCGGCCACGCAATCGAGAGCCGATAGCCTTCAAGGCCCAGGCCTGCCAGCATGTCGACGTCCGCTTCCCAACGATGATAGTGATCGCAGGCAACGGCGCCGGTGTCGCCCGCCAGCACTTTGCCGGGCTTCGCCGAGAAGGTGTCCCAGATGGACGGCAGCCGGCCGTCTTCATTCACCGCGCCCTCGATCTGATACGAAGCGGTGGCGGCGCCAAGCAGAAAGTTCTTGCGCCATAGCGACGAGTCCGCGGACGGCGTGAAGGGATCGGCGAGCGATTGGGAAGAGAGAGTGTCGGATACAGCGAATGCGTCGTTTGCCACGGATCCTCCTGCGCTGAAGTCGTTGAACCGGGTACGGCAAAAGCTCATCTGCGACTGAGGCGAAAGCGCTGGTGGAAATCGAAGTGGAAGCGCTTCCACAAGGACCAGCGAACGATAGCAGCGGCGGATTCAACGCAGCAATCAGGGTTTGTCTGGAGCGATGCTGGCATGCACGGCGCCGCGATGCGCCGTGCATTGGGGAGCGAATGAACACGCAAGCAGAATGCTGCGCGCTGCATTGAGCGAGCAGCGTGCGTGATGAAACTCAGCCTTTCGCCGACAAGTCGAACGCGCCGCGATCGTACGCGTCGCTATACGCTTTCCAGTCGGCGGCTACTTGCGCCTCGCATTGCGTCGCAAGTTCGATCAGCGGCAACCGCCAGTCCCGGCGATTGCCGAACGCGATCAATTCGTCGGCGATCGACGACTTCTGCCGACCGCCGCTGCGCAGATGCGCCCACGCGCTCAATTCGGCCATGCTGTTGACCACTTCCTCGAGCCTGGGCAGCTTGCCGTCCCAGTCGCTCAAGGCGACCCGGTCTTCGGATGGCTGCAGGCCGCGCAACACATAGGATCGCTGATTGAATTCCACTGCGTGCAGGAATGCCTGCGAGACCGCCTGATTGCGCCGTTGAATTTCCACCACGCGCTCCGCGTCGGTCCGCCAATTCGGCTGCGGCGTGCGCACATGCGGCGTCACGGAGGAAGGCAGCGCCTCCTTCAGATCGATCAGATAGTTGCCGTCCGGCGAACCCTTGCCTTCGACGAGAATCACATAGCGGTCCACGCCGAGACTTCCGGTGCCCGCAATCCGCCGCGCCACGTCGAGAATGCGATAAAACTCGGGATTGGGCTCACCCGCCGCGAACTGATTCATGAACTCCGTGACGGCGGCGCGCTGCTCGTCGCTCACCGGCAGCGCTCTCTTGCCATCCACTTTCAGCGTGCGGGCTTTGCTTTTGAGCGTGGTGCGCCGGTCCAGATGCGCGGCGCGCGTGCGGCTTGCCAGCCCGTCGAACAGATCGCGCACCATGCCGACCGCGGTTTCCGCTTCGATCCAGCGCGATTTGCCGAAGGCGAGCGCGGCGCCATAGGCGTCCACTGCGGTGTGGCAAAGCGCGAGCGCCTGCGCGCGGCTTAGCTTGAGATCGCTTGCGCCGACCAGCACGCTCGTCAACAGGCGCACCAGTTCGTAAAGACTCGGCGCGAGGCACGCTTCGTCGAAATCGTTGTTGTCGAAATAGATCAGGCGGTTGTCGGCCTTGTAGCTGCCGAAATTTTCCAGATGCATGTCGCCGCAGATCCACACCGGCGGCGCATCGTCGAGCACCTTTCCGCGCGGCAGGCGTTCGTAAAACAGATGACAGGCGCCGCGCAGAAACACGAACGGCGAACCGCGCATGGCTTTGTATTTCATCGCGAGCCGTTCGGGATCGCGGCCGGCGTTGAAGCTGGCGATGATCTGCGCGACATCTGGCATATGTTTCCCCGTAAGGGCGGCGTCACGCCGCCTCGGTCAGCATTCAACGCGGACGGATCGAATCCGCAAGCGCATGGAGATTGAGCGGCTTCACGCGAATCACGCCGCCGTGTGGACTGTCGATATCGGCGATCAACGCGAACGACAGCGACACCACCAGCGGCACGATCAGCAGGAGCCCGGCGCCCGGTTTCAACGCGCGCGCACCGTAGCCGACGAGCAGGTTCGCGCTTACCGCCATCAGGCCCATCAGCGTCCAGGCCGCGAACGGAATGCGGTTCCACCACGCGGCCTGCGTGTAGCCCTGCGTGTTCAGCACGTCGTTCATGCCGGCAACGGTGAGCGCGGCGACCGGCGTGGGCTGCGCGAGCGCCGCGTTCTTCACCGCGGACCACATGGCGCGTTGCAGGCGCTCGGCTTCGGCATTGGCCTTCGCGAGTTGCCGGGCGTCGCGCGTCGCGTAGAACAGCACGCGTTCGTCGAGATACGCTCGTAGCAAGCCGCGCACGATCACCGCGTCGGCTGCGGGCAGCAGGTCGGCGCGAACGTATTCGGTGCCGATCGCGTTCGCTTCTTCTTCCTCGTAATTCTTGCGTTGATCGTAGCGCCCCACCGCCATCGAAAAAGTGAAACCGATGATCAGCGCGAGCAGCGTCAGCGTGGCGGCCTGAATCACGCCGAAGTCCTCGCGTGCCTCGTCCTCGATTTTCCTGAAGCGCCGCAGCCGCGACGCGCCGATGCGCGCCGACACCCACATCGTAACGAAGGAGACGATGAACACGAGTACGGGGAAATCGAGAAGATCTGGCATGGCGAGCGTTTTTCTCAGAGCTTGTTAGCGGGAAACGCTTTGGAACGACGACAATACGCGCACGACTACAGCATGATAAACGGCGCGGCGCCGGGCTCGAAGGTGCGCGAGGCGGGGCCAACCAGTCGTGCAACCGCGCACGCCCGGCAGCAGGCCGGCGCTCAGGAACCGGTCATCAGATAGTAACGCCCGTCGGCGCTCACGTTGAAGCCGAAACCGCATTGCATCACCGAACCATGCGTGAGCACGTCGAGCGTCTCGGGCGCGGTGAGCCGGAATTCGAGCAGGCACTTGTCGTCATGTTTGTCGTATGGCGCGAGGTTGGTGATCTTCGCGGTGGCGTCGAGCGGCGCATTGCCGTTTTCGTCGGTCATCGGCACACGCGCCACGCCGTCGTAGAAACGCACGTAGGCCGACAGGTTGCCCATATTCGCGCTCGGCTGGCCGTCGGCGCCGACAGTCGGATAGATGAAATCGCCGTCGATCCGGTAGACGCCACGCCGCCCTTTCACCGGCTTGACCTCGATACTGTTCCAGGCGCCCAGAAACGTATAGCGCAAAAAACGCGCGCCGTTCGGGGGCACACCGTCCACCACCGCCTTGCCGGAGATCGCTTCGAGGCGCTCACGCGCGGCCGCCACGGCGCGGCCGAGCAGCGCGTCGTTGGGATAGCCGTCGGCGCGGCTCACCGCGGTTCTATAGTACGCGCGCGCATCGGGCAGCGCGCCCAGCCTGACTTGCACGTCGCCCTGATGGACGAGCGCCATCGCCACGCGCGAGCGCGCCGAACTGCTTGCTTTGGGCGAGTTCTCTTCCGCTGCCTGCATGGCGGTGGCCTCGGCAAGCGCGGCTTCCATCTCCACGAGCGTTTGCGCCTGCCTGACATTGCCGGCTTTGAGCGCGGCGACGCCCAACGCCGAACATGACGCGTTGGTGCGACACGGCACGTCCTTGCCCGCAAGCAGGTTGCGGCGATACCGATCGGCGCGCGAATCGGCAGGCTGCGCGGGCGCCGCGGCAAGAGCGGGCATGAGTGCCGCCATGGCGGCATTGACCACGACGGCAACAGCGGCGACGGTTTTCAGATTCATGGCAGGGGAAAACGGTGGCTATGACGCGCTTCAAAAACACGTTTGAAAGACGCCCTTAGTGTGGCCGTATGCACGGTGGGCGGCACGAACGCTGGGCTTGATGCTGACAGAAAATCGTCGATTGTGCGAACCCCTTCCACTCGGCGACACACGGGATCGATGATGCGATTCAGTGCAAAGCCCGGCATGCGGCGCTTACCGGATTGTGAGCATATGGGCGGGCTGCATCAATCGTTTTCGCGTGCCATGCAATGGGCATTAAAGCGGCGGCATGCGCGTGCCGCTCGTGCTTTAAGCGGACGCGTCTCTACACCGGCTCCTGCACGCCGAACTTCTTGCGATATGCGCCGGGGCTCGTCAGCGCAATACGCCGGAAATGCCGCCGCAACGATTCTTCCGAACCGAAGCCGGCCAGTTCCGCGACACGCGCCATCGGCAATGGCGTGAGCGCTTCGAGCAGCTCGCGGGCGATCGCCACGCGCTCGCGCAGTAGCCATTCATACGGCGCCATGCCGGTGGCGTCGTGAAACTGGCGTTGTAGTGTGCGCGGGCTCATCGCGGCCCGTTCGGCCAGCGAGCGCAGCGTATGCGGCAACGCGGGATGACTGCGCACCCAGTCCATCAGTTTCGCCAGACGTCCGCTTTCGTCTTGCGGCATCGGCCGCGGCACGAACTGCGCCTGGCCGCCTTCGCGATGCGGCGGCACCACGAGCCGCTGCGCGACCCGGTTCGCCACCGCGCCGCCATGATCGCGCCGCACCAGATGCAGCAACATGTCGAGCCCGGCCGCCGATCCCGCCGACGTGATGATCCGCCCTTCGTCGACATAAAGCGCATCCGGCTGCACACGCAATTGCGGATAGCGTTGCTGCAATTTTTCAGCGTAGCGCCAGTGTGTCGTGACGGTCTTGCCGTCGAGCACGCCCGCGGCTGCCAGCACGAACACGCCGGAGCAGATCGAACAGAGGCGCGCGCCACGTTTGTACGCGGCGCGAATCTTCTTCAGGAGCGGTTCGGGCGGCACTTCGTCCGCATCGCGCCAGCCCGGAATGACGATGGTGTCGGCGCGATCCAGAAGCTTTAGCGTATACGGTGCGGCGACGGTGATGCCGCCCGCCGCGCGA
>DASPZL010000010.1:0-3797 GCA_035636295.1 Paraburkholderia sp.
CCGTCGAACTCATCGCAGTTCGCTCCGCCGGACCTCCACACGCACGAGTCGTCGGGCTCGCCGGCTGTCACCGCGGGGTTCTATCGCGTCAATCCCGGCGATACGCTGAACGGGGTCGCGAGGGCGTTCGGCCGCGAGCCGTCGGCGTTGGCGCAGTGGAACCATCTGCCGCCTGACGGCGGCCTGCTGGTCGGGCAAGTATTGCGTGTCGCGCCGCCGGTCGCCGCCCGTGGGCAGGGATCGGACATACCCGCGGACATGCAAGGCGGGGTTTCCGCGGACACGCATGGAAGCGTCCCTGAGAGCCCGCGCCCGCCCGCCGTCAGGACGGCGCGGCTCGCATGGCCTGCCGGCGGTCCGCTGAACGCGCCATTCGTTGCCGGCCGCACGAAAGGAATCGTGATTGGAGGCGACGCCGGAGAACAGGTGAAGGCTGCATCGGCCGGCCGCGTTGTCTACGCCGGCGGCCACATCGCGACGTATGGGCAATTGATCATCATCAAGCATGATGCGCATCTGCTGACCGCTTACGGCAGCAACCGCGCTTTGCTGGTCAAGGAAGGTGCGGTCGTCAAACGAGGTGAGGTGATCGCCGAAATGGGCGCGGACCCCGGGGGGCGCGCATCGCTGCGCTTCGAGGTGCGCGAAGACGGCAAACCCGTCGATCCGCTCAAGTACCTGCCAAACCGCCAGTAACGCGGCGCGCTCGCGGTTCGCCGCCCACTCCAATCCGAACGCGACGCGGCGCCTGTTACATTGCAGCGCGCCGCGCGGCGTGATGCCTATGATTTTCCGTTTACAAACATTCGACGCGGTCCGGCGTTCTCTCGCACTCGCATTGCTCGGTGGTGCTCTGCTCGTGCTGGGCGGATGCGCGCAACCGGGCGTCGAGGGCGACGCGTTGAGTGGCCGTGATGCCGTCAGGCTCACTGGCGCATCCGAGGCGCAATATCGGACACACGCCCGCAGCGACGGCGGTTCGCTCGCGCCTGATGCCATGAACGATGAACGCCGACCCAATGCCCAGTCCGACGGCGGCGTTTCGGCTGTCCCGGCCGCCTGCATGTGCGACGGCGCTTTCCAGCAGACGGGGATAGCAACGTGGTACGGCAAGGCATTCCATGGCCGCCGCACCGCGAACGGCGAGCGCTACGACATGCATGCGTTCACCGCCGCGCACCGCACGTTGCCGCTGGGCGCGTGCGTGCGCGTGACGGCGCTCGGTGGCGTGCGCCCGGTGATCGTTCGCATCAACGATCGCGGTCCGTTTGCGCGCGGGCGGGTAATCGATTTGTCGTATGCGGCTGCTCAGGCGCTCGGTATAGCGTCGTCCGGCAAAGCGCAGGTCAAGCTCGAACGCCTTGCGGCTGCACCGCGTTGCGCCGCGTGCGACTGTCACTGAATGCGGCGAAGCGGTCTCGAGCCCAATGCCCGACTGTAACAAACGTCTGTATATGTAAATTAATCTCGCCGGCGCTTAACGTCATACGATCCTGGGACCCGGTGAGGCGTCGCTGCAGTAGCACGTCTATTACGCCCTACGTAATAACTACCTGCGAGCCCGTTACAAACGAACTTCTTTCATCTTGAACTGTATTTTCGTACCGGCTAATTTCACCTCACTCGTGTGGCTAGATTCCCGCGAGCGTGTGTTTTAAGCGGCGTCGGGCTCGAGCGAGGCGACGCCGCATTTTTATCTGATCGTTGCGGCCTCTCCGCAATAGCCTCACGAATTCCTTGCACTGATCGAAACGAAGCCTCGCGCCCATGGCCGTCGAAACATGAGCGGTTTCGTTTCGGCAAACCCCCAGCCCCCAACTCCGAGCAAGCCAACTACGCAGGTTAGTCGAGGCCAGCGACCCAACAACCCGAATGGCTCGCATCAAGTACATCGTCCGCATCCAGCAAAATCCACTTAACAATCTTTAAACGATTTATTTTGAGACTGTTTCTATACTGACTCGCAAATTGTCAAATCGCTGTTTCCCGGAAAGCGGAGGCGGCCAGATAGGACAAGGGCAGACGGGGCCAATCACCGTGCGAAAGAGACCAGCCAATTCGAACAGCGACCGTTTCAGGCCGATACCCAAGCCTGGCGGAGCCTGCGAGAGAACGGGGGCAAATCAGGAGCGGCTTCAATCGCAGAGCCGGCCGGATAGCCGATTAATGGCATCCGGGAAAAACGACGACAGTTTTCGATTATGATGGCCTGCCCACGATAATCGGCGCGATAAAGCCCATGAAGGCCAAAAATTCGCGTTAATTTCGAGATGACGGGGCTGCATAGCTGGACCGGGGCGCGAGGCGCAGGGCCATTAGTCGAAAAATGTGGACGGGAGATGAAATCGTAAGCCGGATCGTCGGTGCAAGTGCCGTCATCCCGGTCATCTGCCGGTTCGCCGGCCACCAGTTACGAGTAACGATGTCGCGTTGCGGGGTTTTATGAGAATAGCTGTCCTGGATGACGATTCGGCTCAAGCCGATCTGGTTTGTCAAACGCTGGCGGCGGCGGGCCATGTCTGTCACGCCTTTGGCGCGGGCCGCGAATTGGTGCGGCAACTGCGGCGCCAGACGTTCGACCTGCTGGTGCTCGACTGGAACGTTCCCGACATGTCGGGCGAAGAGGTGCTGCGCTGGGTGCGCGAAAGCTTGTCCGAGCGCCTGCCGGTGCTGTTCATGACGAGTCGCGGGCGCGAGACCGACATCACGTCGATTCTCAACACCGGCGCGGACGACTACGTGGTCAAGCCGGTCTCCGGCGCGGTGCTGCTGGCGCGCGTCGGCTCGCTGCTGCGCCGGGCGTATCACCTGAAGCCGGCCGCCGCGAAGGAAGTCTTCGGCGAATTCGAATTCGATCTAGGCGCGAAGCACGTGGTGGTGCGCGGCGCGACGGTCGCCGTCACGCAGAAGGAGTTCGAGCTCGCGCTGCTGCTGTTCCAGCACCTGAGCCGGCCGTTGTCGCGCGCACACATTCTCGACGTGATCTGGAAGCAGGCGACCGACATCCCGTCGCGTACCATGGACACGCACGTGTCGATGCTGCGCAGCAAGCTCGGCTTGCGTCCGGAGCACGGCTATCGTCTGACGCCGATCTACGGCTATGGCTACCGGCTCGAGCGGATCGAATCCGGCCCGCAGCCGGCGGCGAGTCAGGAACGCCCGCAGGCGGGGGAGGCGTGACGCTTTCGTTTGTCATGCCCGCGCGCGGCCGCACGGGTTTGCCCGTTCGCCGCACCGGCGCATTGCTCGCGGCGGCAAGCCTGTTCGCGATGACCTGTCTCGCCCCGGTATCGGCGCATGCGCAATCGTCGCGCGCGCCGAAGCCGCGCATCAAGGCGCCGGTGCCCAATTACGTCTCGTACGTGACCCACGAAGGCGACACGCTATACGACATCGCCGGCCACTATCTACGCGAGCCGGGCGATTGGGCCGTATTGAGCCGCCTGAATAACGTGCCCGCGCCGCGCCGCATGCCGGCCGGCATCGCCTTGCGTTTGCCGGCGGACCGGCTCAAACAGGACCCGGAATCGGCTCGCGTGATCGCGACGAGCGGTCCGGCCGAGCATGCGTTCGGCAAGAACCCCTATCTGCCGCTTACGCCGGGCACGACGCTCGGCGAAGGCGACCGCATCCGCACCGGCCATGACGGTTTCGTCACGTTGGAGTTGCCGGACGGTTCGCACGTCACGATCGCGCAGGAAGGCGAGCTGGACATCGGCAAGATGCGGCGCACTACGCTGACGGGCGCCGGCGATCGCGTTCTCGAGCTGCACCGCGGCGAGGTCGAAAGTCAGGTC
>DASPZL010000011.1:0-23322 GCA_035636295.1 Paraburkholderia sp.
CACGGCGAAGCGGGTCTCATCACCCCTTGGATCGGCGACGAACACGGGGACCAGCAGTTCCTATGCCGTCGCTACCCAGCGCTTCTCGATCTGTTCGCACGCGGTTTCTTGCCTGTGCGGCTGCGCCAGATATTCAGGCGACGTCTTGCTCGCTACGAGATGCGTGACCGGATCAATGCGCACGACGTCGTGTGGGATCCACCTATCGTCAGCGGCTGCTTCATGTTGTTCCGCACGTCCGTGCTGAAACAGCTGAAGGGCTTCGATGCCCGCTATTTCCTGTATTTCGAAGACTACGACCTGAGCCTGCGAGCCCACGACGTCACCCGCGTCGTCTACACACCCGCAGTCCGCGTGCTGCACCACGGCGGCGGTGCGGCGCGCAAAGGCTCGGCGCACATCCGAATGTTTGCAGCCTCGGCGTACAAGTTCTTTAGCCGCTTCGGTTGGAAGTGGCTATGAGTCGGATCCTCGTAACCGGTGCGAACGGCTTCGTCGGACGGGCACTATGCCAGACCTTGGTCGAGGACGGTCACAGCGTCACGGGCTTGGTGCGGCAAGCGGGTGGCTGCGTGAGCGGCGTGGATGAGTGGGTCGATGCCACCAAGGATTTCGCCGGTCTTGCAAGTGCGTGGCCTGAAGGGCTGACTCCCGACGCTGTCGTACATCTCGCGGCACGCGTCCACGTCATGCGCGACAACGCCGCCGACCCCGACGCGGCGTTTCGCGCGACCAACGTCGACGGCGCTTTACGCGTCGCGCAGGCCGCACGACGCCATGGCGTGCGGCGCTTCGTATTCGTGAGCAGCGTCAAGGCGCTGGCTGAAGGCGACGCCGGCCGTCCGTTGCGTGAAGACGACCCGCCGGCGCCGCAGGACGCCTATGGCCGCTCCAAGCTTGCCGCCGAACAGGCACTGACGCGCTACGGCGAGGAAACGGGCCTCGACGTGGTGATCGTGCGTCCGCCGCTGGTTTATGGACCTCAGGTGCGTGCCAATTTCCTGCGCCTGATGGACGCAATCTGGAAAGGCGTGCCTTTGCCGCTGGGCGCGATAAGCGCACGGCGCAGTCTCGTCTATGTCGACAACCTGGCTGATGCGTTGATGCACTGTGCAACTAATCCGCGCGCCACGCGCCAATGCTTCCACGTTGCGGACAGCGACGCGCCGACGGTCGCCGAACTGGCGCGCTCGCTCGGCCAGCATTTGCATAAGCCCGCGCGGTTGCTGCCGGTGCCTGCCGGCTGGCTGCGACTCGCGGGCCGCTTGACCGGGCGCACGGCGCAAGTCGACCGGCTGGTGGGAGCCCTTCAGCTCGACACCGCCCGGATTCGCACAGCGCTGGATTGGCAGCCGCCGTATTCCATCGACGAAGGGCTGGCCGCGACCGCGCGCTGGTATCGATCCACGCACTGAGGCGCGCATGTTGACGTACGTTTCCGCGTTCCCGATCTGGGTGTCCGTGACGTTGATCGCGCTGGGCTCCGCTTGCGCGTGCGCCGCCATCCTGTGGGCGCTGCTCAAAACCGGCATGGCCTGGCGCCTCGCCACCGATCTGCCCAACGACCGCTCGTTGCATGTCGCGCCGACCCCTCGCGTCGGTGGCTGGGGCATTGTCCCGGTGGGCGTGGTGGCAACTCTGGTCCTGGCGCCGAGCCTTTGGTGCGCCGCACTGGGCGCCGCCTTTCTGGCGGCGGTTTCGCAGCTCGACGACCGACGTGGCTTGCCGGCGCGCGTCAGATTCGCCGCACATACGGTCGCCGTGGTCGGACTGGTCGCCTTGTTTCCTGCTGACGCGTCTTGGTGGTTCCTGGCAATTCTTGCTTTTTTGATGTTATGGCTGGTCAATCTTTACAATTTTATGGACGGCGCGGACGGTCTTGCAGGCGGCATGGCGCTGTTCGGTTTCGCTGGCTACGCGGCGGCGGCGTTGCTCAGCGACCATCCTCTGCCGCAACTGGCGTGGTCGGCCACAGCGCTTGCAGGCGCGGCGCTCGGATTTTTGCTGTTCAATTTCCACCCGGCCCGTATATTTCTCGGTGACGCCGGTTCTATCTCCCTGGGCTTTCTGGCCGGTGCGCTCGGCTATTGGGGCTGGCGCGCCGGCGTCTGGCCCGTGTGGTTCCCCGTCATGGTATTCGCGCCGTTCATCGCCGATGCGTCGATCACATTGGCGCGACGGCTGCTTCGTGGTGAAAAATTTTGGCAAGCTCACCGCGAGCACTACTATCAACGTATGGTGCGTTCCGGCATCGGACACGCCCGGACAGCTTTGGCGTGGTATGTCCTAATGGTAGCTGGCATAATGCTTGCTGTTTGTGCGCTGGGCGGCTCGGCCATTTTCCAGTGGTGCGTGCTTGCCGGTTGGATCGTCGTTCTCTGTGTGGCAGGCGCGGTAGTCGATCTGCGCTGGCGTCGGTTTCAATCAACACTGTCCGATAACTGAGGTAGACGCTGATGCTAAGAACCAAGGCCACCTGGCTGTCTTTCAGCGCTTTCCTTTTCGACTTATGCGCGGTGGCCGGCTCCTGGTTGGTCGCGTACATCATCCGCTTCAACGGCACGGTTCCCGAAGACTTTCGGGTCGGCGCCTTGCACTCTCTCCTTTGGGTCCTGCCGGTTTACGGCGTCATGTTCCGCATCTTCGGCCTGTATCGCGGCATGTGGGTTTTCGCGAGCTTGCCGGATCTCGTACGCATCTCAAAAGCGGTAGCCACCGGCGCGCTGGTCGCCATGGTCGTTTCAGTGATGGTCCAGCCAGTGCCGATCGTGCCGCGTTCAGTGCTGGTCGTGTCGCCGCTATTTCTGTTCCTCGCAATGGGAGGAGCACGCGCGCTGTATCGGGCTACCAAAGAGTTCTATTTGTACGGTGGACTCGTTGGCCAGGGCAAGCCGGTAGTGGTGCTCGGCGCCGGCAATGCAGGCGCCAATCTCGCGCGCGAGCTGTCGCGCTCGAGCGAATGGCGTCTCGTCGGCCTGCTCGACGACGACGTTTCGAAGCATGGGCGTGAAATCTACGGGTACAAGGTGCTCGGTTCCATCAGCGAATTGCCGCACATGGCCGAGGAACTGAAAACGGAATACGCCATCATCGCCATTCCGTCCGCCTCGGTGGATGTTCAGCGTCGTGTCGCGACACTCTGTGTGCGCGCCGGTGTGCGCGCGCTTGTGCTCCCGGCGCTGACGGATGTCACGCAAGGCCAGGCGTTTCTGTCGCGCGTGCGTCAGATCGATCTCGAAGATTTGCTGGGCCGCGATCCGGTCCACATCGATACGCCGCATGTCGAGGCACTCCTGCGTGACAGGATTGTCATGGTCACGGGCGCGGGCGGATCGATCGGCTCGGAATTATGCCGCCAGATCCTGCGTTTTCAGCCGGCGCAACTCATTGCCTATGACCTCTCCGAGTTCGCGATCTATCGACTCACCGAGGAGTTGCACGACCGCTTCCCCGGCCTGTCCGTGATTCCGGTGATTGGCGATGCGAAAGACTCGTTGCTGCTCGATCAGGTCATGTCGCGTCACACGCCGCACATCGTATTTCATGCGGCCGCATATAAACACGTCCCGCTGATGGAAGAGCAGAACGCGTGGCAGGCCGTTCGCAACAACGTGCTGGGTACCTATCGGGTGGGGCGCGCTGCGATTCGGCACGACGTGAAGCATTTCGTGTTGATTTCGACCGACAAGGCCGTCAACCCGACCAACGTGATGGGCGCAAGCAAGCGGCTGGCGGAAATGGCTTGCCAGGCCTTGCAGCAGACGAGTTCGCGTACCCAGTTCGAAACCGTTCGGTTCGGAAACGTGCTCGGCAGCGCCGGCAGTGTGATTCCGAAATTCCAGCAGCAGATCGCGAAGGGCGGCCCGGTCACGGTCACGCATCCGGAGATCACGCGCTTCTTCATGACCATTCCCGAAGCATCGCAACTCGTGTTGCAGGCATCGAGCATGGGGCACGGCGGCGAGATATTCATTCTCGACATGGGCGAACCGGTGAAGATTGTCGACCTGGCTCGCGACCTGATCCGCTTGTACGGCTTTACCGAGGAGCAGATCAGAATCGTTTTTACCGGTTTGCGTCCTGGCGAAAAGCTCTATGAAGAACTGCTGGCTTGCGACGAAACGACGACACGTACACCGCATCCCAAACTGCGGATCGCGCGTGCGCGCGAAGTGTCGGACGATCTATTGGACAAATTGTTGCCGTGGCTGATGCAGCATCGCGTGTTGAGCGACGACGAAGTCCGTCGTGATCTACGGCGTTGGGTGCCGGAATATCAGCCGGCCGCCGCGCCCGCATTGCGCAGCGTTGAGGTGGCCACGCGGGCCTCGTAGAACCGAAGCGGTGCGAAAGCCTAACCAACATGAAAAAGCGCCCGTGGGCGCTTTTTCATTTACCGCTTCCCCTTCCTCACCACCATCCACCTCGGCGACTTGAAGCGCACGATGCTCACGTAAAGCCACACATAAGTCGCCGCGAACACCATCACAAAGCCGAACAGATGCAGCGTATGCCGCCAGAACAACGTCGCCGGCACGACCGCGATCAGACATAGCAGCCACAGATAGGGCGACGTCAGCGAATTACGCCGCGTCAACTCCCGAGCGGTGCGCGCGCCGACCGCCCATCGCATCAGCCGCTTGTACACCAGCATATGCAGATGCACGCCATCGGGAATCCCCGGCGACATCCCGCGAATGAATTTCTTCCGGTAGATCGAGAAGCAGGTCTCGAAGATCGGGTACATGAAGAGCAGCACCGGATACCACGCCGACACGTCGCGATTGCGCATCACCAGCATGATCGACAACTCGGCCAGCATGAAGCCGATGAAATACGCGCCGCCGTCGCCGAGAAAGATAAGCCCCGCCGGAAAATTCCAGATGAAGAAGCCGAGCACCGCGCCCATCATCATGAACGACGCCGATAGCACGATCGGATCGTGCACCTGGAACGCCACGTAGGCGAGCGAGGCGAACATCATGAACGCGACCATCGACGCGAGGCCGTTGAAGCCGTCGATGATATTGATCGCATTGGCGAGCGCCGCGACGGCGAGCACGGTGACCGCGCACGAAATCACCGCATACGAAAGCAGAAAATCGAGCGGCGGCACGCTGATCCGCGTGACCGCGATATTCAGCACGAAATAGGCGAGGGCGGCCGCCGCCATCGTGCAGACGAGGCGCGCGAGCGGCGACACACGCTTGGTCAGATCCTCGATGAGCCCCGAGCCGAACGCCGGCATGCCGCACGCAACCAGCCCGAGAATGCCGCCCGACACGGCCGGATACGCGTGATGCAACTGCACGGCGGACACGATCAGCCCCAGCAGAATCCCGGTCCCGCCGATGCGCGGCACCGGCCGCACATGGAATTTCTGCACGCCGGCCAGATCGGTGTCGGTGGAGAATTTTTCATGCAGATGCGCATAGCGCACGATCAACAGCGTGATCAGCAGTGAAACGAGAAAGCCGAGCGCGAAACTAAGCATGAAGGTGGGCCTGAGCGAAGACGCCGAATTATACAAACGAAATGCAGGCCGTCCTGAAAAGCGCCGCCCCGCGGAATCCTCGCCGAATCCCAGATAGTGAGGTGCGAGCTACCCGCAAACGCCCGCCAGTCATGGATTCCACCTATTTAGCGGACGCTCGCGAGCGTCGTTAACCTGGATGCGGCGACGTGTAAGTCACGCGCAAAAAGAAGGCGCCGTGCGTGCCAACCTGTTTTCGCCGCCGATCGGCAAGACGTTCCGGAGACCCAATGCTAAATAACATCACAATTCGTGGCGGCCTGACGCTGGTGATCAGCGTATTCGTCGTGTTCCTGCTGACGGTGATCGGCGTCGGCTACGGCGCGCTCAAGCTCGCCAACAGCAGCCTCGACGACACGCAACGCAGCGCCGTCGCGCTGTCGCATCTGAAGGCGAGCTCCGAGAAGCTCCTGCAAGTGCAACTCGCGCTGGGTTCGTATCAGACGCTCTTTAGCGTCGGCAAGCAGACCGACGATCTGTTGCCGGCCGCGCACAAGGTGCTGGTCGAATCGAACAAGGATTTTCGCAACTACATGGCCGGCCCGTTCACGAACGAGGAAGAGAAGAAGCTCGCGCAAAGCGTCGAGCAGGCTCGCGCCGCGCTGGTCGATAAGGCGATCGAGCCCGAGTTCAAGGCGCTTACCGACTTCGACTTCAATACCTTCCGCAACATTCAGGGCGAAACAGCCAACGGTTTTTACGCGACCTATTCGAAGGCCATCGACGCGCTCGAGCGTTCGCAGACCGGCAACCAGCACCGGCAAGCCGCGACCGCCGAGCAGCGCTTCGAAATGGCGACGCTGCTGTTCGTTGCGATCGGCGTCATCGCGATCGTGATCGGCGTGGCGGCGCGGATCGGTTTGTCGGCGGCGCTCATCAAGCCGGTCAACGCGACCGTCAAGCACTTCGAGCGAATCGCCGCCGGCGATCTGACGGGTGCCATCACGAGCAAATCGCGCAACGAGATGGGCCAGTTGTTGAGTGCGTTGACGAAGATGCGTGACGGCCTCGTGGAAACGGTGGCCAAGGTGCGCGGCAGCACGACGGCGATCACCCAGGGCGCGAACGAAATCGCTTCGGGCAACGCGGATCTGTCGTCGCGCACCGAGCAGCAGGCGGCCGCGCTTCAACAAACGGCGGCGAGCATGGAGCAGCTCTCGGCCACGGTGAAGCAGAACGCGGACAACGCAAAGCAGGCGAATCGCCTCGCGCAAGGCGCGCTCGATACGGTGACGCGCGGCGGCGCGGTGGTGTCGCGCGTTACCGAGACCATGGACGGCATCACCGAATCGTCGCGCAAGGTGGCCGAGATCATCGGCATGATCGAGGGCATTGCTTTTCAGACCAACATTCTCGCGCTGAACGCGGCGGTGGAAGCGGCGCGGGCGGGCGAGCAGGGGCGCGGCTTCGCGGTGGTGGCGTCGGAAGTGCGCAGCCTCGCGCAGCGCTCCGGCGCGGCGGCCAAGGAGATCAAGGAGCTGATCGGCGAATCGGCTGCGAAGGTGCGGGAGGGCGCGTCGCTCGTGTCCGACGCGCAGAAGACGATTCAGGAAGCGCTCGGCGCGGTCCAGCGCGTGACCGGCGTGATGAACGAGATCGAGGCGTCCGCGCACGAGCAGAGCGACGGCATCGAACAGGTCAACAAGGCGGTCTCACAGATCGACGAAGTCACGCAGCACAACGCGGCGCTCGTCGAAGAGGCCGCTGCGGCGGCGAAATCGCTCGAAGAGCATGCGGTGGCGTTGCGCGACGCGGTGGCGGTGTTTCAGGTGGCGGCCTAACGGTTAGCGGCTCTAGCGGCCCTAACGGGCCGCGCTCAATGACTCGTGCCCAGGTAGGCCGCCTTCACCGACGGATCGTCGCGCAACTGCGCCGCCGGCCCGTGCGCCGCGATCCGTCCGTTCTCGAGCACATAGCCATAATCGGCGACATTGAGCGCCGCCGCCGCGAACTGCTCGACCAGCAACATCGTCACGCCCTCGCTCTTCAGGTTCGCGATGATGCGGAACACCTCTTCGACGAGAATCGGCGCGAGTCCCATCGACGGTTCGTCGAGCAGCACCAAGTCCGGATTCAGCATGATCGCGCGTGCCATGGCGAGCATCTGCTGCTCGCCGCCGGAGAGCGTGCCGGCGAGTTGATTGCGCCGTTCCTTCAGTCGCGGAAACAGTTCGATCGCGCGTTCGAGATCGGCGTTCACGTCGCCGCGCGGCCGCGCCCACGTCAGACGTGGGAAGGCGCCGAGCAGCAGATTGTCGGTCACGCTCATCGTGGCGAACACGCGGCGGCCTTCCGGCGAATGCGCGAGTCCGAGCCGTGCGATGCGATGCGAATCCAGCGCGTCGATGCGCTTTGCGTCGGGGCCCATGCCCATTGTGATCTCGCCCGCGCTCGGGCGGATCATGCCGGAGATCGCGCGCATCGTCGTGGTCTTGCCGGCGCCGTTCGAGCCGATCAGCGTGACGACCGATGCCTTCGGCACGTCCATCGAAATGCCGTGCAGCACTTTGACCTTGCCGTAGCCCGCATGCAGATTTCTGATCGATAGCATGATTGTTCCTGTTGGAGCTCAGTGCGGCTTTGAGCAGTCTCAAGCCGCCTGCCCGGCGGCCTCGCCGCCGAGATAAGCCTCGATGACTTTTTCGTTCGACTGAATCTCGGCGGGCTCGCCTTCGGCGATCTTCTGTCCGAAGTCCAGCACCGAGACGCGGTCGCACACGCTCATCACCACATCCATGTGATGCTCGATCAGCACCACGGTAATACCGTGATCGCGCACTTTGCGAATGATCGCGACCAGCTCCTTGATGTCCGGCGCGGTCAGCCCGGCGGCGGGCTCATCGAGCAGCAGCAGTTGCGGATCGAGTGCGAGCGCCCGCGCGATTTCGAGCAGCCGCTGCTTGCCGTACGGCAGGCTGCGCGCTTCTTCGGCGGCGACGTTTTCCAGTCCGACAAAACGCAGCATGCCGAACGCGCGCTCGCGGGCGGCGCGTTCTTCACGCCGGTAGCGTGCGGTCATCAGCCCGACGTCCGCGAGATTCGTCCTGAAGGTGTGATGCAAGCCCACCAGCACATTTTCGAGCGCGGTCATCTCGCCGAACAGTTGCACGTTCTGGAATGTTCGCGCGATGCCCGACAGCGCGATTTGCGCCGACGTGCGCCCCGCGATCGAGCCGCCCCGGTATTCGACCGTACCGGCCGTCGGCACATAGATGCCGGTGAGCACGTTCATCATCGTGCTCTTGCCCGATCCGTTCGGACCGATCAAACCGTGAATCGTGCCGCGCTGCACGCTCAGGTCGACATTGTTGAGCGCCTTCAGGCCGCTGAATTGCATCAGGATGCCGCGCAGTTCCAGGATGTTTTCCCTGCCGACGGCCTTGACCTCCTGAACCGCGTCGCCGCCGATTTCCGCCGGCTTCGTCGTGTCCACCGTCACCGTGCGAACCCGGCCATGCGTGACGATCTTGCGCACGAAGCCGACCACGCCGTCCTGCAGGTAGTACACGACAAGCAGGATCATCAGCCCGAAGATGGTCAGCCGCCAGTCGGCGAGCGTGTCGATGCGATACGAGAAGACCGCGAGTCCCACAGTGCCGAGCACCGGAATCGCGACCTTGCGCGGTGTGGACACCTTGCGCGCGAGCGCGACGCCCGCGCCGATCAACACCACGGCGGCCAGCACCGAGGCGACGGTGCGGAACATGTCGATATCGTCGAGCAGTTTCGGCAGCAGCACGATGATCGCCGAGCCGAGCAGCGCGCCCGCACGGGTCTTGCGCCCGCCCATGATGATCGCGAGCAGGAACAGAATGGTCAGCTCGAAGTTATACGTATTCGGCGAGATGTACTGCTCCGAATACGAATACAGGCAACCGGCCAGCCCCGCAAAACCCGCGCTGATCACGAACGCATAGACCTTATAGCGGTACACGGAAACGCCCATGCAATCCGACGCGATCGGACTGTCACGCAGCGCCTCGAATGCGCGGCCGAGATGCGACTTGAGCACGCGGTGCACGACGATCAGCGAGACCACCAGCAGTGCCGCGACGAGCCAGTAGTACTCGACCTCGTTCATCGGCCGCCCGCCGAACGACGGCTTCGGAATCTTCACGCCCATCGGCCCGTTGGTCAGAAAATCCATCTCGTTGATGAGGATCTGAAGGATCGTGCCGAACGCGAGCGTGACCATCGCGAGATAGGGGCCGGACACACGCAGCGCGGGCAGCGCGAGGATTGCGCCGAAGCCGGCGGTGATCAGAATCGCGAGCGGCGCGGTGACGAAGAACGGCATGCCGAGCTTGAAGAACAGCACGCCCGCCGTATAAGCGCCCACGCCGAACAGGCCGGCGTGACCGAGCGACACCTGCCCGGTATAACCGACGACGATGTCGAGACCGAACAGCAGGATCGCGTAGATCATGATGGTCTCGAACAGATGGATGTAGTACGGGTTGCCGGACAACAGCGGGAACACCGCCAGCGCGGCGAGCGCGAGTGCCGACGCAATGAGCTTCTTCAGGTTCACGGCGGTCCTCACACTTTCTTGATCGACGTCTTGCCGAACAGTCCGGCGGGCTTCAACGCGAGCACGATCAGCAGCAGCACGAGCCCCGGCACGTCCTTGTAGCCGGTGGAGATGTAGAAGCCGGTCGTCGTCTCGGCAATGCCGAGAATGACGCCGCCCACCACGATGCCGAGGCCGCTCGACAAGCCGCCGATGATCGCCACGGCGAACGCCTTCAGCCCGAGCACCGCGCCCATCGTCGCGCCGGTGAGCGTGAGCGGGGCGATCAGCACGCCGGCAAAGGCCGCGGTCAGCGAGGAAAGCGCATACGAAAACGTGATCACGAGCCCGGTGTTGATGCCCATCAGCGCGGCGGCATCGCGGTCGTTCGCGGTCGCCACCACCGCCTTGCCGAAGATCGTCTTGCGGTTGAAGAACTCGACGGCCAGCATCATCAGGAGCGCGCCGCACACCACCAGCAATTCCATCGGCAGCACGTTGGCGCCGAACACCTTGAGCGGCGCTTCGGGCAGCGGCGACGGAAAGCGCAGATCGTCGCGGCCCCAGACGTTCTCCGCGACGTTCTTGAAGATGATGCCGAGCGCGATGGTCGACATGATCCAGCCGAATTCGGATTTGATCTTGATCGCGGGCCGCACGCCGATCCGTTCGACGAACGCGCCCTGCAGCAGACCGAACAGGCAGACGAGCGGAATCATCAGCCAGTAGTTCACGCCGAGCGAGACCAGCGTGAGGCCCACCAGCGCGCCGAGCATCAACGCATCGCCCTGGCCGAAGTTGAGCGTGCCGGAGGTGGAGAACGTGAGCTGATAGCCGAACGCGATCACGGCGTAGATCATGCCGAGCGCGATGCCGCTATAGACGAGCTGCAGAAGAATGGCCATGGTCGAGCGCCTTGGAGTTCACCGCATATGAGACAAAGCCGCGCCCGCCGTTAGGCGGGTGCGGCCGAAGGACATGGCGCTGCGCTTAGTTCGAGGCCGTGCTCGCCTGCTTGGTGCGTAACTGGCTGCCGCTCTTGCGATCGGTGTCGTACGCGTAGATCACGCGGCCGCCCTTGACTTCGCCCACCACCGGCACGTTCGACGTGATCGCTTCGTGGTCGTCGTGCGTGAACGGCTTGTCGTACACCATCACGACGCCTTCCACCTTCGCGTTGAGGTTTTCGAGCGCGGCGCGCACCTTCGGGCCCTCCGTCGAACCGGCCTGGGTGATCGCGGCGGCGAGCAGATAGATCGAGTCGTAGCCTTGCGCGGCCGACACCGGCGAATCGATGCGGTCGTTCTTCGGCTTGAACGTTTTCAGGTAGGCTTCGATGAACGCCTTGCGCTTCGGCGTATTGCCTTCCTGAATGAAGGTCTGCGGCATGCGCGCGCCTTCGCCGTTGGTGCTCGCGTTATCGATGTAGTTCGCCATCGACAGTGTCCAGCTGCCGATCAGCGGCACTTTCCAGCCGAGCTTGGCCATGCCGTTGGCGATCTGCGCGAGCTCCGGTCCAATGCCGTAGGTCAGCACCGCTTGCGCCCCGGCTTCTTTGGCCTTGAGCAGCTGCGCGGTCATGTCCACGTCCTTGATATTGAATTTCTCGACGGCGACCGGCTTCACGCCCTTCGCGGCAAGCGCTTTTTCGAGGTCCTCGCGGCCGAGCTGGCCGTAGTTGGTGGAGTCGGCGAGAATCGCGACCTTCTTGAAGCCGCGTTTGGTGATGGCTTCCTCGACGATCATCGGCGCCTGAATGCGGTCCGCGGCGGAGTTGCGGAACACGTAGTTGTCGGGCTGATCGGTGAACTGCTTCGTCACGATACTGCCGGTCGCGACATTATTGAAAACGGGGATCTTCGCTTCCTGGAAAAAGCGCTGCGACGCAAGCGCGACGCCGGTGTTGATGTAGCCGACCACCGCGACGACTTTCTCCTTGTTGATGAGCTCCTGCGCGATCTGCACGCCGCGCTCGTTCTTCGCTTCGTCGTCGCGTTCAACCAGCACGATCTGGCGGCCGAGCACGCCGCCGGCCTTGTTGATCTCGGCGGTAGCGAGGCGCACGCCGTCGCGCATGCTCACACCCATCGAAGACGACCCGCCGGTGAATGGCCCATCGACGCCGATTTTGATCGGGTCGGCCGCGTAGCTGACATTGGCGAGGGCGCAAAGTGCGAGCGCGCTCACCACGCTTTTCAAGCGAATTCCCATGACTGTCTCTCCGTAGCATGTTTCTTTTTATGCACGGAGCCGCGATGCGGCCGCCATGCGCGCCGACCCGAACGTTCTTAGGGAGCCTGACCGTCAACTCGGTAAGTCAGTATAGAAATCGTAAAGTTCCAGTAATATTCGGGCTTACCCGCTTGGTGCAATCCCGCAATCGACGGCGGCGTCATCCCTGCCTGGCGATCCTCTGTTTCCGCCGTCGACTTTCAATCAGTTCCAGCGAACAAACTTACGCAAATCCCTGCGGATTGTTCGACTGCCAGCGCCAGTGATCCGCGCACATCCGCTCGATGCCGAACTGCGCGCGCCAGCCGATGATCTTCTCGGCCGCCGCCGGATCGGCGAAACACGAGGCCACGTCGCCCGGCCGGCGCGCGACGATTTCATACGGCACCGGCTTGCCCGAGGCTTTTTCGAACGAGCGCACCACGTCCAGCACGCTATAGCCCTGGCCCGTGCCGAGATTCACCACGAAGCTCGCGTCGTGCTTGACCAGCGCGTCGAGCGCGGCCAGATGCCCGCGCGCCAGATCGACCACGTGAATATAGTCGCGCACGCCGGTGCCGTCCGGCGTTTCATAATCGCCGCCGAACACGCGCAGCTTCTCGAGCTTGCCGACCGCCACTTGCGCGACATACGGCATCAGATTGTTAGGAATCCCGGCGGGATCCTCGCCGATCAAGCCGCTCTCGTGCGCGCCGACCGGATTGAAGTAGCGCAGCGTCGCGATCCGCCATGAAGGGTCGGCCACTTCCAGATCGCGCAAGACCTGCTCCGCGATCAGCTTCGACTGGCCGTACGGATTGGTGGCCGACAGCGGGAACGACTCGTCGATCGGCGAGCTCTCCGGCACGCCGTACACCGTTGCCGACGAACTGAACACGAACTGCTTGACGTTGCGATCGCGCATCACGCCGAGCAAGGTCAGCAAACTGCCGACGTTGTTGCTGTAGTACTCGATCGGCTTGGCCACCGATTCGCCCACCGCCTTCAGCGCGGCGAAGTGAATTGCGCCCGTGATCGGGTGAGCATCGAAAATACGGTTGAGCGCCGCTTCGTCGCGCGCGTCGGCTTCGTAGAAGGTCACGGCCTTGCCCGTGATCTTTTCCACGCGCCGCAGCGATTCGCGGTTGCTGTTCACGAGATTGTCGATTACCACGACGTCGTAACCGCCGTTCAGCAGTTCGACACAGGTGTGCGAGCCGATGAAGCCCGCGCCGCCCGTTACCAGAATCGTGCCCTTCGTGGTCATGCTGTTGCTCCGTTAAAGTAAAACGCCCGTCATTTTTTGCACCAGGTCCTTATACGTTTCGACGACCACGCGTTCGTCGAATTCTTCCGCGACTTTCTTCCGGCCGCGTTCAGCCATGGCGCGGCGCTCCGCGCCGCTCATGTCGAGCATCTGCGCGAGCCACGCCGCGAGACTTTCGGCATTGCGCACCTCGCACAGCAAGCCATTGACGCCGTGCGCCACCACCTCGCGGCAGCCCGGCACGTCGGTCGCGACGATCGGGCGGCCCATCGCGGACGCTTCCATCAGCGTACGCGGCACGCCTTCGCGATACGACGGCAAGACGATGCAATCCGCCTCGGCGATGAAAGGCCGCACGTCGTGCGCCTCGCCGAGATACTCGATGATGCCTTCCTGTTCCCACGCCGTCACTTCCGCGCGCGTGATCGCGCTGGGGTTATCGACGCCCACCGGACCGAGCAATTGGAACCGCGCGTGCGGATAACGTTCACGCAACCGCCGCGCGGCTTCCACGTATTCGCCCACGCCCTTGTCCCACAGCAGCCGCCCGATCAGCATGAATTTGAATTCGGCCCGCTCGGGCAACGGCGTGAAGGCGAATTGTTCGAGATCGACGCCTTCGCCATGCAACAGCCGCGCACGCTCAGGATGCACTAACAAATTTTGCTCGACAAACGCTCTCTGATCGTCGCGATTCAAAAACCAGATTTCGCGCGGGAAACGGAACGCGAAACGATACAGCTTCTTGGCGACCTGCGCGGCGCGGCTCTGCCGGATGAACACGTAGCCGAGTCCGGTAGTCACCGCAACCGACTGCACGCCCGCCAGCTTCGCCGCGATCGAGCCGTAGATGTTCGGCTTGATCGTGTAATGAAACACCACGTGCGGGCGGATCGTCCGGTATTGCCGGTACAGCGAGTACAGCGTGCGCAGATCGTCGCGCGGACTGGTGCCTTTCGATGCCACCGGCAATTCGATGCAGCGGCAGCCCATCGCGGTGAGCAGCTCGAACGTGCGGTCGCGCGGCGCGAGCACCGTCACGTCGACGCCGCGCCCCACCAGCATGCGGATCAGCCCTTGCCGATACGTATAGATTGCCCAGGCGGTGTTACACACGAGTGTAATGCGTAGCGCGGGCGTCGACTTCAAGGCAGGCTTCATGCGGGAACGGGTTCGGCTGTGAATGGGGGGAATGGCGAATGAATCGATCAATGGCTCGGACGCGGAGCGAGCAAGCCGCGCTTGACCCGCTGCAACACGCGGTAAGGCGTCACCAGATGCAGCAGATTCTTGGCGAGGCCGAGCCAGTCGTACGGATTGGCGGCGTTGAAGTAACGCAGTTGCAGCCGCAGCGTCGAACTCACCTGGCGGCGCCTTCCGGTCGCGCTGATGCCGCCTTCGTTGAGCTCGTAGTAAAGGCCCAGTTCCGGCAGGTTCGCGCAGTCGTAGCGTTCCATCAGACGCACGAACAGATCGAGGTCTTCGGCGGACCGGTAGTCGGCGCGGTAGTTGCCGACCGCGCGCACGGCGTCGATACGCAGCATCATCGAAGGATGCGCCAGGCACGAGCGGAAGAACCGCAGGCGCCGGATCGCGTTCGGTTCGGCGGGCGGCGTCAGCATGAAAAGCGGTTTGCCTTCGCGCGTGACGACCTGCGTCCACATGCCGAGGCCCGCCACGCGCGGATGCAATTCCATGAACATGCGCTGCCTGGCGAGCCGTTGCGGCACGCTGCGGTCGCCCGCGTCGATGCGGGCCGCGTAGCGAAAGCCGCGCTGCGCAAGGGCGTCGATGCCGGTTTGCAACGCGCGCTCGATGCCGCCGTTCTGCGGCATGCGCAGCACTTCGATCTTCATGTTGGGAATCGCGGGCGCGACGATAGGCGGCGTGCTGCCGTCGTCGACGATCATCACGTGAATCGGCGCGCGCTCGCTGAACGACGCGAGCGTGAGATCGACCTCGGCCTGGCCGTTGTACGCGGGCATGAGCACCGCGACATCGTCGAGCGAAAGATGCGCGGCGGATGAATTCGTCATGGGCGCAATTTGAAACGAATGTAATAAAGATTAACCGACACCGCGGCCAGATAACCGGCGGCAAGACCCACGAGCGGGCCGTAAGCCCCGAGCCGTGGGATCGCCAGCAGATTCACCACGAACGCGACGGCCAGCGCCAGCAGCCATTTCGTGAGCAACACGAATTTGGCCTGATATTTGAGCACGATAAGATTGCTGATCGCTTCGATGCCGGCCGGCACGGAGAGCCACACGGCCCAGCGGAAAATCTCGATCGCGCCTTCAAAGCCCGGCCCGAACACGCGGCGGATGATGAACCCGGCCAGCAGATCGAGCACGATCGCGCCGCTCACCATCAACGCGGCGGTCAGCGCGGTCAGGCGCCACACATTGCGGCGCAGGTGCGCGGCGTCCTGCACGCGGTAGATGAAGGCGGGCGCGATGGTCTGCGCGAGCATCAGCGCGAGCGTGATCCAGTTTTCGTTCAACTGCTGCGCGGCGGAATAGCGCCCGAGGTCGGCGAAGGAAACCGCCCGTTCGAGCATCAGCCGGTCCAGTTTCAGGAACAGGTACATACAGATGAGGCCAAGCCAGAATACCGTGCCCGCGCTCGCGAAATGCTTGAAGAGCGAACGGTCCACATGCCAGCCGAGTTTGCCGTCATGCTGGCGCACGTAATAGATCAGCAGCACGGCGCCGATGGCCGCGGACTCGAGCGCCCACAGCCAGCCGAAGTGCGCGGGCGCCGCCGCCGCGCGCATCAGCAGATAGACGAAAGCGGCCTTCAGCACAGCCGTGCTCATGCTGGTGAGCAGCTGCGGCTTGCTGTACGTCATGCTTTGCAGCCACGCATTGATCACGCCGACGAAAGGCTCGCGAAACAGCATCGTCACCGCGAGGCCTGCGAGCATCGCGCCGACGAGTGGATCGAAGACGTGCAACGCGATGGCGAGCCATGTGAGCAGCAACGCCGCGGCGGAGACGCAAAAGCGCAGCGCGAAGGCGCTCCCGAGCACGGTGCCCAATTGCGCCGGCGGCCGGTTGACGATGGTGGGCACCAGGATTTCCGCGCCGCATACCCAGGTGATCGGCGAGAGCACCAGCAGCAGCGTGTTCGCGTATTGCCATTTGCCGAAGGTGTCCGGCCCGAAGTAACGCGCCAGCATGCCGCTGATCAGGATCGCCACGGCGATCTGCGTGAGCCGCTCCAGCCCGAGCCAGACGATATTGGTGAAGGCGCGCGTGACGTCGGGATTGGCGAAGCGCTTGAGCGTCAGCATTCGGTGGACGCTCGCCGGTCCGCTTGCGTGCATCGCCCGGATTGCGTGAATTGCACGCGCGGCGCGGCGGCAATGCGTGTAGGCGCCCACCTGGCCGATTGTCGCGGCAACTTTACAAATGGAGGGCGTCTAAGCATTAGAATGGCGCTACCAGGCTGGTCCGAAAAGCGCAATTATAAGTTGGAACCGGATCGCTTCCGGCAAGGGCGCATCGCTCGGTACAACAGACTGTTTTACCGATCACTCGGCGATGTGCCGGTCAAAATTTTCCATTGCACGCAAGTGAGCCAACATGATCTCCAAATCCATTTTCAAGGCGTATGACATTCGCGGTGTGATCGGCAAGACGCTCGACGCCGACGCGGCGCGTTCGATCGGCCGCGCGTTCGGCAGCGAAGTGCGCGCGCAAGGCGGCGACGCCGTGGTGGTCGCGCGTGACGGGCGCCTCTCGGGTCCCGAGCTGATTCAGGCGCTGTCGGACGGTCTGCGTGCGGCCGGCGTCGACGTGGTCAATGTCGGCATGGTGCCCACACCGGTCGGCTACTTCGCGGCCAGCGTGCCGTTGAAGCTCGATGGCGGCGAACGCCGCGTCGATTCGTGCATCGTCGTGACGGGCAGCCACAATCCGCCCGACTATAACGGCTTCAAGATGGTGCTGCGCGGCGCGGCCATTTATGGCGAGCAGATCCTCGCGCTGCATCAGCGCATCGTCGACGAAAACTTCTCGTCAGGCAGCGGCACGTACACCGAGTACGATATCGCCGACGCCTATCTCGATCGCATCGCGAGCGACATCAAGCTCGCGCGGCCGATCAAGATCGTGGTCGACACGGGCAACGGCGTCGCCGGTGGTCTCGCTCCCAAGCTGTTCAAGAAGCTCGGCTGCGAACTCGTTGAACTGTTCACCGAGATCGACGGCAACTTCCCGAACCATCACCCGGACCCGGCTCATCCGGAAAATCTCCAGGACGTGATTCGCGCGCTGAAGGAAACCGACGCCGAAATCGGCTTCGCGTTCGACGGCGACGGCGACCGCCTGGGCGTGGTCACGAAAGACGGCCAGATCATCTATCCGGACCGTCAACTGATGCTGTTCGCCGAAGAAGTGCTCTCGCGCAACAAGGGCGCGCAGATCATTTACGACGTGAAGTGCACGCGCAATCTCGCCAAGTGGGTGAAGGACAAGGGCGGCGAACCGCTGATGTGGAAAACCGGCCATTCGCTCGTGAAGGCGAAGCTGCGCGAAACCGGCGCGCCGCTGGCCGGTGAAATGAGCGGCCACGTGTTCTTCAAGGACCGCTGGTACGGTTTCGACGACGGCCTGTACACGGGCGCGCGTCTTCTGGAAATCCTCACGCGCGTGGCCGATCCGAGCAAGCTGCTGAACTCGCTGCCGAACTCGAACTCCACGCCGGAACTGCAACTAAAGCTCGAGGAAGGCGAAAACTTCGAACTGATCGCACGCCTGCAGCAGAACGCGAAGTTTACCGGCGCGGACGAGGTCGTGAAAATCGACGGCCTGCGCGTCGAGTATCCGGACGGCTTCGGCCTCGCGCGTTCGTCCAACACCACGCCGGTGGTGGTGATGCGCTTCGAAGCCGATAACGACGCGGCGCTCAAACGAATCCAGGAAGACTTCCGTCGCGTGATCCTCGCGGAGAAGGCCGACGCGAAACTGCCGTTCTAAAAAGGCTTGAGCGGCGTCAAAGCGGCGTCAAAACAGCATCAAAGCGGCGGCGCGGTTCGAATTGAACCGCGGGGCGCCAGCCAACGCGGCGCGGGTTTCACTTACCGCGCCGCGTTTTTTCATGCCATTCACCTGTGACGCGCTAAAATTGCCGTCCTTTCAACGCATCTTCGGGCCGGATAGCCGGTTTTCCCACTCTTGAGCGTGCAAAAGATACTGATCGTGAGGGTGTCGTCATTGGGCGACGTCGTTCACAACATGCCGGTGATCGCCGATATCCGACGCCGCCATCCCGATGCCCGGATCGACTGGCTCGTCGAAGAGAGCTTCGTGGGGCTGGTCGAACTCGTCAGCGGCGTGCGGCGGGCGATTCCCGTGTCGCTGCGGCGCTGGCGCAAGCGCATTCTTTCAGTCGACAACTGGCGCGAGATCGGCGCGTTTCGCCGCGCGCTCGCCGCCGAGCACTACGATCTCGTGATCGACTGCCAGGGGCTTATCAAGACCGCGTGGGTCGCCAGCATGGCGCGCGGGCCGCTGGTCGGCCTCGGGAACCGCACCGACGGCGCGGGTTTCGAATGGCCGGTGCGTTTCTTCTACGGCAAGCGTGTGCCGATCGAGCCGCGCACGCATGTGGTCGAACGCACGCGCCAACTGGCGGCCGCGGCGCTGAACGACCCGCCGCCGCAACCCACCGACGAGATCGATTTCGGCATCGACACGGGCCGCGCGGCGCTGGCATTGTCGGAGGCGAACGTGAATCTGCCGGTGCCTTACGTGGTGTTCGTGCACGCCACCTCGCGCGTCGACAAGCAATGGCCCGATGCCGCGTGGATCGAGCTGGGGCAGTCGTTGGTGCGGCGCGGGGCATCGATCGTGCTGCCTTGGGGCAGCGAGGCGGAGCGTGCAACGAGCGAGCGCCTCGCGAAGGAGTTCGGCGCGGCGGCCATCGTGCCGCCGAAGCTGTCGCTGCCCGCGGTGGTCGGCCTGATCGAAGGCGCCGCCGCGACGGTCGGGGTTGACACAGGTCTAGTCCACATCGCGGCGGCGCTGAAGCGGCCGACGGTCGAGTTGTACAATTTCGCCACCGCGTGGCGCACCGGCGGCTACTGGTCGCCGAACGTCGTCAATCTCGGCACCGCCGGCAAGCCGCCCACGCTGCAAGAGGTCAAATCCGCGCTGGCCGGCTTCGGCCTGCTGTAAAGGTCCGGCGCGCCTCGCCTTACGCTCCATCCGTTTTCAAGGGCGACCATGAACGAAACCCAGATCATCGAAGTAGCGAACGCCGATTGGCACGCACGCAATCTGTCCGTGCCGCGCGAAACGCTGCTTGCCGGCGTTGAACGCGGCAAGGTGCTGTACTTCCCGAACCTGCGCTTTGGGATCGAAGGCGGCGAACAGGCGCTGCTCGACCCGGCGCTCGCCGATCCGAACCGCAAGAACATCAGCCTCGAACCGAATGGCGGCGCGCTGCACGGCGTGGCTGGCGACGCCGTCACGCAATCGGCGGTGCGCGCGTTGATCGCGCGTTACCAGGCCAATGCACGCACGCTGGTTGATGGGCTTTTCCCCGAATACAACGGCAAGCTGCGCGTCGCGCCGACGAGCTTGCGTCTGCATCAGGTCGAAACGCGTCAAACTTCGTGGCGTAAAGACGATAGCCGCTTGCACGTGGATGCATTCCCGTCGCGGCACAACTACGGCGAGCGCATCTTGCGCGTGTTCACCAACGTCAATCCGCATGGCGCGCCGCGCGTGTGGCGTGTTGGCGAACCGTTCGAGGACATGGCCAGGCGCTTTCTGCCGCGCATCAAACCGCAAATGCCGGGCTCCGCATGGCTGCTGAATCTGCTGCATGTGACGAAATCGCCGCGCAGCGAATACGACCATCTGATGCTGAATCTGCACGACGGCATGAAGGCCGACCTCGAGTATCAGAAGTCGAGCCCGCAGGAGACCATGCCGTTTCCGCCGGGCAGCGTGTGGGTGTGTTTCTCGGATCAAACTTCGCACGCGGTGATGTCCGGCCAGTTCATGCTGGAGCAGACCTTCTTCCTGCCGGTCAAGGCGATGGCGCAGCCTGAATGCGCGCCGCTCGGCATTCTCGAGCGCCTGAAGGGCAGGGCGCTGGTTTGAGCGCCGCGAGGTCCATTCGCGGCGCCCATTCGCCGGTGAATTCCATCCAGCTTTTCGGGCTGAGCAGGCCGAGGTCTGAAATGATGGTCCTTTTGCCGGATTTGCCTCGCGCGTTCAATCGTGGCGTGAAGGCCGCGGAGCCCCGATGCTGAGGGCGATTTATAACGCGCTCTGGTGGATCATCGCGCCGCTCGCCGTGCTGCGTCTCCTGATCCGTTCGCGCAAGGAACGCGGCTATCGCCGGCATATCGGCGAGCGCTTCGGTTATTCGCGCGGACGGCTGCCTGAAGACAATGCGCCGCTGATCTGGGTGCATGCGGTGTCGGTGGGCGAGACGCGCGCCGCGCAACCGCTGATCGACGCGCTGATGAAGGCGCGGCCCGATGCGCGGATTCTTCTCACGCATATGACGCCGAGCGGCCGCGCGACCGGCGAGCAGATTTTCGGCGACCGTGTGTTGCGCAGCTATTTGCCGTACGACATGCCGCATGCGGTGCGGCGCTTCTTGCGGACGTGGCGGCCGTCGCTCGGCCTGGTGATGGAGACCGAAGTATGGCCGACGCTGATCGACGAATGCCGTCGCGCGGATGTGCCGCTGGTGCTGACCAATGCGCGGATGTCGGCGCGCTCGTTCAAGCGCGCGGCCAAATTCGGTCATGCGACCAAGGGTGTGTTCGGCGGCTTTGCGCGTGTGCTGGCGCAGAGTCCGTCGGATGCGGAGCGGCTCACCGCGCTCGGCGCGCGCAACGTCGCGGTGCTCGGCAATCTGAAGTTCGACATGAGCACGCCGCCAGAACTGGCGGCGTGCGGTCATGCGTGGCGTGCGGCGATCGGCACGCGGCCGGTGTGGGTCGCGGCGAGTACGCGTGAAGGCGAAGAAGAACTGGTGCTGCAGGCGTTCGCGGCGCTGGGTATCGACGAAGCGTTGCTGATTCTGGTGCCGCGGCATCCGCAGCGGTTCAACGAAGTGGCGGCGCTGGTTGAGAAGGCGGGGCTGCGGCTCGAGCGGCGTTCGGTTTGGGCGCCGGCGGCGAAGGCGGCGTCGGGGGCGGGCGTTTTAAGTGATGTGCCGGCTTTGCCTGCCGAAGTGAATGTGCTGCTCGGCGATTCGATGGGCGAGTTGGGCGCTTACTATGCCGCTTCCGATCTGGCGTTTATCGGTGGAAGTCTGTTGCCGCTCGGCGGACAGAATTTGATCGAGGCGTGCGCGGTGGGCGTGCCGGTGCTGATCGGGCCGCACGTGTTCAACTTCACGCAGGCCACCGCGGATGCGGTCGCGGCGGGCGCCGCGGTGCAGGTGCAAGACCCGGCCGATCTGGCGCGGGCTCTGCACGATCTGTTCGGCGACAGGGCTCGGAGACTGGCAATGGGCGGCGCGGCTTCGGCATTCGCCGCGCGCCATCGTGGCGCCACGGCGCGGACGGTGGATGTTTTGATGGCGGTGTTGCCGGAGTGAGGGGCGTCGCTAGCGAGATGCGGTGCGTGGCTCATGTTTCGAGCGTCGATAAATAATATATTCTGCGAACATTGGGCGCCGCGCTAGCCCTGTGACTTGAACCGTTTCTTCTCCGCCTGCGATGACGCTCTTCACCGACCTCGGCTTTCAATGGGATCGCGCCGCGATTCCGCAAGACATTCCCACCCATTCGATCAAACGGGTGTGCTTCCGTTTTCATCGAATGCTGCCGGAATTCGTGTGGGATGCGAGTGTGCTCGAAGGCAATCCTTTCACGTTTCCCGAGGTAAAAACGCTGCTCGACGGCGTCACTGTCGGGGGGCGGAAGATATCCGATCAGGAGCAGGTCCTAAACCTGGCGGAGAGCTCGAAGCATCTGCTGGCTATCGTGCAGGCTGGGCGATTTGCGCTCGACAAGACAACGTTTTGCGACCTGCATCGCCTTGTTGCACGTAACGAGGCCCTTGAGTGGGGCGTGTTCCGAGGGGAAGGCGAGGAAACGCGATATACGCCTGATGTTGCGTTAGGTGAGGCGGGGCGGCACACGCCGTTGCCGGCCTTGCCAGGCGCTCCTGAACTCAACCGGGTTTTTGCCGCAGGCACCCGTGCGCTGACGGATCAGGTCCCCAACGCTTTCGAACGCGGCTGCGCTTTCTTCCTGTTCGGCGCGTTGCAACAGTTTTTCTTCGACGGCAACAAGCGCACGTCACGTTTCATGATGAACGGCGTGCTGATGTCGAATGGCATCGACGCGATCAGTGTGCCGGCACAGCGCGCCGGTGACTTCAACGAAAAGATGGTGCGGTTCTATATGTCGAAAGACGCTACGGAGATGATGGCGTTTTTGCTTGAGTGTCATCCGGGCGAGTGACGCCTCAAACCTTCAACAACCCCTTCTCCTCAATAAACCTCACCACCTCGGCCAACCCATCAAGCGCCTTCAGATTGCACATCACGAAGGGCCGTTCGCCGCGCATCTTCTTCGCGTCCGAAGCCATCACGTCGAGGTTTGCGCCGACCATCGGCGCGAGGTCCGTCTTGTTGATCACCAGCAGATCCGACTTCGTGATGCCGGGGCCGCCCTTGCGCGGAATCTTCTCGCCGCCCGCCACGTCGATCACGTAGATCGTCAGATCCGACAGTTCCGGGCTGAAGGTCGCCGCGAGATTGTCGCCGCCCGATTCGATGAACACGATGTCCGCGTCGGGAAAGCGTGTCAGCATGCGGTCG
>DASPZL010000012.1:0-7378 GCA_035636295.1 Paraburkholderia sp.
ACGGGCCGTGGTCATAATGCGCGCCCACGCTCCATGCGCTCTTCTGATGGAAGTCGCCGGCGGTATTGCCGAACGAGTACATGCCGCCGAACGTGAAGCCCGAAAAATCGCTCGACAGGAACTTGATCGAGTTCGGCAGACGGTCGCCGTTCATGCGGTCGAAGTCGCCCTGGTGGATCGCGTAGCCGCTCGCCCATGCGGAGATGTTGTACAGATAGACGAACTCCTCGGTCATGTCGAGCTGGTTGCCGAACGACAACGTGCCCCACGAGTTCTTCAGGCCGACATAAGCCTGGCGCCCGAATTCGGCGCCGCCGAATCCAAGTTGCCCATTGCCGAGGTGAAAACCCGATTCGAGCACGAATACCGCCTGCAAGCCGCCGCCGAGATCTTCCACGCCCTTGAAGCCGATCCGGTTGCCGTACGAAATGCCGTCATCGAATTTGAACTGGTGTGCGCCGCCGGCGTTGTTCACGTAAGTGATGCCGGCGTCCAGTATGCCGTATAGCGTGACGCTGCTTTGCGCATGAACAGCCGTCGGCGCGCATACGGCGCTTGCCGCGAGAGCGAGTCCCGAAAGACTGGCGGCATTTCTCTTCTTCATCTAGATTCTCCCCTGCTCTTTGCCTGCGTATTTCGTTGGATAAAGCGATCCCTGTCGCGCGTTGTATTTCAACGCGCGGCGCTTCTCGCATGAAGGCAGTTCGAAACCGGCTGGGACTGACTGAAACGGAGTGGAGCTATCGTCGATGCCTGCAATCCGCGATGGCTCGCCCGCATCGACGGGTCAAGAATAAGGGTCCAGATTTATGAGGATTCAACCGGATGCGACATGAATCTGTCGCGCTGCGACCTCCTGGTTAGCAATGCCGCTTTTATTTCACGCCGAGAGCGGTTTGCACTGCTTGCAAGCCATTGGCGCCGCCGGCGGTGTTCACGCCGTCGAGCCATGACTTCAACAGTTCCGGGTGACGCTTGAGCGCTTCGGTAGCCGCTGCATCGACGCCGGTCTTCTTCTCCAGTACCTCGGTGATCACACCGTTTTCCAGATCGACATTGAACGTGAGCTGTTTGAAGAAGCGCCCCACATTCGGGCACTGCGCGGCGTAACCGCTGCGCGCCACCGTATTGACCGTGGCGCCGCCGTAATTCGGCCCGAAGTACCTGTCGCCGCCGTCGAGATAGGTCAGCTTGAACTTCGTGTTCATCAGATGCGGCTCCCAGGCGAGGAACACGATCCACTTCTTCTCGCGCGCGGCGCGCTCCACCTGGGTGAGCATGCCGGTCTCGCTCGATTCCACGACCTTCCAGTTGCCGAGGCCGAACGCCTTGTCGTCGACCATCTTCTTGATGTTCTGGTTGGCCGGCGCGCCTGGTTCGATGCCGTAGATCTTGTTGTCGAACTTGTCGGCGTTCTTCGCGAGGTCCGCGAACGAATGAACGCCGGCGGCCGCCACGTAGTCGGGCACCGCGAGCGTGAACTTCGCGTTGGTCAGATTCGAATGCACGACCTCGATCGATTTCTCATCCTCGAACGGCTTGACGACCGGCGCCTGCGCCGGCATCCAGTTGCCGAGGAACACGTCGATTTGCCCTTTCTTCAAGCCCTGAAAGGTGATCGGCACCGACAGATTCGCCACTCTCTGCGTGTAGCCGAGCGCCTTCAACAGAACGCCGGTCATCGCATTGGTCGCATCGATGTCGGTCCATCCCGGTCCCGCCATGTTGACCTGCGTGCACGACTGCGGCTCGGCGGCCGAAGCAAAAGTGGCCGCGGCGCAGAACAGCGCGGCGCCGGATACGGCCTGTTTCAAGAGCTTTTTCATCATGTCGGCTTCCTGTAGGTGGGGTGAATCATGAGCGGGACACTGAGCGGCACGCTAGTGCGCGACGGCGGGAAAGCGCGCCATCGCCTCGAGCGTATCGAGATCGATGTGGTTGCGCATGTAGCGCTGGCTCGCGTCGACCAGCGGCTGCCAGTCCCACGATGCAACCGTGCCCTGTGTCGTGGCCGCGAAATGAAAGTGTCGGCGGCGCTGGCTTTGCAGGACTTCGTCGTGCAACGCGGCGAGATTCCAGCGTTGCGCGATTTCCTCGCGCAGCGCCGCGACTTGCGGCGCGTATTCGGGACGTGCGGCAAGGTTCTCGCGCTCCAGCGGGTCGGCCGCGACGTCGTATAGCTGATCCGGATCGGCCGGCGTGTGGATGAACTTGAAGCGCCCACGCCGCAGCATCACGATCGGCGCTATCGCGCCTTCCGCCAGGTATTCGCCAATAGCTTCGTCATGACCGTCACCGGTGCCGAGCAGATGCGGCACGAGGCTTTGTCCATCGAGCGAATCGGGCCACGCGGCGGGCAGCTCGCCACGCGCCAGTTCGACCAGGGTGGGCAATAGATCGAGATGCGATACCGACGCCTCTACGCGATGCGCGTCGAACTGCTGCGGCGCATGCACGATCAGCGGCACGCGGCAGCCGCCTTCGAAGAAGGTCATCTTGTACCAGAGGCCGCGCTCGCCGAGCATCTCGCCGTGGTCCGACGTCACGACGATCACCGTGTCTTTGGCGAGGCCCGATTGCTCGAGCGCATCGAGGATCGCGCCGAACTGGTCGTCGACATAGGAAATCGCACCATAATAAGCGCGGCGCGCATTGCGGATTTGCTGGTCGGTCGGCGGCGTGCGGTCGGTTTCGCAGACGTGCCGCAAGCGCTTCGAATGGGGATCGGCTTCGTCGAATGAATCGCGATGCATGGGCATGTCGATGTCTTCGTCGGGGTACATGTCCCAGTACTTTTGCGGAATCGCATACGGGTCGTGCGGGTGCGTCAGCGAGGCGACCAGGCAGAACGGCCTTGCGTCTCTACCGGCATGACGCTCGCGCGCGATGTCGAAGAGCTTTTGACGCGTGGTGAACGTGACTTCATCGTCGAAGTCGAGCTGATTGGTACGCACGCACGGACCCGCGTCGATCACCGAACTCATGTTGTGATACCACGTGGGGCGTGCTTCGAAATCGTCCCAATTGGGCGTCCAGCCGAAATCGGCGGGATAGATGTCGGTGGTAAGCCGTTCCTCGAAACCGTGCAGTTGATCGGCGCCGCAGAAATGCATTTTGCCGGACAGGATGGTGCGATACCCTTCGGCACGAAGATAATGCGCGAACGTCAGCGTTTGCGACGGAAATTCCGCTGCATTGTCATAAGCGCCGATCGCGGACGGCAGCTTGCCCGACAACAGGGAAAAGCGCGACGGCGCGCACAATGGGCTCGCGCAATACGCCGAATCGAATACCACGCCCTGCTTCGCGAGGCGATCGAGGTTGGGGGTTTTCGTCAGACGGTGCCCGTACGCGGCAAGCGCGAATGGCGTCAACTGGTCGGCCATGAGAATAAGAATATTCTTTTTGGTGTCAAGCATTGGAACGTGCCTCGAATAGAATCGCAAGTGTCGGTGCAGCGGATAAGCGGGGCCAGGCGGCGTGCCGGTCCCGGCATCAACAGCACTATTGCCGTCCAATTCGCCGCTGTGAAGACGGCAAATCGTTATGTGCCTATAAGGGGGCGTTATGTCGAGGCAGGATCGCTTGCCGCCAATGCAGGCATTGACGATGTTCGAATCGGCCGCGCGGCTCGCCAGCTTCACGGCGGCCGCGCGCGAGTTGGGTTCGACGCAACCGGCGGTCAGTCAGCGCGTCGTGCAGCTTGAAGAAGCGCTCGGCGCGCCGCTCTTCGAGCGCGGCCATCGCGGCGTCACGTTGACCGAAGACGGCGCGCGCCTCTTCAAAGCGGTGCGTGAAGCACTCGACACGATCCGCGTCGCCACCGCCGGGATTCGCGCGCGGCGCACGCCGCAAACGCTCACGCTCTCCACGGATTTTGGCTTCGCCACCTATTGGCTAATGCCGCGCCTGTCGCAATTCAAGGCGCTGATGCCGGACGTCGACGTAAAGATCATCACCTCGCAGAACGTGTTCGCCCCATCGCACGATCAGGCCGACATCGCCATTGCATTCGGCGATGAGGACGCGGACTGGACCGCGCGCGGCGTGGTCAAACTGTTTCCCGAACACGTGACGCCCGTGTGCAGTCCCGCCTTTCTCGCGGCGCATCCGTCATTGCGTACGCCTTCGGATCTGACGAATCTGCCGCTCCTGCATCTCGAGCCGACTCAACCGGCGCGCTGGCTCTCATGGGCTGACTGGTTCGCCGCGCACAGCCTGGATGCGCCCGCCGCGCATCGCGGCATCACGTTCAACAGCTACACGCTCGTGGCCCACGCGGCGATCATGGGCCAGGGCGTCGCGCTCGGCTGGGCGCCGCTGGTCGACGAACTTCTCGCTACCGGTCAACTCGTCGAACTGTTCGATACGCCGATGGTCACTGAGCGCGGCTACCTGCTCGTCACGCAACGCGCGGCCACGCCGGTCATCAGCGCTTTTCGCCAATGGCTGCTCGGCGAATGCGGACTCGACGCCGAATGAGCGCCTGACGCTCCCATTCCAGCGCGACGGCGGTTAGCTTCTATCCGCGCGTCTCGTTGATTTGCTCTACTGCGATGATGCATGCCGCGCCCCGCGGTATCGCCCTATCGTCTATGTGGAGAGCGCATGTCCGCCGATTCCCGTCCCGATCAACTGGTTCTCACTGTCGCGTGTCCGAGCGCGGCGGGCCAGGTTGCCGCCGTCGTCGGCTTTCTCGACCGGCATCATTGCTATATCGACGAACTGACCGTTTTCGACGACGACCTGAGCGAGCGCTTCTTCGTGCGCTGCGTGTTTCATGGCGTCGAAAGCGAGGAGACGCTGCACATCGCGGCGCTCAAGCGCGAATTCGCGGCAATCGCCGAGCACTTTCAGATGACCTGGGCGATGCACGACGTCGGCACACGGCCGAAGGTGCTGATCATGGTGTCGAAACTCGAACACTGTCTCGCGGACTTGCTGTTCCGCTGGCGCATGGGCGAGTTGAAGATGGATATTGTCGGCATCGGCTCGAATCATCGCGATCTCGAACCGCTTGCGCAGCAGCACGGCCTGCCGTTCCATCATCTGCCGATCAGCGCCGATACGAAGCCGCAACAGGAGGCCCGCTTGCTCGATCTGTTCGAGACATCCGGCGCCGAGTTGATGATTCTCGCGCGCTACATGCAGATTCTTTCCGGCGAAACGAGCCGTGCGCTTGCGGCGCGCGCGATCAATATTCATCATTCGTTTCTGCCCGGCTTCAAGGGTGCGAAGCCTTATCACCAGGCGCATGCGCGCGGCGTGAAACTGATCGGCGCAACCGCGCATTTCGTGACCGACGATCTCGACGAAGGTCCGATCATCGAACAGGTCGTGGAGCGCGTCGATCACTCGTACGGCCCGGAGCGGCTGCTCGCCACGGGACGCGACGTCGAATGCATCACGCTGGCGCGTGCGGTGAAGGCGTTTATCGAGCGGCGAGTGTTTATCAACGGCGATCGAACCGTCGTGCTGCAATAAGAAAAAACGCCGCTAAAAAAGCGGCGTTTCCTTTGGAAGTTGCCGCTCTATTAAAGCGGCAACCGGTTCACACGAGCAACGCGATCACTTCACCCAGCTATCCACGCGATCGCCATGCGCGCCGATCCATGCATCGGCAGCGGCCGTCGGCTTCTCGCCGTTTTGCGTCGCCAGCATCACACTGTCGATCTCGCCCGGCTTCCATTGAAACTTCTTCAGGAACGCGACGACCGGCGGCGCCTTCTTCTCCAATTCCGGATTCACGACGCTATCCACGTGCTCCGCTTCTCCGAACACTTTCTTCGGATCTTCGAGGAATTTGAGCTTGTACTTGGCGAACATCCAGTGCGGTTTCCAGCCAGTCACGATAATCGGCTTGCTTGCCGCTTCCGAGCGCGCCAGTTCCGCGGTCATCGCGCTGCCCGAGCTCGGCATCAACGTATAGTTCAGCCCATACGCCTTGATCGCTTCGCTGGTTTTCTGCATCACGCCCGCGCCCGCATCGATACCGACAATGCGCGAGCCGAACTCCGCCTTCTTCGCTTCCAGATCGCCCAGGCTCTTGACGTCGGCATTCTCCGGCACGATCAGGCCGATCTTCGCGTCGTTGAAGTTCGGGCCGAGGTCGACCACCTTATCCTTGAAGTTGTTCCAGTACGCGCCGTGCGTGACCGGCAGCCACGCGGACAGCGTCGCGTCCAGGTCGCCGCGCGCCACGCCTTGCCACATCACACCGGCCGCAACCGGCACGAGCTGCACCTGATAACCGAGGCGCTTTTCGATCACGCGCGCGGCCACGTTGGACGTCGCCACGCTGTCGTCCCAGCCTTCCACGTAGCCGATCTTGATCGTCGGCTTCGTATCGGCCGACACACCGACGCTGCTTGCCGCCAGCGCCGCGCTCAAAGTGCTCAACACCAATATCTTTTTGATCAGTCTCATCGCCGTTCTCCCGTTCGCCGTCCAAAAACAACCCATTGAGCATTTAGAATCGCCAGCCAGAAATGCCGGGTAACGTTGTTTTCCGACATGTAGTTGTCCGCATGCGACCTCACCCGATATCCGGGTCCGGTTCTTGTCTTATTTATCGACGACGAGATCGCTGAGCGGCTTGCTGCAGCACAGCAGCACCATGCCCTGGTCGATCTCTCGCTGGCGAATACCGCCCGCGTGTTTCATCGCGACTTCGCCGGACACCAGCTTGACCTTGCACGTGCCGCACATGCCTTGCGTGCACGATGCGGGCAGCCGCACGCCGGCTTTCTTCGCCGCATCCAGCACATGCTGGCCGCTGCCGCATTCGATCTCGCGATGGCTTTTGGCGAAGCTTACTTTGAATCTGGTTTCCGTCGACTCGATGGGCGCGGGCGCAAATCCCGGCGCCTCTGCGCGCGTTTCGGCAAAGCTGTCCGCTGCAGCGGTAACAGTGGCACTGGCAGGCTGCAAAGCGTCCGCGACATGCGCGGTAGTCAATTGCGCGGCCACTTCACTAACTGTTTCGAACGAAAAGCTTTCCTCATGATAACGGCTGCGATCGAACCCGCCTTCATCCAGCAGATTGCGCACTGCCTGCATATACGGCGCCGGCCCGCAAGTGAAGATCTCGCGCTCGAGAAAATCCGGCGCGATCAGCCTGAGCAGCGGCAGTGTCAGAAACCCGGTCACACCAGGCCAATTCGTGCGCGCGCCGAGCCGTTCGCAAACGAACGCCGTGCGGAAATGCGCCTGATTCGAAGCAATCAGATCGAGCTCGCGCGCGAAGATAATGTCGTCCGGCGTGCGGGCGCTGTGCACGAACACAATGTCGCTATCCTGCCCGAGTTCGTGATGCGCGCGGCTCATCGACATGAGCGGCGTGATACCCGAGCCCGCCGACAAAAACAGAAACTTGCGC
>DASPZL010000013.1:0-6563 GCA_035636295.1 Paraburkholderia sp.
AATGACAACATGCCGGCGCGTATCTGGAGGGAGAGCGAGGCGAACATGACGAACGGGAAAGTGTCGCCCCAACGCAAGCAGGCGGATGTTTGAAATCCGCCCATCGGCTTGCACGAGGTAGAGATTGCCAGGCATCACTGCGCGAAGAACGGATCTGGCGCGCGTGGGGTCAGCCGCTGAAGTCGACTCGAATAACCACGCGTGGGCCTGGTTACGACTGTGCGTGCTTCGCCGCGTCCTCGATGACCGCGGCGACTTCCTTCGGTCGCGATTCGTAGACCGAGTGACTCGCGCCGGCGAGCACCGTCGTGTGACTATGCGCACGCGCGTAATACCAGCGTTCGAGGTCGGGATTGATGATCTTGTCGTCTGCCGCGACGATGCCCCAGCTCGGCTTGCTGGTCCACGCGGCGACCGTCATCGGCGCCGAGAAGACTTTCGCGGCGGTCAGGATCTGCGCATGCGATTCGAACTGGGCTTCCTTGAGCGGCAGATCGGCGGCGAAATCCTTCGGGAAATCCGCGGGGTTCAGATAGGTGTAGCCGTCGTCCGTTTTCATGATCGCGCCCGGCTGTTTCGACGTATAGCCCGGCGTGCCCTTGCCGAGCGTGCTTTCGTCCTCGCCGACGGCCGGCGCATGCGCGGCCACGTACACCAGGCCGACGACGTTCGGGTGCACGCCGGCCTCGGTGATGACCGAGCCGCCGTAACTGTGGGCCACGAGAATCGTGGGGCCGTTCTGCTGGTCGAGAATGCGCTTCGTGGCGGCGACGTCGTCTTCGAGCGAGGTTAGCGGTTCCTGCACGATGGTGACGTGGTAGCCGTCTTTCGTCAGCCTGTCATAGACCGGCTTCCAGCCCGATCCATCCACCCACGCGCCGTGCACGAGAACAATGTTGTGGACCGTGGCGTTTCGCGGTTTGGCGTCCTGTGCCATCGCGGCGGTTGACGCAAAAAGACAAGCCGACAATGACAACGCGGCAGCGGCGGCGGGCATAAGTTTCATGACAAACTCCTATTTATAGGCGAGAAAAAGTCTCGAAAGAAAATGGACCAATGGCGGAAGAAACAGTAGTAATCCTGTACATATGGGAGACGGAGCGGCGCCTCATGCAAGCTGTTCAGCTACCGAAGAAGAGGTTGCAATAGCTGACCGGCCCTACGCAGTTGGAGTTCATCGACATGCGCGTGGGCGCACCGGACGACGAACTGCCGTTCTGCGCCACGCCGCCGTACGCTTGCGATCCGGTTTGCCGGCCGTCCTGCGCGGCGATCTTGGCCTCGGCTGCCTGGATGTCGGCGGGGTAAGTAGCGTCGCTGGTGAGAGACGGGTTGTAGCCTGCCTGTTCGACGCGCACCAGGTCGGCGCGAACTTCAGCACGTGTCAAGGGAGCGTTCGATTGTGCGAAGCCAAGAACGGGAGCAGCCAAGGTGCCGGCGGCGAGAGCGAAACAGATCAGAGCGTTTTTCATGATGAATATTCCTTGTTCGACGTGATGAAATGAAGGGGCAACGGTTGCCTGGAAAGGTGCGATTCCTTACTTGCCGCGGTACTGCGTCGAGGCGTGTCTAGTCGCGCTAGCCGACACGGGCTGGATTGTCTGGATAGCGATTTGGCGTTTTGTTTTCATATGGATGACTAAATATATGTTAATTAAAAATGCCTATCTGTGTAATCGTGAACTACGCCTTTACTTGTTCACCGACAGGGATGGTTAGTGATGAGAGGTGCTTGGCTCGTCACTCGCGGCGACTGTGTTTTCCGCCGTCTGTGTAGGGGCAAACACGCCGGGTTGCCGCTTATTCCAGAATTTTTTCTACCGGGGGTGAACCTTACATTTGCATGAGCAGGCAAACGTGGAACACTGCGCACGCAAAAGAGGGCCGCGCGCGATCTCGCGGACGCCTGTGTCGCCGCTATCACGGCGTTTCTGCAAACTTCTGAGACGCGCTACCAAAGAAGATGCAGCTCCCCGCATTTCACGGCACGCCGATTTGCCGCCAAGATTGTCAGATGAGCGCTGTGTCGCCGCCTGGCCGGATCACCGCGCCATCAAGCAAATGTTAAATGCTTTCCAAAGCGCCGGAGTGGCGGCCACCCGAACGGATTTCATTGACCATTGTGTTGGCGAGCAAAGCGTTTCATTTAACCGCCGTGTTTCGCCTGCATGGCGGATAAAAAATAAACACTCCGTCCTAAGTATGCGCGTCGCATTATCGGTCATTCCAAACGTCTACGGCGCACTCATGGCGGCGCGGCGCGAATGCCAGCTGTTGCACCAGATTCGGATCAAATGTCAATCGAGTGTGAATTATTTCTGAATTATTTTGCGGCTTGGGACAAATAGAATAGTAAGCGGGTTGCAAAATCCATAGTCGTTTCGAACAAAATTGTTTAACGATTTTCCTTAACGTTTCACTTTCCGCGATTCACATTTGTCGAGCGGGCGCCGTCAGGAGAGCATCACTCATGGTCAAGAAACGAATGCGCGCCGTATTCCTCGGCGCGGTGATCGCGATGATCGCGTCGGTATGTCAGGCGCAATACACCACCGACTGGCTGGCGAACACCTACGGAACCCTTGCCTCTCACGTGGGTAATGGCGCGCGCTCGATGTGGGTCGCCCCCGAAGGCGTCATCTATACGGCGTCTCTGTGGGACGAAAACCAGGGCGGCGTCGCGATCTACCAGAACGGCAAAAGCATCGGTTCGATGGGCATCAACAGCGAGTTTCAGGGCGGGGCCATCACGGGCAATGCCACGTCGATCTTCACTGCATTGCAGTACGGCACGTCGGACGGCACCGGGTCGGTCGTGCGATACAACCGCGCGACTCAGACACGTGATCTCGTCATTAAGGTCAGCGTGTGGAACGCGGTTCCTCGCGGCGACGTCATCACGGGTCTCGCGACCGCGGGTTCATTCCTCTATGCGAGCGACTTCTTCAGCAATCGCGTGCGGGTCTACACGACGGACGGCGTCTGGCAGCGCGACATCAGCGTCGCCGGTCCCGGCGCACTCGCCGTGGACGGCGCGGGAAATCTCTGGGTCGCACGCAAGAGCGCCGGCGTGATCGCCGAATACAGCGCGGCCGGCGCGCCGCTGAACACCATCCAGATGTCCGCCACGTCGCGGCCGTCCGCGCTGTATTTCGATGCGTTGTCGGGGCAACTCATGGTCGGCGATCAGGGCCCGGACATGAACATCAAGCTCTACAACATTTCGGGCGCGCCGACGCTGGCCGGCACGTTCGGCGTTCAAGGCGGCTATCTCGACACCACCACCGGCATCAAAGGCCAGGTCGGCGACAAGCGCTTCACCCGCGTCGTCGGCATCGGCAGGGATTCCGCCGGCAACCTGTATGTGCTCAACAATCCGTGGGGCGGAGGCTGGGACCTCGGCCGCAACGGCTCCACCGACATTCACATGTACAACAGCGCCGGCATCTTGCAGTGGAAGCTTCAGGCGCTCAACTTCGAGGCGGCCGCCACTCCCGACCCGGTGACGGACGGCGCCTATTTCTATAGCGGCATGAACATTTACACGGGCACCGCGGGCGGCGCTTTCGTCGCGAATACGGTCGATCCGTTCACGTATCCGTCCGACCCCCGCCTGAGCATGAGCGATACACAGCGCGGCCAGCATTTCGGGCAGCTCGTCAACGTTGGCGGGAACCGGATTCTCGTGGCCTCCGGCCAGAATCCCGGCGCTTTCAACTTCTACCATTTCAATCCGGCGACCGGCTATATCGCCATACCGGATGCATCCATTCCGGGCACCGCGTTCAATACGAACGTACAGGTCACGGGCGGATTCTGCATCGACAGCAGGGGAGACGTGTGGGCCGGTCTGGACAGAACGAATCACATCTATCACTACCCGCTGACCGGTTTCGACGGCACGGGAAAACCGGCATGGGGACCGGCCACCACCATCTCCATTCCGCAGAGCATCCGGCCATTGACGCGCATCATCTACATGCCGGAGACCGACACCATGATCCTCGCGCAAGGCATTGCCGGGAGCTGGGACTGGACGGCGATAGATTCGAGGATCGAGGTGTATCACGGCTGGAGCGCGGGCAATACGACGAACCCGAATCCGGTGATCACCCTCACCAGCACCAACCCCAAGTCGATCACGGCAGCCGGCAACTATCTGTTCGTCGGCTACGTGCACACCGTGCCGAACATCGACGCCTTCAATCTCACCACGGGCCACCTCGACGCCACGCTGACCAACTCGAGCCCAGGTACGCTGGACGTCGGTAACGACGTGGATTCAATGTACGGTCTGCGCGCGTATCAGAGAGCGGTGGGCGAGTACGTGATCACGAAAGACAACTACAACGGCTCCAGCTTGGTCGTTTATCGCTGGACGCCCTGACTTTCAGGCGAGCCGCACGCTGCGCACCGCCTTGCCGCCCAGCAGGCAGACGGTCGCGGTGGCTATGACGAGCACGCACAACGCGAGCCGTAAGCCGAGCCAGCCCGCGCCGAGCCCGATTAACGGCGGCCCGACGAGGAAACCCGCATAGCCCGCGGTGGCCGCCATCGACACGCCGATCGCCGGCGCGTCAGTCGAGCGGCCCGCCGCGCTGAAGATGACCGGAACGATATTCGCGAGGCCGATGCCGACCATCGCGAAGCCGACGCAAGCGGTGAGCACCGTCGGCAGGCTCAGCACGAGCGCGAGTCCGGCCACCGCGATCAGACCGCCCAACGCCACGACCTTGCTCGAGCCGAAGCGGCGCACGGACACGTCGCCGACGATGCGGCAAGCTGCCATTGAAAATGCGAACGCGGAATAGCCGACTGCGGCGACGCTGGCCTCCTGGTTCAACGTCGAACGCAGGTACACCGCGCTCCAGTCGGCCACCGCGCCTTCCACCAGCATGCACAGAAACGCGAGCATCGCGAGTTTCATCACGCCGACACTCGGCCACGCGAATCCGCTCGAAGGTGCGGCCGCACGCGGACCCAGATCGCGTAGCGCGAGAAGCGCGGCGGCGATGATAAGGATAACGATAAAAATATCCGGCAACACGAGACCGCCGATCACGCCGACGCCGCCTTTCTGAAGCAGCGCGCCGGTCGCTGCGCCGAGCAGGCCGCCCGCGCTCCATGCCGCGTGAAACGATGACATGATCGGCGAACGCCACTGCGTTTCGATGGTGCTGGCGTGGCCGTTCATCGAGACGTCGAGCGCGCCGTTCGCCGCGCCGAGCATGAACAGCACGGTGCATAACGTCGCCATGCCCGGCGCGAACGCGGGCAGCGGCAGCGTGACGACGAACGCCGCGCCGAGCAGCGCGGTGGCGCGACCGCTGCCGAAGCGGGGCGCCAGTTGCCCCGCGAGCGGCATCGCGACGATGGCGCCCAGCGCAAAGGCGAACAACGCGATACCCAACGCGGTGTCGCTGAGCGCGAGGCTTTCCTTGATGCGCGGCACTTCGACGGCCCACGCGCCGATCCCGAATCCGTTGGCGAGAAACACGCCGATGGTTGCGGTGCGCTCCTTAAGCGGCTTGATGTGTGACGTCATGGGCGGCGTCATGAGCGTGCCACCATCACGTTGTCACACACGGCTTCGAGTCTCGCGAGCCGCTCGGCCGGCACGTCGGCTTCGACGAACAGATAATCCACGGCCGATGCCGCCGCAACCGAGAACGGCGCCGCGGCCATCAGCTTTTCCGAGGTCATGGCGATGGCGATCTGGCCGCTCGCTTTCACCATCGCCCGTTTGATTTCGGCTTCCTCGGCGTCGAACGCGGCGACGCCTTCGTCCGGATCGAGGGCGCACGCGCCGAGAAAGCAAAGGTCGGCCTTGATCTGCTGGATCTGCAGCAAGGCGGTCGAGCCGACGGAGCCGGCCACGCCTTTGGCGATACGTCCGCCGATCAGGATCACGTCGATTCCCGGCCGGTTCAGCAAACGCGCGCAAGCCTCGGGCGAATTCGTCACGACGGTCAGCTCCGCGTCGTCCGGAAGCGCGGCGGCGATGGCGACGTTGGTCGAGCCGGTGTCCAGCACGATGATCTGTTTCGGCCGGACGATCGACGCCGCGGCGACAGCGAGGCATGCCTTGCGATCCGTGGCCTGCCGCATGCGGACCGCTGCGGGCTCGCCGGCCGGCGAGACGAGCAGGGCGCCGCCGTAGACACGTTTGCAATGCCCCTGGTCGGCCAGATCGCGCAGATGACGGCGCACGGTGTGTTCAGAGGTTTGCAACTCGGCCGCGAGCGCCGACGCGAGCACGCGCCCTTGCGCGCGCAGCCGCTGCAGAATCACCTGCTCCCGCTGCTCGGGCAGAAGCCCTTCCATTGCTTCCTGTCGTGTCCGCTGCATGTCTCCACCTTGCTCGATTTGAAAGCGATCATAATCGAGCATAATGTATCGTAAACGATCACGACATGCAACGACACCGCCGCGGCATCTCAGGACGGCTGTGCGCCCGAGTCGTGCCGCGAGGGCCGTCGGAAAATTGCGCGATCGGCGAGCCACACTGCTACAAGCGTGACACCCATCAATGGAAAGACGATGCCGAGCAGTACGAGGCCGGT
>DASPZL010000014.1:0-8767 GCA_035636295.1 Paraburkholderia sp.
ATTGCCAGTTCCCACACTTGCAGCGGTTGATACTGCGGCTGCTTGAGCAGTTCCGTCACGCGGCGGCCGCGCTCCAGCTGCTTGCGGGTGGCTTCGTCGAGGTCCGAGGCGAACTGCGCGAACGCAGCCAGTTCACGGTACTGCGCGAGGTCGGTACGAATACCGCCCGACAGCTTCTTCACGACCTTGGTTTGAGCCGCACCACCGACGCGCGACACCGACACGCCGGCATTGATTGCCGGGCGGATACCTGCGTTGAAGAGGTCGGTTTCCAGGAAGATCTGGCCGTCGGTAATCGAGATCACGTTCGTCGGAACGAATGCGGTCACGTCGCCTGCTTGCGTTTCAATGACCGGCAGCGCCGTCAGCGAACCGCTCTTGCCCTTCACTTCACCGTTGGTGAACTTCTCGACGTACTCTTCCGAGACGCGAGCAGCCCGCTCCAGCAGACGCGAGTGCAGATAGAACACGTCGCCCGGGTACGCTTCACGGCCCGGCGGGCGGCGCAGCAGCAGCGAGATCTGACGGTATGCCCACGCTTGCTTGGTCAAGTCGTCATACACGATCAGCGCATCTTGACCGCGGTCGCGGAAATATTCGCCCATCGTGCAGCCGGCGTACGGTGCGAGGTATTGCATCGCAGCCGATTCCGAAGCCGAAGCGGCCACGACGATCGTGTATTCCAGCGCGCCGGTTTCTTCCAGCTTGCGCACCACGTTCATGATCGACGAAGCCTTCTGGCCGATCGCGACGTAGATACAGAAGAGGTTCTTGCCCTTCTGATTGATGATCGCGTCGACTGCGACCGCGGTTTTGCCGCACTGGCGGTCGCCGATGATCAGCTCACGCTGGCCACGGCCAACCGGCACCATCGCGTCGATCGACTTCAGACCGGTTTGGACCGGCTCCGAAACCGACTTACGCCAGATCACGCCCGGAGCAATCTTTTCGATTGCGTCGGTTTTCTTCGCGTTGATCGGACCCTTGCCGTCGATCGGGTTGCCGAGTGCGTCGACCACGCGGCCGAGCAGTTCCGGACCCACCGGCACTTCCAGAATGCGGCCCGTCGTCTTGACGACGTCGCCTTCCGAAATGTGTTCGTACTCACCCAGAATCACGGCGCCGACCGAGTCGCGCTCGAGGTTCAGTGCGAGACCGAAGGTGTTGCCCGGGAATTCGAGCATTTCGCCCTGCATCACTTCCGACAGGCCGTGGATACGCACGATACCGTCGGTCACGGAGATCACAGTGCCCTGGTTGCGAACATCCGCGCTCGCTTCAAGACCCTGGATCCGGCTCTTGATCAGCTCGCTGATCTCAGAGGGATTGAGTTGCATTATTCGCTCCTGATAGTCAATTCTGTTGCGTGCCAGCCGCTTCAGCGCAAGAGGCGCTTCAGGCCGTCAGAGCCGTTTGCATGCTGGCAAGCCGCGCGCGGACCGAGGTATCGAGCACTTCGTCGCCAACCGTCACACGCACGCCGCCGATCAGCGACGAGTCGATTTCGATCGTCGGCTTCAGCTTGCGTTTGAACTTGCGTTCGAGACTTGCGACGAGGTCGTTCAACTGCGCGCCTTCGAGCGGGAATGCGCTGACGATCAGCACATCTGCCGCCCCTTCGCGGGCGTTCTTCAACTCTTCGAACTGCACGGCGATTTCCGGCAGCAATTGCAGGCGATGATTATCGACCAGCATTTGCACCAGGTTCTTCGCTTGCGCGTTGTCCTTGAGCGGCGACTTGACCGCGGCCAGCAGCAGTTCGCTGACCTGGGCACGGCTTACTTTCGGGCTCGAGGCGATCGACAGCACTTCGGGCAGACGCGCAACCTGTGCCAGCTCCTGCACGAGCGTGGACCAGGCGGCGATGTCACCAGCTTCGGCCACGCCAAACAGCGCTTCTGCGTACGGACGGGCGATGGTTGCAAGTTCGGCCATGATCAGAGCTCGGCTTTCAGTTGATTCAGCAGATCAGCGTGAGCTGACTGGTCGACTTCGCGCTTCAGGATCTGTTCAGCGCCCTTCACAGCCAGTGCGGCGACTTCGCCGCGCAGCGTTTCGCGCGCCTTCACGACTTGCTGATCCGCGTCGGCCTTCGCTTGCGCGATGATGCGAGCGGCTTCGGCCTGTGCTTGAGCCTTGATTTCGTCAGCGACTGTCACAGCGCGCTTTTCTGCATCAGCAATACGCTGCTGACCGTCGTTGCGTGCCTGAGCCAGTTCCTGGTCGACGCGCTTGTGAGCGGCTTCGAGTTCAGCCTTGCCCTTTTCAGCGGCAGACAAACCGTCAGCAATCTTCTTTGAGCGCTCGTCGAGGGCGTTGATCAGCGGCGGCCACACGAACTTCATCGTGAACCACGCGAGGATCAGGAACACGACCATTTGCGCAAACAGGGTTGCGTTGAGATTCACGGTGTTTCCTTAAACGTTGCTAGTTCGGAAAGTGAAACGGCAAGGCGCTCATCGATTCTGTATTCGATCAGCGCCCAAGTGCCCGTTCCGCCCTGCGCCTTCACCAGTTATAGCTCAGGCGCAAACTTCCGAGGAACCTCAGCCTGCCAGCTTCGACAGCAGCGGGTTCGCGAACGCAAACAGCATTGCCACACCAACGCCAATCAGGAACGCCGCATCGATCAGACCAGCCAGCAGGAACATCTTGGTTTGCAGCGGGTTCATCAGTTCCGGCTGGCGGGCACATGCTTCGATGTACTTGCCGCCCATCAGGCCGATACCGATACAGGCGCCGATTGCACCCAGGCCGATGATGATGCCGATACCGATGGCGGTCAGACCCTGGATGTTGGCGATGAAAGCTTGCATGATCACTCCTTTGTGAAAAGTCTTTTTAGAACTGGTTGGAACTGGGATTTAAAAAACTACGATTCTTTATCGACAGCGCGGGTTAGTGCGTGTCGTGTGCCTGGCCGATGTACACCAGCGTCAGCATCATGAAAATGAACGCCTGCAGCAGCACGATCAGGATGTGGAAGACGGCCCACACGCTGCCGGCGATCACGTGGCCGATGAAGCCAAGCACCGTCGTGTCCGCGCCGAAGCTCCAGATGCTGCCGAGCAGGGCAATCAGCAGGAACAACAGTTCGCCCGCGTACATGTTGCCGAACAGCCGCATGCCGAGCGAGACCGTCTTCGCGACGAACTCGATGATGTTCAGTGCAAGGTTCGGGATCCACAGCAGCGGATGCGCGCCGAACGGGGCGGACAGCAGTTCGTGCACGAAGCCGCCGGCGCCCTTGATCTTGAGGTTGTAGTAAATCATCAGCGCGAACACACCGAGTGCGATGCCGAGCGTGCCGTTCAGGTCGGCGGTCGGCACGATGCGGTGATGCGAGATGACTCCGGAGAGACCCAGCCAGCCGATCACATGGCCCGGCAGGTCGACAGGGATAAAGTCGAGGGCGTTCATCAGCGCAACCCAGACGAACACAGTCAGCGCCAGCGGCGCGATGAAGGTGCGCGTGCCGTGGATCATCGACTTCGATTGATCCTCGACCATTTCGACCAGCATTTCGATTGCGCACTGGAAACGGCCCGGCACGCCGGACGTCGCCTTGCGGGCAGCGAGATACAGAATGAAGATGGTGGCCAGACCGCAAACGATCGACCAGAAAAGGGTGTCCAGATTCCACACGTGAATGTCGAAAATCGACGTCTGGTGCCCGGTGGAAAAGTTCTGCAAGTGGTGCGCGATGTACTCGGACGGATCCATTGCGCGCGTGCCTTCGCTAGCTGCCATATCGTTAAAGCCACCCAAATTGTCGAAAATCGTCTTAGGCCGCTCCCGCCGCAATGCTTTATTGCGGGAACGCGCCGGGTGCGGATCGTGTCATATCCGCACGCCTTACCGGCGCTGCGCGCCGGCCTGAATTTTTTGCTGCTACCTTGTTGCTGCCACTCGCTGCTGCCACCCGTGCTGCCAACTAGCGCCAAGCCAAGGCGATCCAGTACGTCTTGAGCGCGATGAGGTAGGTCACGAGCAGCGGCACCCAGCGTACGTCGTGATACCAGAAGGCGATGGCTACAAACATCGCGATCGTTGTCCCCATCTTGAGCGCTTCGCCGATCATCCAGCTCATCACTGTTTCGGCGCCGCTCAGCGTTCTCAGTCGTGCCGCGAACAACGCGCCCGGCACCCAGCAGATCGCTCCCCCCAGGAACGCGGACAGCGCAGCAGCGCCCGGCGGCTTGTAAAACAGCCACCACACCAGCGTAGCAACCAGGGACAAAACCATTTGCGCCGCCACAACCTTGAACGGCGTAACGCGCGATGGACGACTCACATTGGGGCCAAACAGCTTTTCAGCCTCGGCCCGCGTGAGCGGAACGATATTGTTATCTTGTTGCTCGACATCCCACGCATCGTCAGGTGTAACGTGCTGACCGGCGGACGCATCGGAAGCGGTGCGTTCAGCGCGGTGTTCGTCGTGCCCATTCTTCGGCGCTTGATTCGACGCTTTGACCGCCATCGCAGTGTTCCGAAAGTCTTGTTCCAGCCCGCGAGCTTTCGCTGTGCTTACGGGGTTGCCGTGCAATTAAATCCGGGCGATTGTAAGCGATAGTTGCAGGCAATTCAAGACTTTAGGCCGTTCAATAACCAGTATGAAAACGGCCCTCACGATACGAGAACGGCCTTCTCACGCGCTGAAACACTGCGAATGTAAGGCGGCTTGGGGGGCAGTCAAACATACGCATTGGATCCGGCATGTGTGCACTCGTCGATAGGCTGCTCAAGCGCAGCGGCAGACGTCTCGGAAATGCAACAGACGGCGATTTTCGTCTGTCTGGGTGGACATGTGAGGTAGCGCCGGGGTAGAGGCGTAAGCGCGCAGGCTGCCCTGCTCCATGAGGCTCACCACGCGATCAGCGCTAGCGCCGCGCTTGACATTCGCCGCCACTCCAGTCACCGGAAAGATATATGCGCACACCTCAGCGATCCCGATCATTCGACGCTGGATTTATTTAGGAATCCAGCCGATTTAAATACGATCATGCCCAAATCCGCTGCCCCGATTTCGCGACGGTTATGAGCTCTACTCCTACGAACACCACGGAAAAATCCCAAAGCGCGCCAAACAGCTTCCGGCACTCAGAATCACCGCCGCAAGCCGATTCAACGTCCTTCACGCTTCACTCACCACGATTTACGCCGTGGCGTTACCACGCAAGCGGACAAGAATACCTTCCAGTGCGTCAAGATCACCGAAATCCACCAGCACCTGCCCCCGGCCACGTCGGCCGAGCTTGATCTTTACCGTTGCCGCGAGCAGATCGGACAGTTCCTCTTCGAGCCGTCGCGTGTCACGGCCGCCGTCGGAATTTGCGCGCGCCTTGACCATCGGCGCCGCCCTGGTGGTCGCCGTCACCAGCTTCTCGGTTTCACGTACCGACATGCGCTTGTTGACAACCTGATTGGCCAGCGTGATCTGCGTCGCCGCGTCGACAGCCAGCAATGCACGAGCATGCCCCATGTCAAGGTCGCCGGCCAGCAGCATCGTCTGTACCGGCGTTGCCAGGTTGAGCAGGCGCAGCAGGTTCGACACTGCACTGCGCGAACGGCCAACCGACTCCGCCGCCTGCTCGTGCGTAAAGTTGAACTCGTCGAGCAAGCGCTGAATGCCCTGCGCCTCTTCCAGCGGATTCAGATCCTCGCGCTGAATATTCTCGATCAGCGCCATGGCTGCGGCAGCCTGGTCCGGCACGTCCTTCACCAGCACCGGCACTTCGTCGAGGCCGGCAAGACGTGCAGCGCGGAATCGGCGCTCGCCGGCGATGATCTCGTACTTGTCCGCCGACACGGGGCGCACCAGAATCGGCTGCATCAGTCCCTGAGCACGGATGCTTGCCGCCAGTTCCTGCAATGCGCCTTCGTCCATGCGCGTGCGCGGCTGATATTTGCCTGCCTGCAGCTTGCTGAGCGGCAGCACGTGCGGCGCACCTTCGGTCGCCACCGCCTCGGTGATATCCGCACTGCCGCCAAGCAATGCTTCCAGCCCGCGGCCCAATCCCTTCTTCCTTGCTACTGCATTCATCGTGCTTCCTCGATCCGCTTAGGATGCCAGGGGCGCGTCATTCAGTGCGCGCACCCGCTCAATCATTTCCGCGCCGAACTGCACGTACGCCTGTGCGCCGCGCGACGCCCTGTCGAATACCACGCCCGGCAATCCATAGCTGGGCGCCTCGGCCAGGCGTACGTTGCGCGGGATCACCGCGTCGAACACCTTGTCGCCGAAATGCTCTTTCAGCTGATCCGAAACCTGCTGTTGCAAGGTGATGCGCGGATCGAACATCACGCGCAGCAGGCCGATCACCTTCAGGTCACGGTTCAGATTGGCGTGCACCTGCTTGATCGTGTTGACCAGGTCGGACAAGCCTTCGAGCGCGAAATACTCGCACTGCATTGGAATGACGACGCCATGCGCGGCGCACAGGCCGTTGAGCGTCAGTAGCGACAAAGCCGGCGGACAGTCGATCAGCACGAAATCATATTCGCTCTCGACCGCGGCGAGCGCGACCTTCAGTTGACGCTCACGGTTCTGGACGCTGACCAGTTCGACCTCCGCGCCGGCCAGTTCACGGTTCGCGGGCAGCATGTCATAGCCGACGGCTTCTGGCCGCACTCGCGCGTCAGTCACCGGCACGCCATCCACGAGCACTTCGTAGACGGTGTTCGCGCATGCGCCCTTGTCGATGCCGCTGCCCATCGTGGCGTTGCCCTGCGGGTCCAGATCGATGAGAAGGACTCGCTGTCCCTGCGCTGCCAGGCTCGCGGCCAGATTGACTGAGGTCGTCGTCTTGCCGACGCCGCCCTTCTGGTTCGCAACGCAGAAGATTTTTGCCATCGTTGGTGTGTCCCTTTTGCTGCCTGGATGAAAATAAAAAGCGCTTGGTATGGTAAGGCGTGAGGCTGGTGGCAGCCGTCAGTTAGTTGTCGGCGTCCACGACAACCTTGATCAAATGCCGCTCGGCGTCCAGCGCCGGCACATTCAGCCGGATGATCTGTTCCACGTGGGCGCCCGCCGGCAAGCGTTCGATCTCACCGTCCGGGCGCAGCCCTTTCATCGCCCAGATCGCACCGTGCTCCGCGACCAGATGACGGGCCAGTGTAACGAAATCCGCCAATTCTGCGAATGCGCGCGAGACAATTACGTCGAACTTTGCAGGGACTTCGGCGCCTGGTTGCAGAGTTTCCACGCGACCGGTCACCACCGAAAGATTCGCCAGGCCGAGTTCGGTCTTGGCCTGAGCCTGAAAAGCCGTCTTCTTATGAACGATATCGTTCACAGTGACGGCCCACTCAGGCAAAACGATAGCCAGCACGATACCCGGCAGACCACCGCCGGAACCCACGTCAAGCGCCGAGGACGGACCGCGCGGTGCCAGATGCGGCACGATCGAGAGCGAATCCAGAATGTGCTGAATCAGCATTTGCCGCGGATCGCGGATTGCCGTCAGATTGTAGACAGCGTTCCATTTGGACAGCAGCGCGACGTAGTCGAGCAGTTTGCCAAGTTGCGCGTCGCTCACGTTGAGGCCGAGTTCGCGTACGCCGCCTGCCAACAACGGCGCCAACGTTTCTCTTGTGCTTCCCTTCTGGCTCACCGTCATTGCGTCACCGGCGTGCCGTCCGTACCAGGCTCGACCGGTTTCGTCGGACGACGTCCCAAGCCGCGCTTCAGGTGGACCATCAGCAACGAGATCGCCGCCGGCGTAATGCCCGAAATGCGCGACGCCTGCCCAATGGTCTCCGGGCGGAACTGCGCCAGCTTCTGGCGCGCCTCGAACGATAATCCTCGGACTTCGGCGTAATCCAGGCCTTCGGGCAACCGCGTGCTTTCGTGCGCCTCATTGCGCTCGATCTCACCGGCTTGACGGTCAATATAGCCCTGATATTTGATGCCGATCTCGATCTGCTCCTTGATTTGAGCGAGCAGAACGTCATCTTCGGCCAAGACTTCGGGCGCGGCGCATGTGCCTGCGCGCAAGGCGCAGACGCCGTCATATGTGATACCGGGCCGACGCAGCAGATCGGCCAAACTGTATTCGTGATCGATCGGCTTGCCGAGCAATACCGTCGCTTCGTCAGCGGGTAATGTCTTAGGATTGACCCAAGTGGTATGCAGACGCTCTGTTTCACGTGAAACAGCGTCGCGTTTGCGGCTGAATGCATCCCAGCGGATATCATCCACAACGCCTAGCTCGCAGCCGATCTCCGTCAAACGCATGTCGGCGTTGTCTTCACGCAAGCTCAGACGGTATTCAGCGCGACTCGTGAACATCCGATACGGCTCGGACACACCGCGCGTCACCAGATCGTCGACCAACACACCCAGATAGGCCTGATCGCGACGCGGACACCACGCGTCCTTGCCCTGCACATGCAAGCCGGCGTTGATACCCGCCAGCAGACCTTGCGCCGCCGCTTCTTCGTAGCCGGTCGTGCCGTTGATCTGGCCCGCAAAGAACAGCCCACTGATCACCTTGGTTTGCAGCGAAGCCTTAAGTCCCCGCGGGTCGAAGTAGTCATATTCGATCGCATAGCCTGGCCGCAGGATATGCGCGTGTTCCAAACCGCGCATCGAACGCACCAGTTCCAGTTGCACGTCGAACGGCAAGCTGGTGGAAATTCCGTTCGGATAGAACTCGTTGGTGGTCAGCCCTTCCGGTTCAAGGAAAATCTGATGCGATTCCTTCGACGCGAAGCGGTGAATCTTGTCCTCGATGGACGGGCAATAGCGCGGCCCCACGCCTTCAAT
>DASPZL010000015.1:0-9658 GCA_035636295.1 Paraburkholderia sp.
CAATCAGATTCTCAGCTGAAACCTCCACCGCCTTCAATCTCCCGCCTCAATCCCCCCGTACACCAGTTCCGACTTTATCTCCAATCAGGAGGTCCTCGACCGATGTCAGATCGTCTGCCTTGCAGTTCGTCCGCAGACCACAGACGACGTTGTCGGAGCGCTGCGCTTCAGCAGCGAGCATCACGTCATCAGTTTCATTGCGACGTATGGGATTTCGGCGTTGGAACGACTTGTGGCGCCCGCCACGACTATCGTAAGGGCTGGGCCGTTGCCTACGGCTGCCCAAAGGCACTGTACGACAGTTCTCTATCCGGAAAACGCGGTGGCACTCAGACTGAGGTCGGACGGACCCGCAGATACAGCCCATCGCCATCAGCCAGGAAATACTCCTTATCGCGATGCCGTGCGGACTTGATTTGCAGTTCGGTGAGCAGGCCCATGTTGTACCCCAAAACGCAAACTCGACGCGACCAAGTTTAGGGTACAAAAGTCTGGGTACAAGCAAACAGCAGAACACCCCGGAACAGGGCGGAATTCTACGGACCGGTTAAAAGATAAAGCCTTGATTTATCAAGGCTTTTCGGACTTATTTGACTGTCTGCGGACCATGTAGTTGGTTGACGTGAGCCGCGTACCGTCTTGCCGTCGATCGCTACCACCTGGCCGGCCAGTGTCGGGCAAAGGCCGCTCATCCAGCGGATGAAGCACGCTTCGAACTGCTTTGGATTGAGCGCCGCGAACACCCGTCCGAAGGTGTCGTGCGAGGGAATGCCGTGTTCCAGCGGAATGTGGCGGCGCAGCCAGTCCAGTTTCGCGTTGCCCCACAGTTCAATACCGATCCAGCTATCCGCGCCCGAGAGAATCGCGCACAACGCTATCACCAGCATCTGCGTCAGGTCATGGGCCGGCGTGCGACTGCGGGGGTCTTTCAGGTCACCGAAAGCTTCTTCGATATTCAGAACGTCGTCGTGCATCGTTTCGCCACGCAAAAGACGACAGTAAACGAGCTTTCGCTTGCTTTCGCTTTTGTTTACAAGTCACTTCCGTAAGTGACTGATTGTTAACGGCTCTTCATGCGATGGCCCTGCGACGATTCTCCGATTCGTCGCGCCGGGAATTCTAGGGCGAAATGAAGCAAGAGCGCTTCCACACGGGCCTGTCCGAGGCAAAGTGAGACGCTTTCAAAGTGGACTTCGTAGGAAATGTCGACACGTTGTTGGCGGAACGGTTGCGCCCGATTAACGGGCTGGTCGTCAAGCTGCAACGACCGCCCGATCTCGACCCCGTGATCACCGGGAGGCGGACGTCAATGTGTCGCCCATTCCTGGGAGGGCATGCTCACCAGGAGCCGGCCGTCAAGGTCTGCGGTCAGTACGAGTAACTTGGCGCTGCCGGCTTCCCACCTGCCGGGGCACTTCGCTCCATGGCTTTGTAGCGCCGCAAATGGATTTTCGCGCTACTTCGCGCCGATCGCCCTGAGCACCCGCTTCGTTTCGACTAACAGCAACAACTCGTCATCCCGGGTGATGAGACGAGCGTGCATAGTCGCAATACGGACTGGGAACAGGCGTTGGAAGGATTCGCGCACGTCCTCCGCGCGGCCAAATACCGTCTTGAAGACAGCGTTCCAATTGTCCTTGCGCTCGATGATCGCCCTGTAGTCGGTGAAATCCGCATAGTCGATCAACGGATGTTCGTCATGTCCAGCCTTCAACGCCTTGTCCCTCTTGTCGATCCAGTTGTCGAGCATGTTCGGGGGGAGCTGTCGCTTCATCCAGGCGTCGCCAAACGCGGCGTGCATAACCCGCTCGATGAAGCGACGAAGAGCGACTTCGAAACGCAGCAACCGGTCGAATGCATCCTTCGCCCGCGCAAAGCTGTCCTGTTGGCCATCACCGCTTTCGGTTGACTCCGGCTTACGTAGACCCGCGATTCGTAAGCCTTCATCGAACGCCGACGTCGTGAAATCTGTGAGATCGGGATCGAAACCTCGTTTCACATAGAAGCGTGAGCGCAAAAAAGGATCGATCAACGATTCAGGTGCCGGCGTCAGCAGATCGCGCCAATCGCCGAGACCGGGCCGTAGCGCTGCTGCGAAATCATGGTCGAATGTACGCAAGCTATCGATTCCGCGACCCATGGCGATGATCTCGGAGAAGGCCTTCGCTGAAGCAAGACTCTCCTCTATCTGAAGCCACGGGGAACGCATCGTCTCCATAGCCGTCCGCAGACGATCTTTGGTTCCCAGCACGGTGCGCGCGAGGTCAACCCTCTCCATGGCCTCATGGGCAATCCGGCCCAATTCCGAGACCTCTGGCAACCGAAACAAATCTTTATAGCTCTGTTGCGCCTCAATTGTCGTGCTGATCGCTTTGCGAATATCCGACTGAGGATCGAACAACCCCAGGCGTCTCGCCTCCTCGACAGGTCCCTCGATAAGTTTGCGCTGACGCTCAAAATCTTGGGCGATCTTTGCCATGCCGCCGACATCCGCGAGACCCGACAGCATTTTGCGGTGCGCCTCCTCCTGCCGCACGAAGCCCGCTCCAAAATCTTCGGCGATCTTTGCAATGCGGCCGACATCCGTGAAACCTGACAGCATTTTGCGGTGCTCCTCCTTCTGCCGGAGGAAGTCCACTCCAAAATCCTGGGCGATCTTTGCAATGCCACCGACGTCCGAGAGACCTGCCAGTATTTTGCGGTGTGCCTCCTCCTGCCGGACGAAGTCCTTCATCGCCGACCCTATCTCAAGCCGCTTGTGAGCGTCCCCTAACAAATCAGCGTGTCGCCGCAGGTCGTCAAAGGAGCTTGTTATCTGCCGCAGCGCTTCCTGTTGTTCAGAAAGGCGAAGGAACTCATCGGACATCGTGTGCTCGCAAAATTATGGGCATGAGAAAGGTAGGAGCTGAATTGCCCCATTATCCCTAGACCCTCGTGAGCCGTTCGGAATGGCCTTGTTCGAATTCTACTGGGACGGGCTCCTATCGGCGCCGTCTTCGCCGTGATTGGTTGAATTTCCATACACGTCCACCACATACCCTTTCACGCGCTGCGCGGTCTCCAGGTGCCCACGATCCTTGATACGGTGCAGACACTTCACGATCTCGGTCTGGAGAATCGACGGCATCGGATATCGTCCGACCCACGGAAACATGTGTAGCTCCAAGGCTCGCATGACCTTGTCCGCGTAATCCTGAGACCAGGTCCGGTCCTTGTTCGCCTGCGCGTGCCAGATGCGAGCAACGGCCTCGAAAGTATTTGACCGCTGGACTCGCTCACGCTCCTGCGCCGTCCGACGATCCTGCTTCGGGTCAATACCATTGGCTCGTTTCTCGGCGAGTAACCGTGCCTTTTGACGGGCAGCAGCAAGCGATACGACCGGATACCGCCCAAGGCCGAGTTTGACCTCCTTGCCGTCCTGGCTATACCGGTACATCCAGACCTTGCGAGTCGGCCGAATGCGAAGCACCAGCCCGTCGCCATCAGAGAGGAAATAGTCCCGGTCGCGATGCCGGGCAGAACGGATCTGTAGCTCGGTCAACTGTCCCATGCCCTGCCCCAAAAATGGAGAATCGACGTGACCCAGTTTAGGTCAGGACTTTGGGTAGGTGCAAATCGTGGAACAGGGAGGAAGCCAGAGGAAATCTATGGACGCTCAGAAACGACAAAGCCCTGATTTCTCAGGGCTTTTCGGACTTCTACGGCTGTCTGCGGCACATCGAACTTGGTTCGATGGTGGAGGTAAGCGGAATCGAACCGCTGACCATCCTACAAGCACTTAACTGTTTCCTGATCGAACGGGACTATTTCCGGCAAGAGCCTTATCGGTAACGAACGATACAAAGCGTTTGACCGGATACCAGACCTAACCCACGACTGAGCGGCGTTGATCCGTTGTGCGGCCCAACCATCAACTTTCACTCAAGCAACCCACCTGTCGCAAAATCCGCGTTCTCCGTGGTCGGAGCAAGACAACTTGAACCTCCTGCTACCTGCCGTTGGGTCACTATGAGGGCCAGCGTGGCTGGACGTCGCCTTTTTGCAACGATCTGGCGCGGAACCGCCCGACGGGAAATCAATGGTAGCTGCAGTGGTAGCTACACGGCCGTTTCGAGTGGGGACTGCGATCAAACCGTTATGCAGAAATGCTCGCGCGAGCGTCATGACATCGCCGGCACGTAAGTCATAAGAAAAAATACCTGCAAAAAAACGACTGAACGGCGCTATTGTAATGCGGCGCGCATGCGCCTCTATGCCGTATTACGACCGTTGCAGGTCCAATCTGAATGGTTGTGAGGGCTGGCGCTCGCTGAGACGCCAGGCCCAAGCCTAACAGCAAGCCGCCCTCCGCGCGGTTATTGCGACAGTTGCGCGCTCACGGTAACGGACACCTTCAGCTGTTCTTCCAGCCCGCCGATCCGCCGGCCGCGCACCGGCGCGGCGGCTTCATAGTCGCGCGCGACGGCGAGCCGGCAGTATATGTCGCTGGCAAACGCGGCGTGCGTGACGTCCACGGAAATCCAGCCCTTGCCTTCCAGCCACACGTCGACCCAGGCGTGGCTCGCCGCATGCGGGACATCGCCGGGTTCGATGTAGCCGCTCACGTAGCGCGCCGGAATGCCGCGCGCGCGGCAGCAGGCCAGCATCAGATGCGCATGATCCTGGCACACGCCGTTGCCGAGTTCGAGCGCCTGCGCGGCCGTGCTGGTGACTTCCGTGATGCCGGGGTTGTACTTCACGCGCTGCAGGATCTGTTCGGACAGCGCGATCAGATTGCTCGAACTCGCAAGGCTCGGCACCGATTCGGCCAGTTCGCGGATCGCGGCATCCGCTTCGGTCAGCCGCGTCGCGCAGGTGAAATGCTCGAGCGGAATCGGACCGACGCCGTCCGGAAGATAGCCGTCCACGAGCGGAATCGTGTCCACTTCTCCGGACACGTGCAGACGGATCTCGCTATGCGGTTTGTTGATCACCAGCGTGTGCAGCGCGTTGCCGTAGGCGTCGAACGTCGCGTCGAGCTTGCCGGGCGCGTCGATGCTCCAGCGCCGCACCACCTGCGAGGCGCCGCTCATCGGCGTCAGGCGCAGTTGCTGGATCGAGTAATGGACAGTCGCTTCATAGCGATAGGACGTGTCGTGGCGGATCGTCAGGTACATAAGAAACTCCGTCAGGCGACTGGCAGCATCAGATAGGTACGCGCAACCAGATTGCCGAGCTCGAACACGCGAGCAAGGAACTGCGTCAGATAGGCGTGCAGGCCGGTTTCGAAAATCTGCCGGATGTCGGAGTACAGCAGTTCGGCGCGCAGCTTGCCGGCAAACCGTTCGCACTGGTTCGATCCCGAGGTGCGCAGCATCGCCAGATTCGCACAGACGCCTTCGAGCGACGCAAGCAGCGAACGCGGCATTTGCTGATTCAGGATCATCAGTTCGACCACGCGTGCCGGCGTGACCACGTCGCGATACACCTTGCGATAAATTTCCAGCGCCGACACCGAACTCAGAATCGAAGTCCAGTAGTAGAAGTCTTCGAGCTGGCGCGCCGCATCGCGGGAATTCGGTTCGACGTCGGCAAAACGCACGTCGAGAATCCGCGCGGTGTTGTCGGCGCGCTCAAGATAAGTACCGAGTTGCGTGAAGAAGAACGCGTCGTCCTGCAGCGCGGTGCCTATCGTCACGCCGCGCGACAGATGCGAGCGGAACTTCACCCATTCGAACAGCGCGCCCGGATTGCTCGCGGCCTGCCCGGACGCCGCGCGTTCGTTGAATTCGAGCCACGTATCGTTGATGGTTTCCCACCATTCGGTCGTCAAGGTGCCGCGCACGGCGCGGGCGTTTTCACGCGCGGCCTGCAAGCACGAATGGATGCTCGACGGATTGGTCGCATCCGCCACCATGAAATCGAGTACGTGTTCGCGAGTCGGTTCGTCGTAGCGCTGCGAGAACGCGCTTTCGAGTTCGGAGATGCGCAGCACCGAGCGTTGCGCGCGCGCCTCCTGTTCCGGCGTCTGCGGCAACAGCAGCGCCTTCAGGTTGATGTCGAGCATGCGGGCGGTGTTCTCCGCGCGCTCCATGTAGCGTGCCATCCAGAAAAGGTGATCGGCGGTGCGGCTTAGCATGACGGCGTTCCGTATCTGATAACGCGAGACCTTCGCAAAGGTGGAAGGTCCGCGCTGGTTATCCGTGTGCGCCGGCGGCGTGTCGAGCGCCGCCCGGCGCGTTGGGCTGCGGGCGCGGTTGCGTGAAGTGCTGCATGAACCGCAGCATGAGCAACCGCATCGGCAACCGCGTCAGTCGACCATCCACGTATCCTTGGTGCCGCCTCCCTGCGACGAATTGACGACGAGCGAGCCTTCCTGCAACGCTACGCGCGTGAGGCCGCCGGCCACCATTGTGACGGTCTTGCCGGACAGCACGAACGGACGCAAGTCGATATGACGCGGCGCAATGCCCGCCTCGACAAATGTGGGACATGCGGAAAGCGCCAGCGTGGGCTGCGCGATATAACCCGCCGGCCGCGCGATCAGGCGCTCGCGGAACGATTCGATTTCGGCCTTCGTCGAAGCCGGTCCCACCAGCATCCCGTAGCCGCCCGCGCCATGCACTTCCTTGACGACCAGCTCGGGCAGATGCGCGAGCGTGTACGCCAGATCGTCCGGCTTGCGGCACTGGAACGTGGGCACGTTATTGAGGATCGGCTTTTCACCGAGGTAAAACTCGATCATTTCCGGCACGAACGGGTAGATCGATTTGTCGTCGGCGATGCCGGTGCCCATCGCGTTCGCGAGCGCGACGCGACCGGCGCGATACGCGGTCAGCAAACCCGGCACGCCCAGCGCCGAATCGTTGCGAAACGCGAGCGGGTCGAGAAAATCGTCGTCGACGCGGCGGTAGATCACATCCACGCGCTTCGGCCCCTGGGTCGTGCGCATGAACACGTAGTTGTCGTCGACGAACAGATCCTTGCCTTCCACGAGTTCCACGCCCATTTGCTGCGCGAGGAACGTGTGCTCGAAATACGCCGAGTTGTACATGCCCGGCGTGAGCACCACCACGACCGGATCGTCGACGCCTTCCGGCGCGACCGAGCGCAGCGTATCGAGCAGCAGATCGGGATAATGCGCGACCGGCGCGATGCGGTTCTGCACGAACAGCTCGGGGAACAGCCGCATCATCATCTTGCGGTTTTCGAGCATGTAGGACACGCCCGACGGCACCCGCAGGTTGTCTTCGAGCACGTAGAACGCGCCGTCGTCGCCCGCGCGCACCACGTCGACGCCGGCGATATGCGCGTAAACACCGAGCGGCACGTCCACACCCTGCATTTCGGGCCGGTATTGCGCGTTGGTATAAACCTGCTCGGCCGGCACGATGCCGGCGCGCACGATGTTGCGCTCGTGATAGACGTCGTGGATGAACAGATTGAGTGCCCGCACCCGTTGGCGCAAACCGGCTTCCAGTGTCTGCCATTCGCTGCGCGGAATGATGCGCGGAATCAGATCGAAGGGAATCAGCCGTTCGGTGCCCGACAGATCGCCGTTCACCGCGAAGGTGATGCCGACCCGGCGAAACAACAGGTCGGCTTCCGCACGCTTGCGCGCGATCGCTTCATTACCCTGCTTCACCAGCCATCGTTCGAAGCGTGCGTAGTGTGGCCGCACGGCATCGTCGTGATGACGCATCTCGTCATAGCATCGCATGTCACGCCCCGCTCTTGTTGTCGGATAGAAGGCGAATGCGCTGCGCATTCGGTGTTCGACAATCGTTCAAGCAAGCGCTATGCCATTGAGCTTTCCCGCGCGCGAAACGCCGACTATGCACGCGAACAGCGCATCCCGACCGGCACGGCCTCGCTGCCATCGTACTGCGGCGGCCCACGATGCGCTAGTACGGTGCATATGCTTCAACCGCGGTGCGCGCCCCGGAGTAAGTCCCCTTGGCGGCCGCGGCGGAATTCGCAAGCTGCTTTACACACGCATAAAAAATCCCCGTGGATTTGCACCCACGGGGATTCAGACAACTTCTTGCACTGCGGATCGGCTCAAGCGTTAACCAAGGTTAAACCGCCGTAGCGTTAAAACACCATGGCAACGCCTGAAACGCGATCAGCCTGCGGCAGCGTCTTTCAGCTTCTTCAGCGGACGTGCCTTGATGCGCACGCTAGCCGGCTTGGCCGGGAACCAACGCTCTTCGCCCGAGAACGGGTCTTTGCCGAAGCGCCTCTTCTTCGCCGGCACAGCTTGCACGACGATCTTCAGAAGACCCGACAGCGTGAATTCGCCAGCGCCCTTCTTGTGCACGGCGCCGAGGATCGTGTCTTCGAGCGCGGCCAGCACGGCCTTGGCGGCCTTCGGTTCCACAGCGGCGCGTTCAGCGACGTGTGCAGCCAGCGAGGCCTTCGTGAAGGTGTCCTTGATCGGCGACGGTGCGCTGGACGCCTTCACGGCGACCTTCTTAGCTGCGACGGCTTTCTTCGCAGGAACTTTCTTTGCAGCAACCTTTTTGGTCGGTACCGGGGCAGCCTTCTTGGCCACCTTTTTTGCGGAAGTCGGCATGTTTCTCCTACCTGTTGTGGTCAGTGAATTGCACGAAGCGCGTACGGTATGTGCACGCTTCAACGCCGGATTCTACAAGCGCTCGCACGATTTGCGCGACTCTTTTATGTATAACAGCCAAGGTTTGTTGCGTGGCGCAGACTGCGCAACACATTTTGATGCTTGTTTTAGCGGGTAAACGTGTCTCACAAGGTCGGCAATGCGAACACGTAACGCGCGTTACAAGCCATTTCGATGCATGAATAGAGGCACTTTCGTGGTCAGGCGGTCATCGCGCAAGGCGCGGCAGTATCTCCGCGAGCCTGGTGAGCGCCGCGTCGATGTGTTCGACGGCAATCGCGCCGTAGCCGAACATCAAGCCTGGCTGCAACTTCACGCGCTGATGAAACGGCGCGATTCCGTACAGACCGATCGACGCTTCCCGCGCCGCGCCCACGACCGCGTCCTCCGTCAACGGCGCTCGCAGGCGCGCCGCCATGTGGATGCCGGCCGTCGGCACGATCGGTTCCAACCACGGCGCGAGGCCGCCGCGCAGATGATCGAGCAGCATCGCGCGCCGTGCCGCATACGCCTTGTGCGTGCGCCGCAGATGCTTGGCGAAGTCGCCGTTGAGCATGAAGGACGCAAGCGCGGTTTGGGTGAGCGTGCAGCCATGCCAGTCCGCGATCTGACGTGCCTTGAAGAGCGGACCAAACAACGATGCCGGCGGCACCACGTAGCCGACCCGCAACTCCGGAAAGATCGTCTTCGAAAACGTGCCCACGTAGGCGACGAGCCCGGCGCGGTCGAGACTTTTCAGCGGCTCCATCGGACGGCCTTCGAAGCGGTACTCGCAGTCGTAGTCGTCCTCGATGATCACGGCGCCGCGTTTCTGCGCCCATTCGAGCAACTCGACGCGCCGCTCGAGACTCATCGGCATGCCGAGCGGAAACTGATGCGAGGGCGTCACGTAGACGAGCCGCGCCTTGTCCGGCAGCTTGCTCACGATCAGCCCTTCGCTATCCACCGGCACCGGCGCCACGCGCGCGCCGGTGGCCTTGAAACACGCAAGCGCCGGCGGATAGCCGGGGTCTTCGATCGCGGCAATTTCGCCGGGGCGCAACG
>DASPZL010000016.1:0-13176 GCA_035636295.1 Paraburkholderia sp.
AAGGGGCACACCCGCAAACTCTCAGGCAAAAGGACCGACCGCGTCGAAAAACCCGCCTCACGGCCCAGGTTTTTCGCACTCTGGAGAGCGGCAGTAGCCGTCTGCAAATGCAGATTTACGGCAAGCTGCCCACCGAAGGGGCGCGCGTTTCACCGTGATCCGGCAAGCCGGTCGCGGCAGCGCAATCTCTCAGGTATCGAGGACAGAGGGGTCATGCAGAACCACGCTCGCAGGCACACGCCGCGAGGCGTTGCGCCGCATGGCCTTTTTTGTTTCGCGAGATGCCCGAGGCCCCATGACCGAACTCAAACACACCCCGCTCAACGCCACCCATCGTGCGCTCAACGCCCGCATGGTCGATTTCGGCGGCTGGGACATGCCCGTCAACTACGGCTCGCAAATCGACGAACACCGCGCCGTGCGCACCGACGCCGGCATGTTCGACGTCTCGCACATGTGCGTCGTCGATTTCACCGGCGAGCGCGTGCGCGCGTTCTTCGAATATGCGTTGGCGAACAACGTCGCCAAACTGCAAACGCCGGGCCGCGCGCTTTACTCCTGTCTGCTGAATCCGAACGGCGGCGTGATCGACGATCTGATCGTCTATTACTTCGGCGAGGATCACTTCCGCGTGGTCGTCAACGCCGGCACCGCCGACAAGGACATTGCCTGGTTCGGCCAGCTCAACGCCGAAGGCGGCTTCGGCCTGACTATCACGCCGCGCCGCGATTACGCGATCGTCGCCGCGCAAGGCCCGAACGCGCGTGAAAAAGTCTGGCAAACCGTGCCGGCCGCGCGCGCCGCCACTGAAGCGCTGAAGCCCTTCAACGCCGCGCGCATCCTGGAGACGCCGTTCGGCGAATTGACCGTCGCGCGCACCGGCTACACCGGCGAAGACGGCTTCGAAATCATCGTCCCGGCCGATCATGTAATCGCGTTGTGGAACGCGCTGCAAGCGCAAGGCGTGCGCCCGGCCGGTCTCGGCGCGCGCGACACGCTGCGCCTCGAAGCCGGCATGAACCTGTACGGCCAGGACATGGACGACAACGTCTCGCCGCTCGACGCCGGCCTCGCCTGGACCGTCGACCTCACCTCGCCGCGCGACTTCGTCGGCAAAGGCAAGCTGGAAGCCGACGGCTCGAAGTCGGCGTTCGTCGGCCTGATCCTGCAGAAGGACAACGGCAAGGCGGCGGGCGTGCTGCGCGCTCATCAAAAAGTCGTCGCGCCGCACGGCGAAGGCGAAATCACCAGCGGCACTTTTTCCCCGACCATGCAGGAATCGATCGCCTTCGCGCGCGTGCCGAAAGGCGTGCAGCCGGGCGACACCGTTCACGTGCAGATTCGTGACAAAGCCCTTCCCGCAAGCGTGGTAAAACTGCCGTTCGTGCGCAACGGCAAAGTGCTCGCGGTTTAAGCAGCCAGCGTGCGACATCCTTTTTAAGCTAATACCGAATCACACCGCATAGGAGCATCCGATGAGCATCCCGGCCGATCTGAAATACACCGAATCGCACGAATGGGTCCGTACCGAAGCGGACGGCACGCTGACGGTCGGCATCACCGACCACGCGCAGGAAGCACTCGGCGACATCGTCTTTTTCGAAGTCCAGGAACTGGGCAAGACCGTGACCGCGGGCGACACCGTCGCCGTGATCGAATCGGTGAAGGCCGCTTCCGATATCTACGCGCCGGTCTCGGGCGAAATCATCGAAGCGAACACGGCCGTGGCCGACACGCCGGATTCGGTCAACACCGCGCCGTACGAAAGCTGGCTCTTCAAGATCAAACCGGCCTCGGACGCCGCGTTGGATCGTCTGATCGACGCCGACGCGTACTCGAAGTCGATCGGCGCCTGATTCGCCTTACTCGTTAAACCGTCAGGTGCGGCGGCCATCAGGCATGGCGCGCCGCATCGCCAGGAACACCCATGAAGCTCGAACACCCGGATCGTCTGATGAACCGCACTCCTCTCTCGCTCGCCGCGCTCGAAGTGCATGACGCCTTCGCCGAACGGCACATCGGCCCGGATTCGGCCGACCAGCAGTCGATGCTCGAAGCCCTCGGCTTCGCGTCGCGCGCCGCGCTGATCGACGCCGTCATCCCGAAGACGATCCGCCGCACCGAATCGCTGCCGCTCGGCCCCTTCGCGCAACCGAAAAGCGAAGCCGAAGCGCTCGCCGCGCTGCGCGAACTCGCGGACAAGAACCAGGTGTTCCGCTCGTACATCGGGCAGGGCTATTACAACGCTCACACGCCGACGGTAATCCTGCGCAACGTGCTGGAAAATCCGGCGTGGTACACCGCGTACACGCCGTATCAGCCGGAAATCTCGCAGGGCCGTCTGGAAGCGCTCCTGAACTTCCAGCAGATGATCGTCGACCTGACGGGTCTGACGATCTCGAACGCGTCGCTGCTCGACGAAGCAACCGCCGCCGCCGAAGCGATGACGCTCCTGCAACGCATCGGCAAGCCGAAGTCGAACGTGTTCTTTGTCGCCGACGACGTGCTGCCGCAAACCATCGAAGTGGTGAAGACGCGTGCCACGCCGGTCGGCATCGAAGTGAAAGTAGGCCCGGCTGCGCAAGCCGCGAACGCGAATGCGTTCGGCGTGCTGCTGCAATACCCTGGCGTGAACGGCGATGTGCGCGACTACCGCGCGCTCACCGAAGCCATTCACGCGGCAGGCGGCCACGTGGTGGCCGCCGCCGATCTGCTCGCGCTCACCGTGCTCACGCCGCCGGGCGAATGGGGCGCGGACGTGGCCGTCGGCAATACGCAGCGCTTCGGCGTGCCGGTCGGCTTCGGCGGCCCGCATGCGGCTTACCTCGCCGTGCGCGACGAGTTCAAGCGTCAGATGCCGGGGCGTCTGGTCGGCGTGACGATCGACGCGCAAGGCAATCCCGCGCTGCGTCTCGCGCTGCAAACACGTGAGCAACATATCCGCCGCGAGAAGGCGACCTCGAACGTCTGCACCGCGCAAGCGCTGCTCGCGATCATGGCCAGCATGTATGCGGTGTATCACGGCCCGCACGGTCTGAAGACGATCGCGCTGCGCGTGAACCGTATCGCCGCGTTGCTGGCTGAAGGCGCGAAGCAACTCGGTTATACGCTCGTCAACGAAACTTTCTTCGATACGCTGACATTCGAAACCGGCGCGCGCACTCGAGCGCTGCATGACGCGGCGAAGACGAAGCGCATCAACCTGCGCCGCGTGAGCGACACGCAAGTCGGCTTGTCGATCGACGAGACCACGTCGCGCCGCGATCTGGCCGATCTGCTCGCCGTGTTCGCCGAAGCCGCTGGCGCGAAGGACGTGCCGCAAGTCGACGCGCTCGACGCCGCGTTTGCCGCGTCGAACACCGCATCGGTGCCGGCCGCGCTGGAACGCACCAGCGCGTACCTCACGCATCACGTGTTCAACCGTCATCATTCGGAAACGGAAATGCTGCGCTATCTGCGCAGCCTGTCGGACAAAGACCTCGCGCTCGACCGTTCGATGATTCCGCTCGGCTCGTGCACGATGAAGCTGAACGCGACCTCGGAAATGCTGCCGGTCACGTGGCCCGAATTCGGTCAGATCCATCCATTCGCGCCGGCTGAGCAAACCGTCGGCTACCGCGAAATGATCGATCAGCTCGAAGCGATGCTGGTCGCGGCCACCGGTTATGCAGCGGTGTCGCTGCAACCGAACGCAGGCTCGCAAGGCGAATACGCGGGTCTGCTGATCATTCATGCGTATCACGCGTCACGCGGCGAAGCGCATCGCAACGTGTGCCTGATTCCCGCTTCGGCGCACGGCACGAATCCGGCATCGGCGCAAATGGCCGGCATGCAGGTCGTGGTCGTTGCCTGCGACGCGCAAGGCAACGTCGATATCGAAGACCTGAAGAAGAAGGCCGATCAACACGCCGACAAACTCGCGGCGATCATGATCACGTATCCGTCCACGCACGGCGTGTTCGAGCAGAACGTGCGTGAAATCTGCGAGATCGTGCATGCGCACGGCGGCCAGGTTTACGTGGACGGCGCGAATATGAACGCAATGGTCGGTTTGACCGCGCCGGGCCAATTCGGCGGCGACGTCTCGCACCTGAACCTGCACAAGACGTTCTGCATTCCGCACGGCGGCGGCGGACCGGGCGTGGGTCCGGTCGCGGTCGGCGCGCATCTCGCGCAGTTCCTGCCGAACCAGATTTCGTCGGGCTACGAGCGCGCGCCGAACGGCATTGGCGCGGTGTCGGGCGCGCCGTACGGTTCGGCGTCGATCCTGCCGATCTCGTGGATGTATATCGCGATGATGGGTGCGAAGAATCTCACGGCCGCCACCGAAACCGCGATCCTCAACGCGAACTACGTCGCGAAGAAACTCGCGCCGCATTATCCGGTGCTGTATTCGGGCCCGGGCGGACTGGTCGCGCACGAGTGCATTCTCGATCTGCGTCCGATCAAGGAAACGAGCGGCATCACCGTCGACGACGTCGCCAAGCGCCTCGCCGACTACGGCTTCCACGCGCCGACCATGAGCTTCCCGGTGCCGGGCACGCTGATGGTCGAGCCGACTGAATCGGAATCGAAGGAAGAGCTCGACCGTTTCATCGAAGCGATGATCGCGATCCGCGAGGAAATCCGCGCGGTCGAAGATGGCCGCTTTGATCGCGAAGACAATCCGCTCAAGCACGCGCCGCATACGGCGGCGGTGGTCATCGCCAACGACTGGAAGCATGGGTATGCACGCGAAACCGCCGCGTATCCGCTGCCCACGCTGATCGCGAAGAAGTACTGGCCGCCGGTGGGCCGCGCGGACAACGTGTACGGCGACCGCAATCTGTTCTGTTCGTGCGTGCCGGTCGCGGACTACGAGTAAGCGGGAACGCTGCCCGCGCGCTGCCCGCAGGTCGTAAGCGGGCGGTGCGCGGTCCTGTCGTTCATGGCCGCAAACGGCTAACATCACACACCGAATCAGCCTAACGAGGAGTTTCGCATGGCGCGAAAGGTGCGATTGATGCAAAGCCGGGCCGAAGCAAGCCGAGCCCAGACGCGGCAACGGACGTGGGCGCTATTGCTGGCTGGCGCAGCCGTGCTGCTGCCGCTGCGGCAAGCGCAGGCCGCGATGAATTTTTGTGCGGCGCCCGCGCTGCAAACCAGCGAACGCACGAACGCCGATCCCGGCGTGAAGGCACTGGTGAGCAACGTGCAGGCGCATCTGAACGACCCGCCGCATGCGCTGGCGAAGCTGCATACCGAAGGCACGCTGCCGCACGAGGGCATCTACGACCAGAGCGTCGACGCGGAGAAAGATCTTGATCTGCTGCGCGACGCCGCGCTTGCCTGGCGCGCCACCAGTGACGACCGTTATCTGAAGCTGGTGGACCGGTTGCTTTACGCCTGGGTCACGACGTATCAACCGAGTTTCAATCCAATCGACGAAACGCGTTTCGAAGGCCTGATTCTCGCGTACGACATGACGGCGAGCGCGTTGCCGGTGAAAACGCGCAACGCGTCGATGGCCTTTCTGACGAAACTCGCGAACGGCTACATCGAGCAGATCGACGCGCAGCCGCGTCCGTTGAAGGGCACCTACCGGAACAACTGGCAGAGCCACCGGATCAAACTGATTGCAATGGCCGCGTTCACGCTCGATAACCGCAAGATGATCAACGCGGCCCAGCGTCTGTTCGTCGAGCATATCGGCGACAACATCACGCCGGACGGATCAACCGTCGATTTCAGCGAACGCGACGCGCTGCATTACGTCACCTACGATTTACAGCCGCTCGTCACGGCAGCGCTCTCCGCCCGCCGCCACAACCGCAACTGGCTGCCGGAGAAGGGGGCCAACGGCGCGTCGCTGCAAGCCGCGCTCAACTGGCTCACGCCGTATGCGGACGGCAGCAAGACGCATGAGGAATTCGTGCATTCGAACGTTCCGTTCGATGCCAAACGTCGCGAAGCCGGCTTGCCGGGCTATTCGGGTCAGTGGAATCCGAAGAACGCGACGGAACTGTTTCACCTGGCGGCGCGTCTCGACGGACGCTATACGCCGATCGCGCTGCAGCTCGCACCGACGCCGCCCGCATGGCTCGCCGTGTGTTTGCCGCTATCGGCGCGCTAAACCAACTTTTTATCAGCAGGAGCAGTAATGGCAGTCAGCGTGTTCGACCTCTTCAAAATCGGCATTGGTCCGTCCAGTTCGCATACGGTCGGGCCGATGCGCGCGGCGCTGATGTTCGTTCAAGGGCTCGAACGCGATGGGCTGCTCGGTGCGACTGCCTCGGTGAAAGTGGATCTGTATGGTTCGCTCGGCGCGACGGGCAAGGGCCACGGCACGGACCGCGGCGTGATGCTCGGCCTGATGGGCGATGCGCCTGACACCGTCGACCCGGACACGATCGCGCAGCGGCTCGAAGCGGCGCGGGTGTCGCGCAAGCTCGCCTTGCTCGGCACGCACGAGGTGCCGTTCGTGCAGAAAGATCACATTTCGTTTTATCGGCAGGCGCTGGCCGAGCATCCGAACGGCCTGAAGCTTCGCGCGTTCGATGCGCAAGGCGAGACGTTGCGCGAGTCGACCTATCTGTCGGTGGGCGGCGGCTTCGTGGTGACGGCCGGCGCGCCGAACACGAAGGTGCTGAGCGCCGTCGATCAATTGCCGCATTCGTTTCGCAGCGGCAACGAGTTGCTCGCGCTGTGCGAATCGACCGGCAAGAGCATCGCGCAACTGATGTGGGAAAACGAACGCGTCTGGCACACGGAAGAGGAAACGCGCGCGGGCTTGCTGAAAATCTGGGACGTGATGCAGTCATGCGTGGCGCGCGGTTGCGGCATCAACAATCCGGACGCCGATGGCAACCTGCCTGGCCCGTTCCAGGTGAAGCGCCGCGCGCCGCAGTTGTATCGCGCGCTGTCCGGCAATCCTGAGCTTGCGCTGCGCGATCCGCTGTCGATGGTCGACTGGATCAATCTGTATGCGATCGCCGTCAACGAAGAAAATGCCGCAGGCGGGCGTGTCGTCACCGCGCCGACCAACGGCGCGGCCGGCATCATTCCGGCGGTGCTGCATTACTACACGCGCTTCATGCCTGGCTCGAATCAGCAGGGCGTGATCGACTTTCTGATGACGGCGGCGGCGATCGGCATTCTGTACAAACTGAACGCGTCGATTTCCGGCGCGGAAGTGGGATGCCAGGGTGAGGTCGGCGTCGCCTGTTCGATGGCGGCCGGCGCGCTTGCGGCAGTGATGGGCGGCACGCCGAAGCAGGTCGAGAACGCGGCGGAAATCGGCATGGAGCACAACCTCGGGCTGACGTGCGATCCGGTCGGCGGCATGGTGCAGATTCCGTGTATCGAACGCAATGCGATGGCCTCGGTGAAGGCGGTCAACGCGGCGCGCATGGCTTTGCGCGGCGACGGCAGTCATTACGTGTCGCTCGATTCGGTGATCAAGACCATGCGCGAAACCGGCGCGGATATGAAGACCAAGTACAAGGAAACGTCGCGGGGCGGGCTGGCGGTGAATATCGTCGAGTGTTGAGCGCTGCGCTTTACGGCAAATGACGACGCGGGCTACGGCCCGCGTTTTTGTTTTCGCGGTTGCGGTTGCGGTTGCGGTTGCGGTTGCGCTGCATCGTGACATCGCACGCGCGCTCGGCGTAAGCTGTCGCTTTGCGCATTGGCTTTTATCAAGTCCAATGCGGCAAGCACCCGACCGCACCGATCGCACCCATCGCAATGCCTGGAGGCTTCATCGCAATGCCGCTCGCTTCTGAATCTTCTTCCGCCGCCGCGCAAACCACCGGCGCGCGTCTCGTAGTCGATGCCTTGCTGACGCACGGCGTCGAACGTGTTTTCTGTGTACCAGGCGAGAGCTTTCTTGCTGTTCTCGATTCACTGCACGACGAAACGGAGCGCATTCAAACCATCGTCTGCCGTCATGAAGCGGCCGCGGCAAACATGGCCGAGGCTGTCGGCAAATTGACCGGACGCCCAGGCGTCGCGATCGTCACGCGCGGACCTGGCGCGACGCATGCATCGATCGGCGTGCACACCGCGTTTCAGGATTCCACGCCGATGATCCTGCTGATCGGCCAGTGCGCGCGCGAGCATCTCGATCGCGAGGCCTTTCAGGAAATCGACTACCGGCGCATGTTCGGTCAGATGGCGAAGTGGGTCGCGCAAATCGACGACCCCAAGCGCATTCCCGAATACCTGAGTCACGCGTTTCATACCGCGACATCGGGGCGTCCGGGGCCGGTCGTGTTGTCGTTGCCGGAAGATGTATTGAGCGATGCCTGCGAGCTCGTCTCCGGCGCGCCTGCCTATCATCGCGTGGCGGCGTCGCCGTCGGCCGCGCAGATCGAGAGGTTGCGTCAACTGCTCGAAGGCGCGCAACGGCCGATGGTGATCGCTGGCGGCAGCGGTTGGACGCCTGAAGGTTGCGCGGATCTGCAATGCTTCGTCGAGAACTGGCAGTTGCCGATCGGCCTCGCGTTCCGCTTCCAGGACACGCTCGACAACGAACATCCGAACTATGCCGGCGACATCGGCCTCGGCATCAATCCGGCGCTGGCTCAGCGTATCCGCGATGCCGATCTGCTGCTCACGTTCGGGCCGCGTTTAGGCGAGGCAACGACGAACGGCTACACACTGCTCGACATCCCGAAGACGAAGCAAACGCTGGTGCACGTGCATCAAGGCGCGGAAGAACTAGGGCGTGTGTATGCAGCCGACTTGCCGATCGTCTCGGGCATGCCGGAACTGGCGGCGCTGCTTGCAGCGTTGAAGCCTTCGTCATCGGACGCGCTGGCGTGGAGCGGGGCAGCGGAGGAAGCGCATCGCGCGTATCTCGAGTGGCGCAAGCCGCGCCCGATTCCGGGCGACGTGCAAATGGGCGAAGTGATCCAGCAGTTGCGCGCGCATCTGCCGGAAGACGCGATTCTCACGAACGGCGCGGGCAATTACGCGACGTGGCTGCATCGGCATTTCTCGTATCGCCACTATCGCTCGCAACTCGCGCCGACGAGTGGCGCGATGGGCTACGGCGTGCCGGCGGCGATTGCGGCGAAGTCGATGTATCCGCAGCGTGCCGTCGTGGCGCTGGCGGGCGACGGCTGCTTCATGATGTCCGCGCAAGAATTGGCCACTGCGATGCAGTATGACCTGCATGTGATTTTCATCGTCGTGAACAATGGCCACTTCGGCACGATCCGGATGCATCAGGAACGGCACTACCCGAATCGCGTGCACGGCACGGGGCTGACGAACCCGGATTTCGCGGCGTTCGCGCGCTCGTTCGGCGCGCACGGCGAAACGGTAACGCGCACCGACGAATTCGTTCCGGCGCTCCAGCGTGCGATGGAGGCGAAACGCGCGGCGGTAATCGAGATTCGGATGCCACAGGAGGCGAGCACGCCGGGTGCGACCTTGGAGCAGATTCGGGAGCAGGGGAGGAAGCTGCGAGGGGAGTGATGAGCTTGGGCGGCTCTTCAGGCATAGCGGATTTAAAAGAAAAAACGGTCAGCATAAAAAAACCCCGCCGAAGCGGGGTTCCCTGAACGTCACAAGCAGGCAGCAAAAAATGGCTTACTTCCCGCCCACGCTTTGCAGCGTCGCCCACTTGCCGTCGACAACCTTGTACAGCGTGATGCCGCCGTTCTTGAGGTCGCCCTTGCTGTCGTACGCAAGGTTCGCCGACGTCACCGCCGGCATCGAGGTCTTTGCAAGCAGCGGCAGGTACTTGGCCGGATCGGTCGAGTTCGCCTTCTTCATCGCGTCGAACATCGCCATTGCGCCGTCGTAGGCGTACGGCGAGTACGTTTGCACGTCTTCGTTGAAACGCTTCTTGTACTTCGCGACGTAGTCCTTGCCGCCCGGCATTTCTTCCAGCGGCAGGCCGGCGAGCGATGCCACCGTGCCGTTAGCCGCGTCGCCCGCGATCTTCAGGAAGGTCGGCGTGTGGACCATTTCGCCGCCCATCAGCGGCGCCTTGATGCCCAGCGTCTTCATCTGCTTGACCATCGGCGCCGCTTGCGAATCCGCGCCGCCGTAATAGATCAGGTCCGGGTTGGCCGACTTCAGCTTGGTCAGGATCGACTTGAAGTCCACGGCCTTGTCGTTCGTGTATTCGCGATCGACGATCGTGCCGCCCGCAGCCTTCGCCGCCTTTTCGAACTGATCGGCCAGACCCTGGCCGTAAGCCGTGCGGTCGTCGACGATCACGATCTTCTTCATGCCGAGGGTCTTCACCGCGAAGGTGCCGGCGACCGAACCTTGCTGCGTGTCGGACGTCATCATGCGGAAGGTGGTCTTGAAGCCCTGCTGCGTATATTCCGGCGCCGTCGCCATGGCGATTTCGGGGATGCCCGCGTTCGCGTAGATGCGCGAGGCCGGAATCGTGGTGCCCGAGTTGAAGTGGCCGAGCATGCCCTTGATGCCGTCATCCACCAGTTTCTGCGCGACGGTCGTGCCGGTGCGCGGGTCGGCCTGGTCGTCGGCCGAATCCAGCACGAAGCGGACTTGCTTGCCGCCGATCACCGGCTTGGTTGCGTTCATGTCTTCCACCGCCAGCGTGATGCCGTTCTGGAAGTCCTTGCCATAGTGCGCCTGCGCGCCCGTCATCGGACCGGCGAAGCCGATCTTCACGTCTTCCGTCGATTGAGCGTTGGCCGTCCCCGCCAGCGACATCGCCGCAACCAGTGCTGCGCCTGCCAGCTGTTTCATCTTGTGTTGCATAGCTTCTCCTTGGTACCAGGTGTGGATGGAGCGGTTTTTCGGGGTCGCCGTACCGCTTCCTTTTTTGAGGGGATCGACGAGGTTCGCTCAGCCGATCGTCATCAAATTCGCATTACCGCCGGCTGCCGCCGTATTCACGCTGACCGAGCGTTCCGTCAACAGACGCTCGAGCGCGTAGTCCTCGTCGCCGCTTTCCAGCGCGCGCGCCGCAACGCCCTGCACCGAAACGATCGGCCCCGGACGCTTGGCGACTTCCTTCACCAGCGTCAGCAGTTCGTCGCTATCGCCTTCGAACAGCACGGCGTCGAAAGGCGTATCGGCGCTCTTCTTCACGCTCGCATACGGCTTGAGCGACGCGGGCAGCTGCGACACTAATTGTTCACCAGCCGCGCCTTCGAACAACGCGCGATTTCCCGTAGCCAGCGCCGCGGCGAACTGCACGCGCGCACCGCTCGCCGTCGACGCGACGCACAGCACCGTGCCGCGCGCGCCCAGCGTGTAGGTGTTGCGCTCGCCGGTCGGCCCCGACAATACCGCAGTTGCGCCCGCGGGCACATGCGACAGATAACCGTCGCAGCGCGCGGCCAGTTGCGGCTCGCGTTCGGCGATCAGCCAGTCGCGCAGCGCCGTCAACGCGGCGGACGGATTGTCGCTGTTTTCGGCCGCTTTCGGTACATCCGCGACCAGCGCCTGCGCCAGCGACTTCGGCAAGCCGGCCGGGCGCGTGGCGAGAAGCCGCTGCAAATACAGAGCGCCGCCCGCCTTCGGTCCCGTGCCCGACAGCCCTTCTCCGCCGAACGGCTGCACGCCGACCACCGCGCCGATCACGTTACGGTTCACGTAGATGTTGCCGACATGCGCGCGGCTGATCACGTGAGCGATAGTTTCGTCGATGCGCGTATGAATGCCGAGTGTGAGGCCATAACCCGTCGTGCGGATCTGTTCGAGCAGTTTGTCCAACTGGCTGCGGCGGTAACGCACCACGTGCAGCACCGGGCCGAACACTTCGCGCTTCAGTTCGTCGATGCTGTCGAGTTCGATCAGCGTCGGCGGAACGAAGGTGCCTTGCGCGCCGCCTTCCGGCATCGGCAGTTGCTCGACCTTGCGGCCTTTCTCGCGCATCGCCGCGACATGCGCGTCGATGCCGCGCTTCGCGTCGAGGTCGATCACCGGACCGACGTCGATCGACAGGCGATCCGGATTGCCCACGGCCAGCTCGCGCATCGCGCCCGTCAGCATCTCGAGCGTGCGGTCCGCGACGTCGTCCTGTAGACAAAGAACGCGCAGCGCGGAACACCGTTGACCGGCGGAGTCGAACGATGATTGCAGCACGTCCGCGACCACCTGTTCGGCGAGCGCCGACGAGTCGACGATCATCGCGTTCTGGCCGCCGGTTTCGGCGATCAGCGGAATCGGCTTGCCTTCGGGATCGAGGCGATTCGACAGCGTCTTGTTGATCAGGCGCGCGACTTCAGTCGAGCCGGTGAACATCACGGCGCGGGTGCGCGGATCGGCCACCAATGCCGCACCCACCGTTTCACCGTCGCCCGGCAGCAGTTGCACCGCGCCCGCCGGCACGCCGGCTTCGCGCAGAATGCGCACGGCTTGCGCGGCGATCAGCGGCGTTTGTTCGGCCGGCTTGGCGAGCACGGTGTTGCCGGCGGCGAGCGCCGCGGCCACCTGGCCCATGAAAATCGCCAGCGGGAAATTCCACGGGCTGATACAGACGACCGGACCGAGCGGACGGTGCGTGTCGTTGGAAAATTCGCTGCGAATCTGCGTCGAGTAATAGCGCAGGAAATCGATCGCTTCACGGATTTCCGACACCGCGTTCGCCAGCGATTTGCCGGCTTCGCGCACCACCAGGCCCATCAACGTGTGCATCTGTGCTTCGAGCAAATCAGCGGCGCGAGCGAGGCAATCGGCGCGCGCATCGACCGGCGTGGCTTGCCAGATCGGCGCGGCGGCAACCGCGTGTGCCAATGCGGCGCTCACGTGTTCCGAAGTCGCTTCGATCACCGTCCCGACGAGGTCGCGGTGATCCGCCGGGTTGCGCACGTCGCGTGCGGTGCCCACGGCGATTTCGTTGTCTTCGAGCATCGGCGCGGCGCGCCACGGATGATGCGCGCTCGCCAGCAACGCCGACGACAGCGACGCCAGCCGATGCTCGTTCGACAGATCGAGGCCCATCGAATTAAGACGCTCCGAACCGTACAGATTGCGCGGCAGCGGAATCTTCGCGTGCGGCGCGCCGAGCGGGACGATCTTCGACGCTTCGTCGGCCGGGTCGGCGATCAGGTCCCTGATCGCAACGCTTTCGTCGGCGATGCGGTTCACGAACGACGTGTTCGCGCCATTCTCCAGCAGACGGCGCACGAGGTACGCGAGCAGCGTTTCGTGCGTGCCGACCGGCGCATACACGCGGCACGGACGGTTCAGCTTGTCGCGGCC
>DASPZL010000017.1:0-6357 GCA_035636295.1 Paraburkholderia sp.
TCGGCGCGAGAAAAAGAACGGCGCTTGCCAACGCCATCAATAAAGCTAGTTTCATGTCCAGACTCCTCGAATCCGGCGCAGCAGTTTCCGTCCTCCACAAAGAATCGATCTGTGAAAAAGCGCCTGGCAGCCCAATCGAGCCGGCGGACGAATAAACCTGATACGTGACTGCTGCGGCGAGTCACCGAACTAAACGAGTAATTAGTTGCCAGACCTGCAGCCGATGTCGAACGCTTGCGGCTAGCCGGAATCGGACGTCCCAGGCTGGAAACGCGGAATTTTGCTCCGCAATTTCGTTATAGATCGGCCACCAAGGAATTCAATCCCGGCGGCCCCGCCCGTGTCGGCGGCTGCCAGAAAGTGCGATAAGCCGCACGCGAGAACAAAAACAGCGCGAGCAGCGCGTGCATTGCTCCAACAGTGCGTTATGATGCTGGCATAATGAAAAAATCGGCGTCCGCGCCAAACCCCGCCGAGAGACGGGGCGCGGACAGAAAACCGGCCGTTCGTTAGTTCGTTAATCAGTGAATCGTCAGCATCGTTTTCCCAATTGCGCCGTGAGGCTCATCCAGCCTAATTGCCGCGCGGCGGAACCGGTGCGCTTGTCCATCCATTCACTGATTGGCATAGCCAGATTCATGGCGGCGCGAGCGGGCATTTGCTGTATTGGATTTTTTGGAACGATGGTTTTTTAACGCTGCCAGTGGCATCTCCTTCGATCAATCACCTCACCGCGGGCCGGCCCCATTCAGATGGGCTCCATGCTTTCGCGGCTTTCCCTTGCAATCTGTAACTGACAGAACGCCGGACGCTTTAGAAGGACGAATATCTTATGGACGAAAGGAAGCGAGATAGCATGATTGCGTATCTCCGCCACCGCATGGAAGAGTTTGGTATCAAACCAGAAGACCTTGCCGCAGTGCTGGCCGCCGAGCCGGCAGCGCAAAAGGCTGAACGCTACCGGAGCGCCACGGGAGATAGCTGGGACGGCCAGGGTGAAATGCCCCAATGGCTTAAACAGGCAATCAGCGCGGGTCAATCAATCGACCACTTCGAATTGTCGGCCAAGCCGGCGTCCGCACCGCAGTCGAAGAAAAGAGTGGACTGGCAAAACGACCCGTTCGCAGGCAGCCCGCTCGCGCGTTCGAACAACGGCTAGACCGCCAGGCTGTCGAGGCTGCTATTGCGCCAGCAAAATGCCGCTGTCGCGCGTCGGCGCCTCGATGCATGCGGCCGTTTCCCGTATCGGCGCGGCGTACTGCGGCAATTCGATGAAAGCGCTCACCTGCCGCACGATTTGCCAGAACACCTTTTCGAACAGGCGGAGTCGCTGCGCGTCGGACACGCCGTCGACGAGCGGATCGGCAAAGGTCCAGTTCCAGAGCGAAGGTTCTCCCGGGAAGAGAGGCGCATGGTGTCCGGCGACGCGCTCGTCCATGGCGATGACGAGATCCATCCGCGGCGCCCATTCGCCGGTGAATTCGAGCCAGCTTTTCGGGCTGAGCGCGCCGAGATCCGAAATGCCGGGGCGCAATTGCGCGACCGCAAACGGATGAACCGCCGCGGCCGGTTCCGGCCCCGCGCTAAACGCATCGAACCGATGTCCCGCCAGTTCGCGCAGCAAAGCTTCGGCAATGATGCTGCGTGCTGAATTCTCGCGACAGAGAAACAGCACCTTATATTTTTTGGTCACGCTTACCCCGTACCCGTGTTTTTTTCGTGTTTTCCTGTTCCTGCGCGCAATTCTACCGACCCAGTCTTGCGTCCTCGTGACACTACGATGTCTTGATTTTTGACACCACGGGAACTTGTACCAGGGTTTCGACTAGCAGTGCAAAAGGCAAGCCTTTCAGCGCGCTATCAGTCACACACCACCAGGAGGGCGTCTTTTCAGACAGAAGCCTCGTTATCGGTTCTGCCGGATACGACCCGGTTGGCGGCATCGCTTCCTTCGGCGGGCGCCGCCACGTAGGGAATGAACGCCGCCAGTGCAACCACAACGATAAAAGTGAACATGGCCGTTCGCCTCTCGGGACATGTTATTGATTTTAGAAACCTGGATTCGAACGCTGAAGGCGGCTCTCTATATCAATTCGGTCTATGTCTATGGCCTGGCGGCTATCGCGCCATTCGTCACGCGACTGCGGATTCAGCGACCTTGCGTTTGCGCTCGTCACAGTGAATGAACGCTCCTCAAAACCGCAAGCCATTCAGGAACTGGAACCAGAGGCCGCCCAATACGCCGGCCGGATGTGCGTCGCTTGCAGGTTCTTCGCGCTTACCGTGGTTGGCGCGATGGCTTTGCGCGTCATGAGTCGTTGCCGCGTCCTGCTTCACCGATGTTGCCGCGACCTCGGTTTCGGCCTGAACCTCGGCGGCCCCGGCAGCTTGCGCGGCGTTCGCGGCCTCGGCGGCGAGGCCCGCCTTCCCGGGCTCGCGCCGCGCCGCCTGCAATGCCGCCACGCTGTCCGCAATTTGCGCGGCTCGCCGCGCCTCGCATCGACGCCCGAGCAGCACGCCGAACAGCACATCGCGATTGTGGCCTTCGTCGGCGAAACGCATGGCGAGCGAGACCATTTCCGCATACGCCGCTTCGTCGGCCGCGCGCGCCGCCGCCTCGCGCTCCGCCCGCGTCTTCTGCTGGCGTGCGCGCTGCGCTTCCCAGCCGCGCATCTGCTCGGCATAGACCGCGTCGTACACCTTGCGTTGCGCGGCGTCGGAGAGGATCGCGTACGCGTCCTTGATTTCCTGGAAGGTGGCGCGCGCCACTTCCTCGGCGCCGCTGTTGCGGTCGGGATGCCACTTCATCGCGGCCTTGCGATAGGCGCGCTTGATCTCTTCGTCCGTGGCGTGCATGTGCACGCCGAGCGTGTCATATAGGGTTGCCATCTCTTGCTCGACCTCACCGGGAAACGCTTCGCCGAGCATCGTAGCATGCGAAAAACGGCCTTATCGTGAAGCGGCATGCGCGTGGGCCGCTCAACTTCCGGCGAAAAAAAGGCCCCGCCACTGACGTAGCGAGGCCCAATCCCATGTCAAGGAGATGTCATGGAGGAGACGATTCGATCATAGCCGCGCGTCATCGCGCCCCCAAACAATCGTTCGCCATATGCTTATCCAGTGCCGCTTCAAGTGCATTGCAGCGCACGCCAAGCCGGCTTTCAGGCGCTCGCAGCAAGGCCGTTGACCGTGCAATAACCCCGCACGGTTATATCGTTAGAACAAAAAGTCGCTTCGTTCGGCTCCCCGCGGTCATTAAGATGACACTTCAAAGTCCGGTTCGCCCCGGTTCGTCTGCGCGCAGCCCCGCGCCAGCGTGCCGTGAGCCGCTACCGAAGGAGCATTTTCGTTGACCAGTTTCGATCATCAGCGCCGGCCGCTCGTCGTCGGCATCGGCGGCACCACGCGCGCCGCCTCGTCGACCGAGCGCGCGCTCGGCTTTGCGCTGCGCGGCGCGGAAGCCGCCGGCGCGAACACCCGTCTGTTCGGCGGCACGTTCCTGCATAGCCTGCCTCACTACGCACCGGAAAACCCGCAACGCACCAGCGAGCAGCTCGAACTGATCGAAGCCGTGCGCCACGCGGATGCGCTGATCATCGCCACGCCCGGCTATCACGGCGGCGTGTCCGGTCTCGTCAAGAACGCACTCGACACGCTCGAGGAGTTGCGCGCGGACGAGCGTCCGTATCTGGACGGCCGCGCGGTCGGCTGCATCGTCACCGCGTATGGCTGGCAGGCGGCCGGCTCGGTGTTGACGTCGCTGCGTTCGATCGTTCACGCGTTGCGCGGCTGGCCCACTCCGTTCGGCGCCGGCATCAACACGCTGGAGACGCGGTTCGACACCGTCGACACCTGTTCCGACGCGAAGGTTGTCGATCAGCTCGCCACGGTCGGGCAGCAGGCCGCGCAATTCGCGCTGGCGTTCAACGCGCATCGCACGCCGATCGCCGCGCCGGTTGGCGGCGCGGCGATCAAGGAAGCGCAACCTGCGCGCTTGCTGCACGCGGTTTAGTCTCTTTTGTGTATGGCGTCGTGGCGCCGTGCTGGAAGGCCTCGGCGTGTGTGCTTGCGACGCCGCTGAGAACCTTGGCGCGGTCGATCGCGCTCGAGGTCGGTTTGCGTGTTTGCCCACTCTTGCGCTCTTGCGTTCCTCCGCCCGCTTTTCCGCTATTGCGATTGTCCGCTCGTCCACCCTTCGCAACCGCCGACTCCTCCGAACCACCCGCCCGAACCGCTCGCTCTCCCAAACCACCCGCTCACCAGAACAGTGCGCCACATAACAGACCGTGGCCGCGCAACGCCGGATAGTGTCTTCGCACACAGCGAATAAAGTCCGTCCCGGCCTCGTGGAGAGCGTTGCAGAACCTCGCTGATTTGCTTACGACCAAAGATTGGTTCACCCACTGCGCACCACGGCCTACGCTTGACGCTACCCGCTGAATCACCGGCCGCCGATGCCACGCAACGGCGTCGCATGCTCCGGCATCCTGGCAACGCACGCGGGCACACTCACTGCCACGATCATGAATCCACATATCCGCTACAAGGGCTACGAAGTCGCACCGGCTGCGCAACAACTGCCCAATGGCCTGTTCGCCGCCAACCTGACCATCGAGAAAACCACCGCGAGCCACGGCCAGGCGTACTCGTTCGACGCGCTCGATTATTTCTTCGACGAGGAGCACGCACTCGCCTACGCATTCCGCTGGGGACGCATGTGGATCGATAACCACCAGTAACGTCAGCAACTGCCGATAGCGGCGGCGACGCGAAGGACACGACGCGGAAAGCGCCATTCGCGCCGGCCGCCCACCTTGCGTCACTTCGGCATCCGGCTTCAAGCGGTTGTGCCAGAATAGGCGACACGTCGAGTTTGCCCTCTGTACGCCGCCATGTCTGACACACTGACAGAAGATGTTGCTGAAAACCGCACCCTGCGCCATTGGACATTCAGCGGCCCCGCCCGCTTGAAGATCGGTTCAGAGGCCCACAAGCAGATGTTTTGCCGCATGCTGCTTGAAACCCACAATCCCTATAAACCGGCCGTGCTCGAGTGGCCGGCGCTTGCGCCGGACGCGCTCGAACGCCTGTGTTCGCTGCCGATCTGGGACATCGCGGTGCAAACCGAGGGCCGCGCCTCGATCAACGTTCACACCTATGCCGCGCAATTGAGCGATCCGCTGCTGCGCGAAGCGATCAACATGGATGGCGACGAGGAAGCGCGCCACAAGCGCGTGCTCTCCAGACTGATTGCCGCATACGGCATCGAGATCGCCCCCGAGCCGGCCTATCCGGCGCCGCGCGACGCCGAGTGGGCGTGGATGCGCACCGGCTATAGCGAGTGCATCGACAGCTTCTTCGCGTTCGGGCTGTTTCGTTCGGCGCAGCAGTCCGGCTATTTTCCGGAGGCGCTGGTCGAGACCTTCGAGCCGGTGATTCAGGAAGAGGCGCGCCACATTCTGTTCTTCGCCAACTGGGTGGCATGGCATCGGCGCACCATGCCGCTCTGGCGCAGGCCGTGGCATGCGCTGCGGGTGGTGGCGATCTGGGCCGTGCTGATCTGGGAGCGCGTGGCGATTGCCAAGGGTATCGACGCGGACGGCGTCGCGCACGATTCGAATTTTCTGCCGGCGAGCAGCAGCGTGATCGGCGAAGCGCTGAATACACGCGAACTGATCGAACTATGCCTTGCGGAAAACGAGCGGCGCATGAGCGGCTACGATTCGAGACTGCTGCGTCCGAAGCGGGTGCCGGCGCTCGCGCGCCTTGCGCTGCGCTTCATGAAACCCTCGCGCCGACCAGGCACGCCACGTTAAGGAGACGCCGGCCATGACATGGACCGTCGATGCACAACTCGCGCTCACCGCCACCGAAGCCGTCGCCGCGATCCAGTCGGGCCGCCTCACGGCCACCGACTATATCGCCACGCTGCTCGCGCGCGCGGCGGCGCTCTCGAGCCTCAATGCGCTGACCATGCTCGATCTGGACGGCGCGCTGGCCGCCGCGCAGCGCGTCGACGCGTTGCCGGCGTCGGAGAAAGCACAATTGCCGCTCGCCGGCTTGCCGATTGTCGTGAAGGACAACATCAATACCATCGGCTTGCAAACCTCGGCGGGCACGCCCGCACTCGAGAACTTCGCGCCGAAGACGAACGCGCCGTCGGTGCAGCGGCTGATCGATGCCGGCGCGATCGTGCTCGGCAAAGCCAACATGCACGAACTGGCGTTCGGCATCACGAGCACGAACTTAGCCGCGCATGCGGGCCCGGTGCGCAATCCCTACGATCCCTCGCTGATTCCGGGCGGCTCGTCAGGAGGCACCGCGGCGGCGATTGCCGCGCGCATCGCGCCGGCCGGT
>DASPZL010000018.1:0-4376 GCA_035636295.1 Paraburkholderia sp.
ACACGAGACGTGATGCGACAAGGCCGGCCGCACAGTACCCCAGCACCCGATGTATCTGATCGGTCGGGCCGAACGGATTCCACAGAACGATACCCGCTACCGTCCAATGCGTGAGACGAACCCAGATATCCCAGGTTCTGACTCGCGCGCCGCGCGATGGGTGCATGGTTTAAAAGCGCTGCCGCTTAGTCGATTTCCGATTTAATGGCAGCCAGCGTCTTGGTGTCGTAATAGATCTCGACCTTCTTGCCGTCTTTGTTGTGGCCGTAGATCTCATAACAGTTGCCGTCGACCTTGAACTTCTTGATCTTATAGCCCTGCGCCTCGAGTTGAGCGCGCGCATCCGACTCCTTGATCCATTCGCTCTTCGGATGCGCCGTGCAGTCGGCCTTCGCAAAAGCCGCACTCGACGCGGCTACGGCCGCCAGCAACACAATAAGCTTGAACATGTATATCCGTCTCCTGATTGAGAATTGCCAATAACGCCGGAAATTTATTCCTGACTTTGCCGGCCCACGTTCCGCCCGGCAGTTCGATGGCCCTGCGGCGAGGCGCCGTTGCGGCGGCAAAGGCATGGACGGCAATTGCTGGACCCGTCTCACGGCGACCGTCAGTATAAGACGGTCGTCGCTCCGTCGGAAAGGTTTTCGAAAGGAAGCGCGGGCGGAAGTTGCGCCCGTTCGTGCAGCCCAATCACAACCGTGCCGCGTCATGGAAAACTGTATGAATATACAGTATAGTATCCCGTCGTAACCTGGCCTTCGGCGTGTGGTCCCGCAGGCCCGGCTGCACCGAACTTGCGCGGTCGCGAGGCGTCCGTGAGAGGTGGCCCACTCATTCAGACGGTCGAAAAAATTGTCATCTAACGGCACTATCAAGATTCGCGGCGCACGCCAGCACAACCTCAAGAATGTCGATCTCGACGTACGAACCGGCGAAATGACGGTCGTCACCGGTCCGTCCGGTTCCGGCAAGTCGAGCCTCGTGTTCGATACGCTGTACGCGGAAGGGCAGCGGCGCTATGTCGAGACCTTCAGCGCTTACGCCCGGCAGTTTCTCGACCGCATGGACCGGCCGCAAGTCGACCGGGTCGACGGCGTGCCGCCCGCCATCGCGATCGACCAGACCAATCCGGTGCGCAGTTCGCGCTCCACCGTCGGCACCATGACGGAACTCAACGACCACCTGAAGCTGCTCTATGCGCGCGCGGCCGAACTGTTCGATCGCAAGACGGCGCGGCAGGTGCGTCACGACACGCCGGAGACGATCTACGCCGAGTTGCTCGAGCGCACCGCGGAGCATGATCCGCGGCTGGTGGTCACGTTCCCGGTCGAGTTGCCGGAATCGGCGTCCGAGCAGGAAGTGGAGCAGTGGCTCTCGGCAAGCGGCTACACGCGCGTTCAGGCGCAACGCGAAGTCGATTCGCCCACCGGCAAGCGCAAGCTGCTCGACGTCGTGGCCGACCGTTTCCGCCTGCGCGCGGTCGACAAGCAGCGTGTGGTCGAGGCAATCGAGGCGTCGCTCAAGCGCGGCGTCGGGCGCGTCAACATTTACGTGCTGCCCGCCACGCCTGATGCGCCTGAAACGAACCCGGCGGAACCGGAAATCTGGCGGTTTTCCACCGGTTTGCACAGCCCCGAAAGCGATCTGCGTTATGCCGACCCGCAGCCGGCGCTGTTCTCGTTCAATTCGGCGTACGGCGCGTGCGAAGTCTGCCGCGGTTTCGGCCGCGTGATCGGCGTCGACCTGGGCCTCGTGATCCCCGACGCGCGCAAGACGCTGCGCGAAGGCGCGATCAAGCCGATGCAAACGCCGGCCTGGAAGGAATGCCAGGACGATCTGATGCGCTATGCGGCGAAAGCCGACATCCGCCGCGGCACACCCTGGGGCGAGCTGACGGATGCCGAGCGCGACTGGGTCATCAACGGTTCGCCGGACTGGAACGGCAAGTGGCAAAGCCACTGGTACGGCGTCAAACGCTTCTTCGAGTACCTCGAATCCAAAGCGTACAAGATGCATATTCGCGTGCTGCTGTCCAAGTACCGCAGCTACACGCCGTGCGAAACCTGCGGCGGCGCGCGTCTGAAAACGGAGTCGCTGTTGTGGCGCCTCGGCGGCAAGGCGAATGCGGACGATGTACTTCCGGCCGGGCAGCGCTTCATGCCGCGCGGCGTCGACTGGGCGCGCGCGCAACTCGAGGCCTTGCCAGGCCTGACCGTGCACGATCTGATGCTGATGCCGATCGAGCGCATCCGGCGTTTCTTCGACGAGATCAGCCTGCCGAGCGCCTTGCTCGACGACGCGCTCAAACTGCTGCTCGCGGAAGTGCGCACGCGCCTCAAATATCTGTGCGACGTGGGTCTCGGTTATCTCACGCTCGACCGGCAAAGCCGCACGCTGTCGGGCGGTGAAGTGCAGCGGATCAACCTGACCACGGCGCTCGGCACGTCGCTCACCAAAACGCTGTTCGTGCTCGACGAGCCGAGCATCGGCCTGCACCCGCGCGATCTGAACCGGATCGTCGAAGCCATGCACCGCTTGCGCGACGCGGGCAATACGCTGGTGGTGGTCGAACACGATCCATCGGTGATGCTTGCGGCGGACCGTCTGATCGACATGGGTCCGGGGCCGGGCGAGCGCGGCGGTTCGATCATTTACGACGGCGCACCCGAAGCGATCCGTTCGTCCGGCACGCTGACCGGCGAGTACCTCGGCGGCCGCCGGCATGTGGCGGATGCGGCGCACTGGTCGCAGCGTCCGGTGGACAAGAACACGCCGCGCATCGTGCTCGAAGGCGCGACCGAACACAATCTGCGCGACGTGACTGTCGAGATTCCGTTGCAGCGGCTTGTCTGCGTGACGGGGGTGTCGGGTTCCGGCAAATCCACCTTGCTGCAAGATGTTTTGTATCCGGCCATGGCGCGGCACTTCGGCATCGCCACCGAATCGCCCGGCGCATTCAAAAGCCTGACCGGCGCCGACCAGGTCACGGACGTGGTATTCGTCGACCAGTCGCCGATCGGCAAGACCGCGCGCTCGAATCCGGCCAGTTACGTCGGCGCATTCGACGAAATCCGCAAGCTGTTCGCCAAGGCGCCGCTCGCGCAACAACGCGGTTACGGTCCCGGCATGTTCAGCTTCAACTCGGGCGACGGGCGCTGCCCGACCTGCGGCGGCTCGGGTTTCGAACACATTGAAATGCAGTTCCTGAGCGACGTGTACTTGCGCTGCCCGGATTGCGATGGGCGCCGTTATCGCGCGGAACTGCTCGAAGTGAAGATCGAGCGCGGCGAACCGGCGCGAGCGTTGAGCATCGCGGACGTGCTGGAACTGACGGTGAGCGAAGCCACCGCCTACTTCGCCAAGGATGCCGAAGTATTGCGCGTGTTGCAGCCGATCGTCGACGTGGGCCTCGAATACGTAAAGCTCGGCCAGCCGGTGCCCACGCTGTCCGGCGGCGAGGCGCAACGGCTTAAGCTCGCGGGCTTCCTCGCGGAATCGGCGCAGGCGCGCACCGCGCGCAGCGCGAAGCAGGCCGTTGCGAAACGCCTCTTCATGTTCGACGAGCCAACCACCGGCCTGCATTTCGACGACATCGCCAAGCTGATGCAGGCGTTCGGCAAGCTGCTCACGAGTGGTCATTCGCTGATCGTGATCGAACACAATCTCGACGTGATCCGCGCGGCCGACTGGCTGATCGACCTCGGCCCTGAAGGCGGCGACGGCGGCGGGCGCGTGCTGTGCGCGGGCACGCCGGAAGACGTCAAGCATTGCCCGGAATCGCATACCGGCGAGGCGCTGCTGCAATACGACCGCGCCATGAACGCGGCGGCCGAACCGGCGTCGCAAGGCATGCCGCTGCAAAAGGCGCTGAGCGCGGCGCGTGCGCGCCGGGCGATCGAGGGTGAGGACGTGGTGCGCATCGTCAATGCGCGCGAACACAATCTGAAATCGCTGGACGTGGACATTCCGCACGGCAAGTTCAACGTCATCACCGGCGTGTCCGGTTCGGGCAAGTCCACGCTCGCCTTCGACATTCTGTTCCACGAGGGGCAGCGCCGTTACCTCGAATCGCTGAATGCCTACGCGCGCTCCATCGTGCAGCCGGCCGGGCGGCCTGAAGTCGACGCGGTGTACGGCATCCCGCCGACTGTCGCGATCGAACAGCGATTGTCGCGCGGCGGTCGCAAGAGTACGGTGGCGACCACGTCGGAAGTGTGGCACTTCCTGCGTCTGCTGTATGTGAAGCTCGGTTTGCAGCATTGCATTCACGACGGCACGCCGGTCACATCGCAAAGCGTCGAATCGATTGCCGCGCAATTGCTGCGCGATCATAAGGGGCAGCATGTCGGCTTCCTCGCGCCGCTCGTCGTGAA
>DASPZL010000019.1:0-13816 GCA_035636295.1 Paraburkholderia sp.
CTCTACGTGATGCTCGTCACGTCGGTCAAACCGATGAGCGAGATTCGTCTCGGCAATCTGCTGGCTTTCCCTGCGCATTTCACACTCGACGCATGGGGCGCCGCCTGGCAATCCGCGTGCACCGGGCTCGATTGCAACGGCATTCAGGTCGGTTTCTGGAACTCGGTGCGCATCGTCGTGCCGAGCACGGTGTTGTCGATCGCGATCGGCGCGGTGAACGGCTATGCGCTGTCGTTCTGGCGTCCGCGCGGCGCGGGCCTGCTGTTCGGCGTGCTGCTGATGGGCGCGTTCATTCCGGTGCAGGTGATGGTGTATCCGCTCGTGCGCGTGCTGGCGAGCGTGCATCTGTTCAGTTCGCTGCCGGGCATCGTGGTGATTCACACGATCTTCGGCATGCCGGTGATGACGCTGCTGTTTCGCAACTACTACGCGTCGATTCCGCAGGAGCTGTTCAAGGCGGCGCGCGTCGACGGCGGCGGTTTCTGGCGCATTTTTCTGCAACTGATGCTGCCCATGTCCACGCCGATCATCGTCGTCGCGATCATCATGCAGGTGACCGGCATCTGGAACGACTTCATTCTCGGCCTCGTGTTCGCCGGCACGAAAAACTTGCCGATGACCGTGCAACTGAACAACATCATCAACACGACGACCGGCGAGCGGCTCTATAACGTCAACATGGCGGCGACGATTCTGACCTCCGTCGTGCCGCTCGCGGTCTACTTCATTTCGGGCCGCTGGTTTGTGCGCGGCATTGCGTCCGGCGCGGTCAAGGGATAAGGCAATGACGAACCTGGCAAATGTGACTGCGATGACCGAGGTGGCAGGCGTGGCGAACATTCCCGGTGTCGCGGACACGGCGGGCCTGACGCATCCGGTCAACGTGGCGGTGCGCAATCTGACGATCCGGTTAGGCGCGAATACCGTGATCGAGAATCTCGATCTCGACGTGCGCGCAGGCGAGTTCGTCGTGCTGCTCGGTCCCTCGGGTTGCGGCAAGTCCACCTTGCTGCACAGCATCGCGGGCCTGATCGACGCGGCGGACGGCAGCATCGAGATCGCCGGCGAGGATATGACCTGGGCCGATCCGAAAGACCGCCGCATCGCGCTGGTGTTTCAGTCGTACGCGTTGTATCCGACCATGAGCGTCGAGCGCAACCTGTCGTTCGCATTGCGCATCAACGGCACGCCGAAGGCGGAAATCGCACGGCGTGTGGCGCGTGCCTGCGAGATGCTGCAACTCGGGCCGCTGCTCAAGCGCAAACCGGCGCAGCTTTCGGGCGGGCAGCGGCAGCGCGTGGCGATCGGCCGCGCGATCGTGCGCGAAGCCGACGTGTTCCTGTTCGACGAGCCGCTCTCGAATCTCGACGCCAAGTTGCGCACCGAACTGCGCCGCGAACTCAAGCAACTGCACCAGCGCCTCGGCGCGACGATGATCTACGTGACCCACGATCAGGTCGAGGCGATGACGCTCGCCACGCGTATGGCGGTGATGCGCGGCGGCGTGATTCAGCAGTTCGGCACGCCAGCCGAGGTCTACGCGCGGCCCGACAATCTGTTCGTCGCGACTTTTCTGGGCTCACCGGCGATGAATCTGCTCAAGGGCACGCTGGAGGCGCGCGACGGTACGCTGCATTTTTGCACGGCGCATTTACGGCTCGACGTGTTGGGGTATCCGTTTAAAAACACGCCTGCTGACTCGCTGCCGTGCGTGCTCGGCTTGCGCGCCGAAGACGTGCGGGTACGGGTGGAGGCGGGTGGCGCCTCGAGCGAGCGTGCAAAAGTTTCGCTCGTGGAGCCGATGGGTAACCACCGCGTTATTTGGCTCGACTATCATGGAGCGCAGATCGCGTCGATCGACCAGACGAAGACGCCGGTTGCGGTCGGCGATACCGCGGCGTTTTCGTTCGACAGTGCACATATTTCGCTGTTCGACGACGCGGACGGCACCCGTTTATAGCGCCGGCGTGCGGCGCGATTGAAACAACATCGCTTGACGGAGAATCGCGTGGCAACACTCAAGGATGTCGCGGCACTGGCCGGCGTGGGCATGTCGACTGCCTCGCGGGCCATTTCCGGCAAGGGGCCGATCTCGGCCGACGCCGCCGCGCGCGTGCAGGCGGCGATCGAAGCGCTGAACTTCCGCCCGTCGTCGATCGGCCGGGCGATGGCGGCGCAATCGCTCGGCATGATCGGCATTTTCGTGCCGACGTTCTTCGGTTCCTACTACGGCACGATTCTCAAGCAGACCGACACCGAACTGCGCGCGGTGCGCCGTCACGTGGTGGTGGCGACCGGCTGCGGGGAAGTGTCGCCGCGCGAGCAGGCCATCGAGGCGGTGCGTTTTCTGATCGGCCGCGATTGCGACGGTGTGGTGGTGATCAGCCACGATCTGCACGACGACGATCTGATCATGCTGCACCGGATGCATCCGAAGATGGTGTTCCTGAACCGGGCGTTCGATCAATTGCCGGAGGCGTCGTTCTGCGCCGACCACCGGCGTGGCGGCGAACTGGCGGCGCGTACGCTGCTCGATCACGGGCATCGGGACATCGCGGTGATTGCCGGGCCTTTCACCGCCTCGGACAACCTGATCCGGCTCGAAGGTTTCTTCGCCGAACTGGCGCGTGCGGGCATCACGCGCGACGACGTCACGCTGATCGAATCGGATTTCTCGCCGGAAGGCGGCTATGCTGCCGCGTGCAAGCTGCTCGACTCGAAGCGGCGCTTCACGGGCCTGTTCTGCGCGAACGACACGATGGCGGTGAGCGTCTTGGCGCGCTTTCACCAGGTCGGTATTTCCGTTCCCGACGAAGTCTCGGTGATCGGCTACGACGACGATTACTCGGCGGCATACGCCGCGCCGGGGCTCACCTCCGTGCGTATCCCGACGGCGGAACTGACGCAGAACGCGGTGCGCTGGCTCGTCAATCAATGCTACCGGACCACGTGGGAAATCTTCCGAGAGTTTCCGGTGAGCGTGACGATGCGGGAGTCGGTGGCGCCGGCGCCGGGCGGTGCAGGTTCTTCCATCAAGGCCACCAGTTGCAGTAACGCGCCGTAGCCTCGATTCAACGCGGCGTTCAGATGCCGCCGAGCCACCCGCTCATGTGCCGCTGCGCAGCGATTGCTCATAGCGCTGGCGCGCTTCTTCGTCGAGCCGCGTGTCCTCGAGTTCCTGCAGCACGGCTTCGAGATCGATCGGCGTGGTGTCCAGTTCGACGCGGCCGGTCAACTTCGCATCAACCTGCAGCGCGCCGGCTTCGAACAGCGCCCAGATTTCCTTGCCGTAGCTCGCGTCGAGCAGCGCCGGCGCAAAACGGCCGAAATACGTGGCGAGGTTGTTCACGTCGCGCTCGAGCATGGCCGGCGCTTCGAGATTGCCGGCGGCATCCACGGCTTGCGGCAAGTCGATGATCACCGGGCCGTCCGCGGCAAGCAGAATGTTGTATTCGGACAGGTCGCCGTGAATCACGCCGGCGCACAGCATGCGCACCACCTGATTGAGCAGCAGCGCATGCAATTCGAGCGCGCGTTCCTCGGTCATGTCGACGTCGTTCAGACGCGGCGCGACGTTGCCGTCGGCGTCGGTCACCAGTTCCATCAGCAACACGCCGTCGGTGCAGATGAAGGGCTGCGGCACGCGCACGCCGGCATTGGCGAGCTGGAACAGCGCATCGACTTCGGCGTTTTGCCAGGCCTGTTCCTGCACTTCGCGGCCGTAGCGGCTGCCTTTTTCCATCGCGCGCTGCTCGCGGCTGTTCTTGACCTTGCGTCCTTCGCGATAAGACGCGGCCTGGCGGAAACTGCGCTGTTTGGCGTCTTTATAGACCTTGGCGCAGCGCGTGGATTCGCCGCTGCGCACCACGTAGACGGTGGCTTCCTTGCCGCTCATCAACTGCGAGATGACTTCGTCGATCAGGCCCTCTTCGACGAGCGGCAGCAGGCGTTTAGGGATTTTCATGCGGCCACCGTGAAGCGGTGGGCGGCGCAGCGGCGTAGTGCGACCGGTTGGGCGAGCGTAGGCTGCGTGGGGAGCGGGGTTCGGATCATGCCGGATTATAAGGGGTGTGGCGAGGCTTGCCGTTATTGCTGTGCAAGGGGTGGTTGAACGCCGGAGTGGACCGCCGGCTCGACGCCTGGCGAATGAAGCCAAACGTTTGCGTATCGCCGCGTGTCATTCCGAATAGCATTGGCCTCGCATTCACAGCAGTTTTTTGAACCGTCCCACTGCTTACTGGTGTAATAACCGGCAACAGTGCATTGCGTTTTTCTCCATTTGATTTGCTGGCCAATCGCTTAAACTTGGAAGTAACAAAATGTTACTTTTACGGGGTGTGAGATGTTGGTCGTGTTCCTCATCGCCTGTCCGATCTGCATTGCCGCGCTGTTCGGTTTTGCGCGGCATGTGGATCCGCTGACAGGACAGTTCAAGCGTTGAATCTGAAAAAAGCCGGGTGTTTCAGCAGGGTTTGTGGGGACGACTCGCGGTTTAGGCGGTTTCCTTAGCCGATCATTACCCGGACCTTGCCTTTGAGTGCCGAATCGCGGCACGATGCGCGATAACCTAAGTTTGGGGGCGGCATCGCGCATGCGAGATTTCCTGGCGTATATCAACGCACGCGTCGGCGTGTTGAAGGGCATGCTTCCTTTGAGCCGTGCGGGGGCCGCGCGCGATGCGCTGGCCGGCGTGCAGCTTGCGTCGATGGATATTCCGCAGGTGCTCGGCTACGCGCGCATCGCCGGCATGCCGGCCGTGACGGGCCTTTACACCGTCTTTCTGCCGCTTGTCGCGTTTGCGTTTTTCGGCGCATCGCGGCACCTCGTCGTGGCCGCCGATTCCGCCACCGCCACCATTTTCGCGAGCCGGCTCTCCACCATGGCGCCGGCTTCGAGCGCCGACTATGCGTCGCTTGCCGCGATGGTCGCGTTGCTGACCGCCGCCTTATTGTTCGTCGCGCGGATTTTCAAGCTGGGCTTTCTCGCCGATTTTCTGTCGCGCACAGTGCTGGTCGGTTTTCTCGCCGGAGTCGGCGTGCAGGTCGGCATCGCCATGCTGGGCGACATGTCCGGCGTGCCGGGGCATGCCGCGCGCAGCGTCGATCAGCTTGCGCTGGTGGTGCGCGAGTCGGCGCAGATCCATTTGCCGACGCTGGCCATTTCGCTGCTGGTGGTCGTATCCATTCTGGTGTGCAAGCGCTTCCTGCCACGCGTGCCGGTGCCGTTGATCGCGGTTGTCGCGGGTATCGCGGCGAGCGACGTCTACGGCTTCGCCGCCCACGGTATCGCCGTGCTCGGTCCGGTGGCAGGCGGACTGCCGCCGCTGCGCATGCCGTTGGTCAGCTGGGAGCAGATGCTCGATCTGCTTCCGGTCGCGGCTTCCTGCTTCGTGATGATCGTCGCGCAAAGCGCCGCTGCGAGCCGCGTGTTCGCCGAGCAGTATCACGAACCTGTCGATGTCAATGCCGACCTGCTGGGCATCGCCGCCGCCAACGCGGCGGCAGCGCTTTCGGGCGCGTTCGTGGTCAACGGCAGTCCGACACAAACCGCCATGGCCGATCGCGCCGGCACGCGCAGCCAGTTCGCGCAACTCGTGTTCGCGGCGGTGGTGGTCGTCGTGCTGCTGTTTTTCAGCCGCTTTTTGCAGTATCTGCCGCACTGCATTCTCGCCAGCATCGTGTTTACGATCGCCATTGGCCTGATCAATCTGAAGACGCTGTCTGCGATTCGCCGCGAAAGTCCGGGTGAATTCGCGCTCGCGGTGTTCACCGCGGCGGCGGTGGTGCTGATCGGCGTCGAGCACGGTATTCTGGTGGCTGTGGCGGTATCGTTGCTGCGTCATGTGCGGCACAGCTACCGGCCGCACACCATGATCCTCGCTCCCGGCGAAGACGGCATCTGGGTTCCGGTGCCCGCCGTGCCCGGTATCCAGACCGCGCCGGGGCTGATCGTCTATCGCTTCGGCGCCGATCTGTTCTACGCGAACGATCACTTTTTCGTCGACGATACCCGCCGCCTGGTCGATCATGCGCCGAGTCCGGTGCGCTGGTTCGTGATCGACGCGAGCGCGATTACCGACGTCGACTATTCGGCGGCGCGCTCGGTGGGCGAATTGTGCGAGAACTTAAAGCGCGGCGGCATCGACGTGATCTTCGCGCGCGTGAACCGCTATTTGCGCTCGGATATGGACCGGCATGGGATCACGCCGATCGTCGGCGCAAGCTGTATTTTCAGCACGCTGCATGAGGCTCTGCGCTCGGCGGGCGTGGAGAAGCCCCACAAGCATGTGAAAGACGCTTAGCAGCAGCGTGCCGGTTTTGCGCGCACGCCCAGGCTACGGAGCGCCCAGGCGTTGCGGTTCTCGAATAGCGGCTAGCTTTTCGATGTCAGCATCTTGATGCCGGCAATGCCGAACATGATTGCCAGCGAGCCGTCGAGCCAGCGCCGGATCGCAACGTAGACGCGCCGTGCGGACGTGGTGGAAAACAGCACGGCATAGCTGCTGAACACCGATACGCCGATACACATGCAACCGAGCACCACCGGTGCGGTATGCGATGTGTCGCCGGCCGGCGATATCGCCAGCGAAACGATCGACAGCCAGACCAGAATCGCTTTCGGATTGGTGAGATGCAGCAGCAAGCCGCGCAGATAGAGACGCCTGAGCGGTTCATCTCGCCGGGCCGTGTCCGCAGGCAGCTTGCCGGCGCCTAATGCCGAACGCGCGGACTTGAAGCCGAGCCACAGCAGATAAAACCCGCCGGCAATCTTGATCGCGACCAGGCATTCCGAGTAAGTGGCGAGCACGGCCGACAAACCCAGCGACGCCAGCAGCGCCCAGAAGAAAGAACCGGATACGACGCCGAGCGCGAAGGTCAGCGCGGATTTTCGGCCGGCGCTCATTGCCAGCGACATGATCGCGAGATTGCTCGGCCCCGGACTCGCCGTGCCGACGAAATAGGCGCTATAGGCGATCAGGACATCGGCGGTGAGGAAGGTGCTGGCGGTCATGGGCTAGTCCTTGGCGGCGGGCCAACCGTGTGACTCGATGCGAGCGCGGACAGGCCTGGGGGTGAAAGACACGAATGAATGCACGAACAACGATTCTGGGCTCCGCCACACGAATCTCACAGATACAGTTGACGGCCAGCGCAACAGGACAATCGCGTGCGTGCCTGCCAATTCAAGTGCCCGCAGCCGTGCCGATGCAACCGGCCAGCGCTTCCGCCACCGCTTGCCGGCTATGCCGTGGACGTTGCACGAGACCGATTTCACGGTGAAACGTCGCGTCGCCGAGTTCAAGCGCGGCGACACTGGCGGGCCACTTGCCGAGCCCCGCCGTATTCGGAATCAGCGCCACGCCGATGCCGCGCGCCACCAGTTGCACGATCCCCTGCAACTCGTCCAGCTCGATCACGTCGTGCACGTTCAGCCGCGAGCGCCTCAGAAAACGATCGACCAGCCTGCCGCCGAACGACGCGCGGTCGTAGCGGATGAACGGCTCGCTTCTGAGCAGCTCGCGCCAGGGCTGCTTGCCGCGCGCAAGCGCCTTGGGTGCGAGCAGCACGAACGGCTCGGTGACCAGCGTGCGCCATTCGAGTTCGGACGGCAGCGCGAACGGCGGCTTGATGATGACGGCGAGATCGAGTTCACCGGAATCCACTTGCCCCAGCAAGGTGAGCGACACGCCGGGCACGACGCGAATTCGCCAGCCGGGCCGGTCGACGCGAAAACGGGCGAGGGCATCGGCGAGAAACGACACTTGCGCGGACGCGATCGCGCCCACCCGCAGCATGCCGCTTTCCGCCGCGACCGCGCCGCGTTCGGAGAGCCGCGCGTACAGCGTCATCATCTCTTCGGCGAGCGTGAGCGTTTCGCGGCCGGCATTGTTGAGCGTCGCGGAGCGGCCGGTGCGGTCGAACAGCGCGAAGCCGAGCTCCTCTTCGAGCCGTTGCATCTGCGCGCTCACGGCCGACTGCGTGAGGCCGATGCGCGCGCCCGCGGCGGAAAACGTGCCGTACCGGCTGACGGCGAGAAAGGTCTTGAGTTCGCTGAGCATCGTCGATTGATCGATTTTTGTGTTGGTCAGATCAAATATATATCGTTTTTAACCATTTTTAGTCATGGTTAAACTTTGGTTTCCGTGTGTGGTCCTGTAGGCCGATACGCGAACCCACTTTCCAGTCAGCGAGTTTTCTCACCATGAGCGTTGCCGAAACCGTTTTGCCGCCGTTCCATCTGGCGTTTCCTGTCCATAGTCTCGCCGCCGCGCGCGAGTTTTACGGTGAACTGCTCGGTTGTCCCGAAGGGCGCAGTTCGGAGGCATGGGTCGACTTCAATTTCTACGGCCACCAGATCGTCGCGCACCTCGCGCCGGACGAAATCGGCCACCGCCAAACCAGCAAGGTCGACGGCGACGCGGTGCCGGTCCGTCACTTCGGCGCGGTGCTTTCCATGGAGCAATGGCAGGCCGCCGCGGACAAGCTGCAAAGCGCGGGCATCGACTTCATCATCGAACCGCACGTGCGTTTCAAGGGCGAAGCCGGCGAACAGGCCACGATGTTCTTCCTCGATCCGTCGGGCAATGCGCTGGAATTCAAGGCATTTGCGGATATGTCGTCGCTGTTTGCGAAGTAAGCCTGGCGATTCAAGTTCTGCGATTTAAAAATAAAAAGCCGGTCGACCGTGAAGGTTGGCCGGCTTTTTTGTTCCTTTGAAGCCACATACCTCTGAACGCCAAACGTTTGCTTTTCCATTCCCACATCGCACCGCTGCATCCCGACTGAATCGGCGTCAAACCTTACATTAGCCTTCCTGACATTTTCGCCATTTTGGCGTCATGCAGGTGTTGGTGCCACCGATCTAGCATAAGCGCTGATTTCTCCATTCCATCCCTCACTAGCAATCCCTCGGGCGCGTTTCATGTGGATCGTCAACGTTGCGCTTAAGCGGCCATACACGTTCATCGTGATGGCTATCATGATCCTGCTGGCGACGCCGTTCGTGCTGTTCACCACGCCGGTCGACGTGCTGCCGGAAATCAACATTCCGGTGGTCAGCGTCATCTGGACTTACACGGGCTTGTCGGCGGAAGACATGGCCCATCGGATCGCGTCGGTCAACGAGCGCAGCTTGACCACCACGGTCAACGACATCGAGCACATCGAATCGCAATCGCTCGCGGGCATCACGATCCTGAAGGTGTTCCTGCAGCCGAACGCCAACATCCAGACCGCGATCGCGCAGACCGTGGCCGTCGAACAGGCGCAGCTCAAGCAGATGCCGCCGGGCGCCACGCCGCCGCTGGTGATCAGCTACTCGGCCTCCAGCATTCCGGTGATTCAGCTCGGCCTGTCGAGCCCGAAGCTGTCCGAGCAGGCGCTCAACGACACCGCGCTGAACTTCCTGCGCCCGCAACTCGTGACGATTCCGGGCGCGGCCGTGCCGTATCCGTACGGCGGCAAATCGCGTCTGATCTCGGTCGATCTCGACACGCGCGCGTTGCTCGCAAAGGGGCTGACGCCTTCCGACGTGGTGAGCGCGTTCAATGCGCAAAACCTGATTCTGCCGACCGGCACGGCCAAGATCGGGCCGAAGGAATACACGATCAACATGAACGGCTCGCCGGCCACGCTGGAAGGGCTCAACGACATTCCGGTGCGCACGCTCAACGGCGCGACGACGTATCTGCGCGAAGTCGCGCACGTGCGCGACGGTTTCTCGCCGCAAACCAATATCGTGCGGCAGGACGGCCGCCGCGGCGTGCTCATGTCCGTGCTGAAAAACGGCAGCGCGTCGACGCTGTCGATCGTCAATACGCTGCACGGTTTGCTGCCGGCCGCACGCGCGGCGCTGCCGCCGGACCTGAACATCACGGCCTTGTTCGATCAATCCATATTCGTGAAGGCGGCGGTGCAGGGCGTGGTGCGCGAGGCGCTGGTGGCGGCGGCGCTGACCGCCGCGATGATCCTGCTGTTTCTCGGCAACTGGCGCAGCACCTGCATCATCGCGATCTCGATTCCGCTGTCGATCCTGTCCTCGCTGATCGCGCTGCACGCGCTCGGGGAAACCATCAACATCATGACGCTCGGCGGCCTCGCGCTGGCGGTCGGGATTCTCGTCGACGACGCCACGGTGACGATCGAAAACATCGAACGGCATTTGCATATGGGCACGAATCTGCACGACGCGATTCTCGAAGGCGCCGGCGAAATCGCGATCCCGGCGCTCGTATCGACGCTATGTATCTGCATCGTGTTCGTGCCGATGTTCTTCCTGACCGGCGTCGCGCGTTATCTGTTCGTGCCGCTTGCCGAAGCCGTGGTGTTCGCGATGCTCGCCTCGTACATTCTGTCGCGCACGCTGGTGCCGACGTTGGCGATGCTGCTGATGGGCCACGCGCACAAGCCCAAGGCCGGCGCAACGCCGAATCTGTTCATGCGTCTCTATCACCGTTTCGATCGCGGTTTCGAGCGCATGCGGGCCGCGTACATCATGATTCTCAGCAGCCTGCTGGTGCGCCGCGCGCGCTTCGGCAGTGTGTTCCTCGGTTTCTGCGTGCTCTCGATGAGCCTCGTTTTCGTGCTCGGCGAAGACTTCTTTCCGAGTGTCGACGCGGGCAACATTCGCCTGCACATGCGCGCGCCGACCGGTACTCGAATCGAGGAAACCGCGCGTCTCGCGGACGAGGTCGAAAGGGTGATCCACGAAGTCGTGCCCGCGAAGGAACTCGGCACGATCCTCGACAATCTCGGCTTGCCGTATAGCGGCATCAATCTCTCGTACAGCAACTCGGGCACGATCGGCACGCTCGACGGCGAAATTCAGGTGGCCTTGAAGGAAGGCCACGAACCGACGCAAACCTACGTCGACCGATTGCGCGCGATCCTGCCGCAGCGCTTTCCGGGCGTCGAATTCTTCTTTCAACCGGCCGACATCGTCACGCAGATTCTCAACTTCGGCCTGCCCGCCGCGGTGGACGTGCAGATTTCCGGCGCGGACCAGCAGGGCAACTTCGAGATCGCACGCAAGCTGCTGAAACAGGTGCGCATGATTCCCGGCACCGTCGACACGCATATTCAGCAGAAACTGGATGCACCGGCGCTCAATCTTCAGATGGATCGCACCCGCTTGCAGCAACTCAATCTGAGCGCGGCCAACGTGGCGCAGAACGTGCTCATTTCACTGTCGGGCAGTTCGCAGACTTCGCCGGGGTTCTGGTACAACAACAGGAACGGTGTCGAATACAACGTCGCGGTGCAAACGCCGCAGTATCGGATTTCATCCATCGACGAGTTGTTGCGCACGCCGGTGTCCGGCTCGGCCACCGGACCGACGCAACTGCTCGGCAATCTGGTGCGGGTTTCGCCGCAGAATCAGTTCGCGATCGTCTCGCACTACAACATCAGGCCGGTGATCGACCTGTACGTGAGCGTGGACAAGCGCGACCTGGGCAGCGTGGCCGATCAGGTCGACAAGCTCGTGAACGAGGCGCGCGCGGAACTGCCGCGCGGCAGTCAGATCACCGTGCGCGGCCAGGTGCAGACCATGCGCAGTTCGTTCTTCGGTCTCGGGCTCGGCGTGGCGATGGCGATCGTGTTGGTTTATCTGCTGATCGTGGTGAATTTCCAGTCGTGGGTCGATCCGCTGATCATCGTCAGCGCCTTGCCCGCGGCGCTGGCGGGCATCGTGTGGATGCTGTTCCTCACGGGCACGCATCTGAGCGTGCCGGCCCTGACCGGCGCGATCATGACGATGGGCGTCGCCACCGCCAACAGTATCCTGATGGTGTCGTTCGCGCGCCAGCGGCTCTCGGCCGGCGCACCGCCGCTCACCGCCGCGCTCGAAGCCGGCGCAAGCCGGATCCGGCCGGTGCTGATGACCGCGTTCGCGATGATCATCGGCATGATTCCGATGGCGCTCGGTCTGGGCGAAGGCGCCGAGCAGAATGCGCCGCTCGGCCGCTCGGTGATCGGTGGATTGCTGTTTGCCACGGTGTCCACGCTGTTTTTCGTGCCGCTCGTGTTCGCGGGCATTCACACGCGACTCGCGCGGCGCCATCGCAACGATGACGGCGCGGACCAGGCGGGCCGCCAGGGTGACGGCGGCGGCAATGGCAACAACGACGGCCCAGCGCCGGACCACGGCGGCGCCGGCAAGCACGCGTAACGTTTAACGACGGCTGAATAAGATGGCTGACTGAGATGACCGAAAAAACTCATGCATCGCTAGCGATCCCCTCGCGAGAGACCGAAGACGGCCACGCGTTGCCGCCGCGCCATCGCGAATGGAAGCGCGCCAAAATCGCCATGTGGATCGTGCTGGCGCTGCTCGCGGTGGGCGCGCTGCGCACCGTGATCGCGAACGTGCTGGAAAGCCGCTCGGTCACCGAAACGACGAAGCAGAACGCCGTGCAGCACGTGAACGTGGTGAGCCCGACGCAGGCCGAAGGCGGCGGCCATACCTTGTTGCCGGGCACCTTGCGCGGCAGCGTCGAATCGCCGATCTACGCGCGCTCCACCGGTTATCTGCTGCACTGGTACGTCGATATCGGCGCACGCGTGAAGCAGGGTCAACTGCTCGCCGATCTGGACACGCCCGAAATCGATCAGGAACTCGCACAGGCATTGGCGCAGCGCCAGCAAACCAGCGCGAGTCTCGGCCTCGCCAAAAGCTCGCTGGAACGCTGGCAGCAATTGCGTCAACGCGATGCGGTCTCGCAGCAGGAACTCGACGAACGGCAGAGCACCTACACGCAGGGCGTCGCCAATCTCGCCGCCGCCGACGCCAACGTGCAGCGCTTGCGCCAGCTCGAATCGTTCAAGCGTATCGTCGCGCCATTCGCGGGCGTGGTCACGCAGCGCAACGTCGACGTCGGCGATCTGATCGACGCGGGCAGCGGCACGAGCCGCGCGCTCTTCGCACTCGCGCAGTCGGACCCGTTGCGGGTTTATGTGCAGTTGCCGCAGGCATACGCGCAAAACGTCTCCATCGGGCAGAACGTGGTGGTCACGCAGGCGGAATTGCCGGGTCAGCAGTTTCACGGCACGATCACGCACATGTCCGGCGCGATCGACGTGCCCACCCGCTCGCTGCAGGTCGAAGTGACGCTGCCCAATCCGGACGGCAAGCTGCGCCCCGGCGCCTATGTGCAGGTCGCGGTGCCGGCCGTCGCCCATGCGCAATTGATGGTGCCGGGCAACGCGCTGCTGTTTCGCGCGGAAGGTCCGCGGCTTGCGGTGGTCGATGCGAAGGGCAACGTGCAGTTGCGCAAGATCGTGATCGCGCAGGACCTCGGGCAGTCGCTCGAAATCGAAAGCGGGATCGAGGCCGGCGACAAGGTCATCATCAATCCGAGCGATTCGATCGCCGACGGCGATCACGTGCAGATCGCGCAGCCGGCGAAAGACGGCAAGGGGGCGTCGTGACGCGGGCCGTCGCCTGCCGGAGGCTAGTGACGCTTGCCGTCATGACGAGCGCCGCCTTGCTCGCCGCGTGCACGGTCGGGCCGGATTATCAGCGGCTTCAAGCCGACGTGCCGCCCGCCTGGCAAACCGATTCGTACTGGCGCGTAGGCGTGCCTTCGCACGCGCCCATTTCGCAGGACTGGTGGCATGTGTTCGGCGATACCACGCTCGCCACGCTGGAAACGCAGGCGCTCGCGCAGAATCAGACGCTGGCCGCGGCCAGCGCGCACTACGAGCAGGCCAGGGCGACACTCGCGAATACCCGCGCGCAGCAGACTCCCGAAGTGGATATGAATGCGGCGGCGTCGCGTTTCAGGATTTCGCGAAGCCGTCCGCAGACGAATTACGCC
>DASPZL010000020.1:0-13962 GCA_035636295.1 Paraburkholderia sp.
CGAGACGGCCGGACGCGGCGTGTCGATCGCATTCTCGAACGGCGCACCGCCGAGCGCCCACGCAATGGAGCGCCGCGCGTCGGCATCCTTGCCGTGCAGGCTCAGCCAGCGCGGCGATTCGGGGATATAGAACGCGCCAATCAGCGCGATGACAGCGGGCGCCGCCCCCAGCGCAAAGGTCCAACGCCAGCCGAGCGCGGGAATCAGATACGCGCCGCTAAAGGCGCCGAGCAGAAGGCCGCCAGTCGTAATCGCCGACACGATGCCGGTGAGCATGCTGCGCCGCCGTGGCGGCGTGAATTCGTGGACGAGGGCAATCTGAATGAAGTATCCCGCTGTGCAAAAGCCGATTACGACGCGCAGCACGGCCATATATATCCAGCCGCGCTCGGGCGTGAACGCGAGTCCGACGCTCGCGACCGCAAGCACCAGCAGCGACGCGACGAAAACCGGCTTGCGCCCGAGCCGGTCGGCCATGGTGCCCCACACAACGCCGCCAAGAATCGCTCCCGCGCCCGACGCGAGCAGCACGGCGCCCATGATCCCGTAGGTCAGGCCCCACGGTTTGATGAGGTAGGCCATGATGAAACCGATCAGATAGGCGTCCCAGAACTCAAGCATGCTGCCCACGCCGACGAGCCCCAGCAGCAGCCTCTGGTTGCCGGACAATCGTGTCTGTTCCTGAAATGGGCTGCGCCCGGTGTTGACCTGATGCATGTTCGTCTCCGTATCGACCTCTAGTTTTACTTAGGCATACCAAATGTTACGAATCGGCAACACGCTTCAAATGCGTGAGGAGCCGCAAGCCTGAAAAGCTTAAACGCCGCGCGCTTTCGCCGATGCCGGCGCTGCGCCTTCCGCGTCCACCGTCGACTCGCCGGCGATTGCCGCCGCGTTGCGCTTCACGTGATGCAAAAAAGCCGTCTGCACTTCATTGGGTTGCCAGTCGCGCTTCGTCGCAATGCCGACTATGGGGCCGTGCCACGGCACGTCCATCGGCAGCGGCGCGAGAAAACCGAAACGCCGCTCGCTCAGCACTTCCGTCCAGCTCAGCACGGTCAGCATCTCGGCGTCGTGCAACGTGATGCGAATCGTCGACAGCGAATACGTCTCGATGCTTGCCGGCGGCGGCGAGCTTTCCGCGAAGATATGCTCATAGGCTTCGCGGCGCGGCGAACCTTTTGGGGGCAGCACCCACTGGTAGCGTTTGAGCGAATCGACCGTGATGGTGTTCTGCCGCGTGAGCGGATGTTCGCGGCTCGCCACCACGCAATAACGCTCGCGGTACAGCGGTTCTTCGACGAAATCGAATGCCCGCGCCGGCTGCTTGAGGAGGCCCAGCATGAAATCGATTTCGCCGCGCAGCAGCTTGTTCAGCAACGCTTCGTAGGTACCGCTCAGAATCACCACGCGCGCTTCGGGAAACTGCGCGCTCAGCGAGCGGATCGCGTTGACGATGAGTATGGTCGGATCGAGCATCAACACGCCGACCGTGACCGAGCGCTCCTTCGGAAACTCATAGGCGCTGACGGTTTCCGCGAGCGCTGCGATCTGACTCGACACGAGCTTGAGCCGCCGCGCGAATTCGGCACCGATGTCCGTCGTATTGATTCCCGCCGACGTATGGCGATACAACTGCCCGCCGAGATTCTGCTCGAGCGTGCGCGCCGCGCGCTGCAGCGAGGCCTCGGTAATGCCGAGCATGCGCGCGGCCGCGCGAAACGAGCCGCATTCTTCGATGGCGATCAGGCAGCGCATCTGCGTACGCGTAATGCTGCTCGCCAGTGCAAGCGACGATACCTTGCGCGTACTGCCGACGAGGCTTGCGGCGTCCTCGGCGGCCTGCAGGATCTTTTTCGCCCGAACCAGCGCGGCCACCCCGACCGGCGTCAGATACGTACCCGTCGCCGAGCGCTCGAACAGTGCGACGCCCAGCATCGTTTCGAGCGCGGCGACGCAAGACGTCGTGGCCGGTTGCGAACGCAACAGCTCCAGCGAAGCCTGCGTGACGTTCTCATGACGCGCGACAGCCTCGAAAACCCGCAACTGCCAGATGCTCGGCAGATCTTTCTCGGACACCGTCATATCGACTCGCCGCATCGCGACACCCCTTGTGCTTGCGCCCGTTGCTTTCGCTCTACTCTTGCGCCACCTGATTGCTCAAAGTGCCGATTCCGCCGATGGAAACCTCGCATACGTCCCCCACTTTCATGAACACGGGCGGCGTGCGCGAAAACCCGACACCGCTCGGCGTGCCCGTGGCTAGAATGTCGCCGGGGTAAAGCGGCGCGATCGTCGACACGTATTCGATGAAGCGTGGAATCTTGTGAATCATGCTACCAACCGACTCGTCCTGCATCACCTGCCCATTGAGCGTGGTGCGAATACGCAGCTGCTCGACGTCTTCGATCTCGCGGCGCGGCACGATCCACGGCCCTATCGAGCCGCTGCGGTAAAAGTTCTTGCCAGGCGTGATCTGCCGCGTATGAAATTGCCAGTCTCGCACGCTGCCCTCGTTCATGATCGTGAAGCCGGCGATATGCTCGAACGCCTCCTCGGGTGAGATTCGATAGCCGGGCTTGCCGATCACCACCGCCAGTTCGCCTTCGAAGTCGAACTGCTCGCTCACGCCGGGATGCAGCAATGGCTCGCCGTAGCCGGTCAGCGAGTCGCTAGCGCGTGCGAAGAGCGCCGGCGATTTCGGCAATTCCTGCACGCGGCCCGCGCCCTGCACTTCGTTGTGATGCTCGGCGTAATTGAGCGCCAGACACCAGATATGGACCGGCGACGCAATCGGCGGAAGAAAGCGGACCTGATCCAGCGCGTAGTCCGCCGGAGAAGAAGCGGCGGCCGCGACATCTTGAGGAAAGCCATCGGCAATCAGCGCCTTCAGGTCCGCATAACGGTCGCCGAAGCGTTTGCCGAGGTCGACGACGCCGCTGCCCACTACGACGCCATAGGTATCGCGTCCTTCAATCGAAAAGCTGCAATATTTCACGTGATTCTCCGTTAGATCAGGCCCGCGTACGAGCCGCCGTCGAGTTGCAAGTTTTGTCCCGAGATGTAGCCCGACTGCGCGCTGCATAGAAATGCGCACGCGTCGCCGAATTCGTTGGGATCGCCGAGGCGTTTCGCCGCTATGGTCGCCGCGATCCGCTGTTTTCGCTTCCGTCACTGAAATGCCGTCTTTTTTCGACATGCGCTCGGCCATGTAGCGCTGACGATCGGTATCGAAGCGCTCGGGCAGCAGGTTGTTGATCGTCACGTTGTCGACCACGCTGTCGCGTTGCACCGATTTGCTGAGCGCCGTCAACGCGGCGCGCACCGCCGCCGACAAGCCCATCATCGCGCTCGGGGATTTGACCATCGCCGAGGTGATGTTGACGATGCGGCCAAAGCGCCGCTCGCGCATGCCCGGTACGTAGGCCTTGATCAGGAAGATGGGCGCGAGCATGTTCGCTTCCACCGCGCCGAGCCAGTCTTCACGCGTCCAGTCGCCGATCTTGCCCGGTTCGGGACCCGCGTTGTTATTGACCAGGATGTCTGGAACCGGGCACGCGCCGATCAGCATCGCGCGGCCGTCCTCCGTATTCAGATCTGCGACGACACTATGCGGACGACGCCCTGCCGCGGCTTCGATCTGATCCGCCGCCGCGTCGAGCGCTTCGCGATGGCGCCCGTTGATGAACACCTCGCATCCCTCGCGCGCCAACGCCGCCGCGCATGCAAGTCCCAATCCGCGCGACGACGCGCAAACCAACGCATTCTTTCCAGCGATTCCCAGGTCCATTGTCTTTCCTCGATTGCGTTCAAGCCGGCTCAGGCCGGCACCCGCGCTTTCAGGCGCGGGTATAGACTCAGTGCGTTACCGGCGAGCACCTGTCGACGATCGCAGTCGCACAGATGCGGCGTCGCGGCGATATAGCGGCCGGTGTCGTCGAAATGGTGACCGGTTTCCGGATCGATGCCCTTCACTGCGCCGATCATCTCCGAACCGAATACGATGTTCCGATGTGGAATCACCTTTGTCAGCAGGTCGATGCCGGCCTGGTGATAGACGCAGGTATCGAAGAACACGTTGCCAAGCAGGCCGTCATGAAGCGGCTGCAAGCCCATGTCCTGCGCGAGCCCGCGATAGCGTCCCCAGTGATAGGGCACTGCGCCGCCGCCGTGTGGAATGATGAAACGCAGCGTCGGGAAGTCCTTGAAGAGCTGGGGCGCAAGCAGCAGCTGCATGAACGCGGTCGTGTCGCCGTTCAGATAATGCGCGCCGACGTGATGGAAGCACGGATTGCACGAGCTGCTCACGTGAATCATCGCCGGCACGTCGAGCTCGACCATCTTCTCGTAGAGCGGATAGTAGGCTTTGTCGGTAAGCGGCTTGTCGGTCCAGTAACCGCCGGCCGGATCGGGATTCAGATTGCAGCCGACAAAGCCGAGTTCGAGCACGCAGCGCTCGAGCTCTTTTGCCGAGGCGTCGAGGCTTTGACCCGGCGACTGCGGCAACTGGCATACGCCCGCGAAGTTCTCAGGATAGAGCGAGCACACTCGGTGAATCAGATCGTTGCAAAGCCGCGACCATTCGATGCTGTTCTCGAGCGTACCCAGGTGATGCCCCATTTGCCCCGCGATCGGCGAGAAAAGCGTCATGTCGAGGCCGCGTGCGCGCTGCTCTTTCAGTTGTCCGCTTTCGAGCGCTTCGCGCAATTCGTCGTCGGAGATATGAAGCGGTGCGCCGTAGAAGCCGCCGCCATTTCCCAGCTGTCGGCGCCGCCATTCGTGCAGCGTCTTCGGCACTGTCGTGAAGTGTCCGTGGCAATCAATGATCATCGTTATTCACCGTACTGTTCAATGTTCGATACGCACGCGAATCGCGCCGTACGCGCGGGCGACGTGTTACGCAGGCCAGTCGACAATCGGCGAGACCTGCTTGATGAAACGCTCGGGCGGCTTATCGCCGGTGTCGTAACTCATGCCCTCGCCGATCTGGATGCGGTTGAAGCGGCTCGCGGCGTTGAGCTTTTCGTGCGAAATCCAGTGCTCGTGCATCTGCTCGAACGGGCTCATCCAGTAGTTGAAGATCTGGCTGCCGAGTGCATGCCGGCCAATGCCGCGCACGTGGTCGTGCGATCGGTGCGTCATGTGATCGAAGCCGAAGAAGATGTCGTCGACACCCTCCACCTGATACGACACGTGGTGCATGCCCGCGCGCTGGCTGCGCAGCAGAAAGATCACGTGATGATCGACGAGCGTGTCGCCGAGATCGATGCGATTGAACTGGCCGATCACGTTATCCGGCTGACCGACGAACAGCTCGTCGGTCGGCAGCAGGCCGAACGTGCGCTGATACCAACCGACGACCTCGGCCAGATTCGGCGTCGCATAAGCGGTATGCGCGATTCGAACGACACGTGCCGGACCGAGAGAGCGGCTTTCTCCATCCGGACCCCGCACTAGCACGCGCGGCGGCAAGGCGCTGACGGTCTGCTGGCCGGTGACGAGTTCGAGCCAGAAACCGTTTGGATCGCGCAGGCGCACGCGCTGTCCGCCACCGGGCGCGTCGGGCGATTCGATCCCTTGCGCGCCCGGCAGCTTCGCAAGCGACGCGAGATCGGCGGTCTCGGCAAGCGAGTAGCCGAAGCTGATCACACCGGGCGCGCCCAACTCGGTCACGTGGAGGAACGGCGTTTCCCTCATGCCGCGCATATAAAGCCGCTTCGCGTCGCGATGCGCGAGGACCATGCCGAAATCTTCGAGAAACGCCTGCATGCGGCCGAGGTCGGGCGCGCTCAGTCTGACGTATGACATGCCAGTAATCGGTGAAGTCACCGCTGTCTCCTGTGTAGATCTTCTTCTATAGCGAACGATCGCGCTCGCACTTCATGCGCTCAGCTCAGCTCAGCGCTTGCGCGAGATTGCCGTACAGTTCTTCGACCGTATAACGCTTTGCAATCAGCTTCTGTTCGAATGCGTACCGGATCGCCGTTTCCAGCGCCGGGCGCAATGCATCGAAGCCAACGGGCTGCAAATCGGGACTGCTGCCCGTTGGGAGCTCGCCTGCCGCGGCACGGCTAGTGGATAGCATATCGAGCACTTCGCGCACGACGTCAATCCGGGTCTGCGCGATCTCGCTACGAATCACCACCATGTGGTTGATGGGCACCACATGGGTGCGCCGATACCACGCCGCGGCCGCCTCCGCAGGCTCCAGAATCAGCGTGCGAATACCCGGATCGCCGGACAGCGCGCCGCCGGAGATGATGGCGTCGACTTCGCCGGCGAGCAGCATGTCCTCCAGGCTCAATGTCGAATCGATCCTCGTGACGAAGTCCGGGTCGCGGTATTCGGCCACGTGCGCACCTTCCTGACTCAGCCAGCGGACCGTCGCGAGATCGAGGCCATACTCGTCGCAGAGCAAGCCCCGCACCCACGTGGGCGTGGTTTGCGCATACGAACGCATGGCGACCGTCTTGCCCGCGAGATCACGCGGCGTCATATCGTCACCGGTTCTGCACAGAATGCTCTTGTGGTGGAACATGCCGTTCATCACGAACGGCAGCAGTACATAGGGTTTGCCCGCCTCGTACGCCTGCAGGAACGTGACGATCGCGAGTTCCGCGACATCGAACTCGAGGTCGCGAACCACTGCCTTGAACGCTTTCTGCGCGGTGTCGACATCGGCGAAATCGAGCCGCACGAGCGGCGACGACACACTGCCGTTCTTCAGCGGCGCAGTCTTTTTGTAAGTGCCCAGCATGGTCTTGAGCGTGGTCACGTCGGTCCCGTTCATAGGCGGCTCGATGTTGCAGTGTCAGTTTGTATCGCTTCGCGCGGATCGTGAAATACGCTTTGCAGCCGCGGCTCTTGTGCGATCAGATGTTGACGGCGCGCGTATCGCACGAGTGCCGTGAGCGACTTCGCGTTTTCGTCGAGTCCGTACGGCAACGGGTCGCCGACGAGTTCCGCCAGTTCGCGGTAGCGGCGGTCTTCCGCGCCCGCGGCTTCGCCGTTTGCGATGCGCCCGAGATAGTGCTCTTTCGCCTCGGTGAACGCATTGAAAAGCGACATCGCAAGATGCGGATGACGTTCGAGCACGTCGTTGCGCACCACGATCATTCCGTGCAGCGGATAGATACCGGTGCGGCGATACCATTCGCGCTCACGTTCGTCTGCGTCGCCGACGAGATCGATCAACTCGTCTTCCAGTTCGTTGCCCGCGCCCGCCAACCCGCCGAACGCGACTTCGAGCCTGCCCTGTTTCATGAGCTCCGCAATCGACATACCGTCTTCAAGCCGCTGCACGTTGGGCGGCGTCGCGAAACTCTCCACGTTCTCCGCCTCTCCGGTAACCCACGTCACCGTGTCCGGATCAAGCCCGTATTCGTCGGCGAAAATGCCGCGCGTCCAGACGGCCGCCGTCACCGAATAAGTGCGAACGCCAACCCGCTTTCCTGCGAGATCATTCGGCTTCCTGATCGACGACGAACGCAGCCGCTGCATGCCCGAATGCCTGAAACGACGTGTCATCGGAATGGCGAGTGCCGTGATGGGCGCGCCCGCTGCGACCGCCATCAGATAGGACGTCGGCGCCATTTCGCAAATGTCGTAGGGTTGACTGCGCGCCATCTCGCGATAAACGTCCGGCATGCGCTTTCTGTCGACGAACTCCAGCTCGAAGCCGTCGACGCGAACCGCGCCGTTGCGCAAATCGCTCACTTGACCGTGCTGCCCGAGCACGATCGACAACCTGTCTGTCATATCTCCTCCAAAGCCTGCATTAATTGTCAGAACGTCCGGCCAGTTGCAAGCCCTTGTCGAGTGCGGAAAAATCGCGCTTCGGATAGGTCATCAAAAACCGGTAGCCCTGCTCGATCACGCGTCCCACGTTCGGCGCGGTCACATGCGGATGACCCACGGGAATGTCGTATGCCTTACCCACTTCGAGCACGTGATCCATCAGACGCAGCAGCTCGGGGTTGTCGTACTGGCGCGGACAGCCGAGTTCCTGCGTAAGATCGCCTTCGCCGATCAGCAATACGCCGATGCCGGGCACCTGCTTGACGATCGCCTCGACGTTTTCTATCGCGCGGGTGTCCTCGATCATCAGCACGACGAGCACTTCGCCGTCGGGCGCGAGCGGCCACACGTCCGCCTTGTGGTAGTACTCCTGCTGCGACACGCCCCAGTAGCGCGCGGCCGGCATTGGCGCGTCGCCGCGCAGACCGGCCGGCTCGTAGAGCGGCGCACTCTTCAGGCGCGGATAGCGGCAGGCGGCAACCGCGTTGTAGGCCTCCTCGGGCGTGCTGATGCGCGGCCACACGATGCCGTATGCGCCGAGGTCGAGCGCCTGCTTGGCGAACCACTGGTTCATTTCGCTGCCGCTCGGCGGGATGCGCACGAGCGGCGTCATCTGGCAAGCAAGGGATTGCGCCTTGACGATGCGCTCGCGCAGCAGCAGAAACTGCATCGATTCGCGCAGCGCGCCAATGTCCCACGGCGTATGTTCCAGTTCAAACACCACGCCGTCGTTCGACGACTGCGCGAACGCGACGGCCGATTCCACTTCTGCCTGAATGAACGACGTGAATGCGATGCGACGCCCGGTTTGCAGCGCGCGGATAACGCCATTGAGTCTTTCTGTCATGGTCGGGTCGTTCCTCGGCTGATCAAAGAATCGCGGCGCAAAACGCGTCGCCCGCGTCGGCAGGCAAGCGCTTTTCGGTCCAGCTGCGGCAACCGTCGGTCGTGAAGAACACCTGAGCGCCGCGCGTCACCGTGATCACGCCATCCGGGTCGCTCGGGTGTACGCCGAAGCCGAGCATCGTGCTTGCCGGATCGACCTGCGGGTCGGCGCGATGCCAGCTCTTGCCCAGATCGTCGCTGCAATAGAGCGCCCCCGCATTGCTGCGCGACGAGATGCTGAAGCACGCGTACATCTTCCTGGGGTCGTCGCATACGAAGCGGCAATCGCGTGCATAGGAGAACGGCGCGAACTGGCCGACTTCGAGATCGCGAAAGGTCTTGCCCTTGTCGCGGCTTTCGAAAATGCCCAGACGGCACACGTAGAACAACGCGTCGGGATCGGCCGGCGTCGTGCAAACGGAATGCGCATCGAACACGCCCTCGGCGTCGTCGTCGGTTTCTATGCGGCTTTTCAGATGCGCAAGCTTCGCCAGTTCGAGCAACCCTTCGGGCTCGCCGCGCCAGGTTTCGCCGCCGTCTTCGCTAACGAGCAACCCGTTGATCTCGGCAACCGCGTACATCACATCGGGATTCACCGGATGGAACGCAATGCGCATCACACGCGAATCCCCGAACGAGATCTTGAAGCGCTCAGGATGATTTGCCTTGCATTTGCGCCATGAATCGCCGCCGTCGTCGCTGCGATAGATGCTGACGGGGCCGCCCGCCGCGAACAACGTCTCGGGCCGCGTCGGGTGGATCACGACGGTCCAGAACTGAATGGCTTCGGCCGTCACATCGAGTCTTTGCCATGTGCGGCCGTCGTCCGTCGAACGGTAGATACCTTTACGCGTGGCGGCAAAAAGCAGCGCTGGCCATTCGGGATGCGGCGTAATGGCCTGCACGGACGCATCGTCCGGGAAGTCCGTCAGCTTCTGCCATTCGCCGCCCGGTTCGAGCCGGTACATCGAACCGACGGCATTCGGCCGATTGGCGGCGGTGCCGACCAGCATCACCTTTTTCATAAAGGTCTCCAAATTTATGACTGGATGATGTGCCGGGCGTTTTGCCTTCTCCCGCGTGGCTGGAAGCAGCGGGTTCGTGTCGCGGCCGGCACCTGACTGAAGCGTTGAAATCAGTGTAAGTGCCGGCGGCTACGCATTGTTATTCAAAGTTTGCGGCCGCCATAGAAAATTGCTTAGTCGTGGCGACGGGCGGCCAGCAGGGAGACTTGTAAACAGCTTACGTGAGATGAAAGCGCAAAACAGGCAAGTAGCAGCGGCGATTACCGCTCGGCTTCACGCGGCCGCGGGCCTTCTTTCAAACGGAATACGGCGACCGCATCGTTCAGTTTCCGGCTCTGCTTTTCGACCGAAACCGCTGCAGCCGACGCCTCTTCGACCAATGCGGAATTGTGCTGCCTCATTTCCTCCATCTGCGTGACTCTCGTGTTGACGTGTTCGATGCCCGCTGTCTGTTCGCTCGAAGCCAGACTTATCTCGGTCATGATCGCGGTCACGCGCCGCACAGCCTTCACCACTTCGTCCATCCTGGCGCCCGCGCGCGCGAAGAGCGTGCTGCCGTCCTTGATCTTGACGATCGAGTCGCCGATCAGCTCGTTGATCCCGCGCGCCGCCGCCGAGCGCTGCGCGAGGTTGCGCACCTCGGCCGCGACGACGGCGAAGCCGCGCCCCTCCTCGCCCGCTCGGGCCGCTTCCACAGCCGCGTTCAACGCCAGAATGTTGGTCTGAAACGCGATGCCCTCGATCACTTGCGCTCAAATAGCTCGACGACGACAACCTCGTCGATTTCCTCACGACGGAGGAACGGACAGGGTGGGCAGCGTGTGGTGGTCAACCAGGTCGTCGCGAACGGCCGCGGATTTCTGCCTGAACTGGCAGATGTGAAAACGCGTCACCCTTTCCACAGGACGATGCGGTACCGGGTCGCGGCCTCGTCTTCAGATGACCGGGATTAGTCGGGCATCGGGACCCAGCCTTATGAAGCCGCGATACGCCGGTCCAGTTCCGCTGTCGTGCGCTCCAGCTCCTGCACGATCATCGCCTCATCCGGCAACACGGTCTGGTATTCCGCCGCGAGAACCTTGTTCGGCTGGATGACACCTGGTTTGCATGGAGCGGCCCGACTACGCACGCACCCGGCAAGAACGGCAGCGCGTACTACCGCATCCAGGGGGGCCGGGCACCAGATTGTGCTGCTGCCGCTCTTCGCCTTGCTGAAGATGATCCGGCGTTCAAAGAGTAAGCATGGTCTGGCCGCCCGTTTTCAGACGGTGTTGCAGAGGACCGGATCAGCCGGAATCGCGGTGGCGGGCATGTACTATCTGGGCCTCGCGCTCGCCGGTGCTTCGTGATCGTAAAGTGGCAAGGAGCGCGAGACCCGTGCATCACCGCGGAAAGCTCAACCGGACCAGAAACCCGCCGTCGTCCGCATTCCGGCACTCCAGCTCGCCCTGATTCTGGCGCGTGAGCCGTTTGACCACCGCCAGCCCGAGCCCGTAATGCGCGTTGCCGCGTTCCTCGTGTGCCGCGCGCACAAACGGCTGCATCACGCCTGCAAGCTGCTCATCCGGCACGCCGCGTCCATGATCGCGCACCACGAGCCAGTAGCGCGTCGCATCGCGTCGGGTTGAAATTTCGACGGGAGTGTCGCCGTAACTCATCGCGTTCTCGAACAGGTTTGACAGAATGCGGTCGAGATCGACCGCGGGCAAACTGAACCCATCGCCGGCCGACAGATCGAGCTTCACAACGCCCTCTTCGACGAGCACCCCGCCATAGTTCTTGCTGCAATGCTCATCGACGTTTTCGACCGGCGTCGACTCCCGCTCCATCGAAGAGGGCACCGCTGCCGATTGTCGCGAGTGCTCGAGAAACTGCTCCAGAATGTTCGATAGCGATTGCGCATCACGCGCGAACCCTGCGGCCCGCTCTTCATCGTTCATCAACGACACGCGCAGTTGCATCCGTGTGATCGGCGCTTTCAGGTCATGGGCAATGCCCGCCAATAGCAGTGCCCTTTCCTGCTCAGCCCTGGACAGGTCGTGCATCATCGCGTTGAAGTCCGCGACCAGCGATCTGATTTCGTTGGGACCGCTTTCCCTGACCGGCGCCGTGGGACGCCCTGAGCGGAAATGACGTGCCGCCGCGGAGAGACGGTACAAAGGGCGCTGGAACTGCCAGGCAGCCATCAGGGCAACTGCCAGCGCGAGAACAAACGCCGCAGCCGATTCGCCGACAAAGCGGAACCTGAGAACAAGAAGGTTCGACAGGCACATCCAGTAAGGCGCGTTGCCATATCGCACCCAAACTGAACCTGTCGTTCCATCCGACACTGCCCGGCTTCCGGCAGGCAATCCTTCGAGCAGGTTACGGTCGAACGGAGTGTTCGGATGACTGCACGGGGCAGGACATCCCTCATCGATCACCCGTCCGGGCTCAACGTAGCGCACGCCCAACGTCTGCGCCACCCCCGCAGCATCCTCGCTGTTCATTGCCCTCAACCGCACGGCGGCAAGGATATCCCGCCGCGCATGCTCCGTATCGATCATGTCGCGGCCATGATTGAGCGTGACGTAGGCCGAGATGTGCACGAGAATGACCAGCCCAGTTGTCATCAGGCAAAGGCGGCCAAACAGGGTATTGAAAGGATTTTTCATAGTCGTTTATAGCAGGCAGCTGAACCGGTTGAACCTCCGGATCGACAGACAGGAACATGAGCGTTCATGGGAGATTCCGACCACATGCTGGGGCGGGGACATCCGTGAACTTCTGTTATGCCCTGCCGGATGGCAGTATGGAAGCACTACAGCGACTTCGCCGACCCGTTTCTTTGGCCGGCCAGCCGCTACGACCCGTGCTCTCCCGGCGACCGCTGAACCGGAAACAGGCAACCTGTCGCCGCAGAGCGTACGGCATGTCGCTATGCGACAGAACCGGTGCCGCGCAGAAAAATCTCTAGCCGCTTTTTGATGTGTTCGGTCCTCAGCGCGCGGTCCGCCGCCTCTCGTAGCCGCCGGCGCGGCAGCAGCGCACCAAAGACGATGTCCATCAGCATGCCCGCGTAGACCAGCGGGTCCTCGACTCTCATCCGCCCACGACGGGACTCCAGCTCCAGCCAATTGACCAGCGCCTCCCGGGAACGGATCACCTCGTTCTGGTACAGGTAGTCGGACAGCTTGGGGAACAGAAGGGACTCCCGGACGATCAGGTTCAGCACGGCCTCGCGTGCCAGTTCCGCTTCGTCGTCGATGTCGAGCCGGAAGATGCGGACCAACGTTTCGAGCAGTGGCAGATTCTCGCCGTCGGGCCGCGGCAGGTCGACGATCAGTTGCTGGCAGTCACGGATCACTTCGGCGAAGAGTTCCATCCTGTCGGTGAACACCTCGTAAATCGCACGCTTCGATACCCTTGCCCGCGCGGCGACTTCAGCCGTGGTCGTGCGCGCGAAACCGAGTTCCACGAACGCCTCACGCGCCGCGTTCAGGATCAATCGCCTGCGTTCGTCGTCACCGACGACCTTCGGCCTGCCACGGCGACGCGCAACCTTCACCGGCGCTCCCCCGTCGGGATGTTTGTCGCGTTTTCCCGTTGACAACGGGGTTCTCCTCAAAATACGGTACCATGTCAGTACCTTATTTTACGCCAGATTACCTGGATAGGGTGACCGCCCTACCCGCCAGGCCGTTGCATTCTGCCAGTTTGCCGCTTCATCACCATTCCATCGAGCAAGGAGAAATACGCATGCCACGTGAAATTCCCCGGTCGAGCGGGCCCAGCCCGATCCGCGATCCTCGCGTGCTGGACGTGGTCCAGCGCCTGAATGCAACACGCCGTCATCCGCAGCGGGAAGCGTTCGACGGGCCCTCGCGCCACGACGCCGAGGCTTTTGCCGAGTATGGCTTCTCGATCCATCCGGATCAGGGCGACCTCATCTACCTGCTGTGCCGGGGAATGGGCGCGAAGCGGGTCGTCGATTTCGCAACGTCGATCGGCATGTCAGCACTCTACTTCGCTGCCGCGATGCGCGACAACGGCGGCGGCCTCGTGATCGGCGCCGAGCTCGTGCAGGCGAAGGTCGATACCGCGCGCGCGAATCTTGCCGACGCCGGGCTCACGGACTATGCGGACATTCGCGTCGGTGACGCGCGCGAGACACTGCGCGACCTCGGCGGCCCGATCGACTTCGCATTGATCGACGGCTGGCCCCAGCCGGAGGGACCATCGCTCGCCCGCACGGTGATCGAAATCGTCGCCCCGC
>DASPZL010000021.1:0-16981 GCA_035636295.1 Paraburkholderia sp.
CCTGGAGCGCTCGAGGATCCGGGCAGTCCGATTGCGGGGATGCCGGTGCTCGAAGTATGGAAGGCGCGCACGGTAGTCGTGTCGAAACGCAGCATGGCGACCGGTTACGCGGGCGTCGACAACCCGCTCTTTTACAAGGACAACACGCGGATGCTGTTCGGCGATGCGAAGGGCAGCGTCGATGCGTTGCTGAGGCAGCTCGAGGCGGCCTGAAGAACGGTCTGAGCAACGGTCTGAAAAGCGACCCGAGAAGCGACGCCGCCAACGACGGAGACAAAAACGTGTCGAAAACGAACATAGCCTCTGCCGCGGTGCGCTGGTTGCTGAGTTTCGCACCGCATCCCGTGGCGGCCAGATGGCCGGAGCGTTTTCGATCGTGTGTCGGCGCGCTGTTCGGTATCGCGTTCACCGGTGGGTCGATGCATTTTCTGGTCGGCGCCGATGCGGCGATGCCGCTTCTGGTTGCGCCGATGGGCGCATCGGCCGTGTTGCTGTTCGGCGTGCCGGCGAGCCCGCTTGCGCAGCCATGGTCGATCATCGGCGGCAATCTCGTATCGGCGGCAGTAGGCGTTGCCTGTGCGAGCTGGATTGCCAATCCGGTTGCGGCCGCGACGCTCGCTGTGTCGCTCGCGATCTGCGCGATGTTCGTGCTGCGCTGCGTGCATCCGCCGTCAGGGGCGGTTGCGTTGACGGCCGTGCTAGGCGGTCCCACGATTCATGCAATGGGCTACCGCTTCGTACTTGAGCCGATTGCGATCCAGTCGATTGCACTGCTCTGCGCGGCGCTCGTGTTTCATGCGCTGACGGGGCATCGTTATCCGCACGTTGCTGCGCGGAATCCGCAACAAGGCGCCGCCGCGACGCCCGGTTTCACGCGGGCCGATCTGGATGCGGTGCTCGCGAAACGCAGCGAATGGCTCGATATCGATGCGGATGATCTCGAAGCGCTGCTGCGCGAAACGCAATTGCAAGGATACGCCCGCGCGTTGAACGAGTTGACCTGCGCAACCATCATGTCGCAGCCGACGGCGGCAAGCGCGGAACTCACGAACGCCGATCCGCGCGCGGCCAGCGTGAACACGCCGATCGCGGACCTCGTACCGCTGTTCGCGAATCACGGCCATCGCCATATTCCGGTGCTGGACGCGAACCGGCGACTCGTTGGAATGGTCACGCCGAGCGATCTGATTGCCGGCTTGCATCGCCACGTGCAACGCTCACAGCGACGCGCTGCATAGGCTTGAGGCTTGCCGCCCGGCCGTCCGGCGCTTCGGTCAAATCGCCATTCGCTGAAGCATTCCCAGCAGCGTGTCGAATGAAAGCGGCTTGCGCGCGTATTCGATGACGGGATTCGGCTGCACGGGAATGTCCGCGGCCGCGCTGCACAGAATGATCGGAATCGCGCGCAGATCGGGGTCCTCGTACAGTGCCGCGCATAGTTGCAGCCCCGACATGACCGGCATCATGCAGTCCGACACGACGATGTCGGGCCGGGTCTTGCGTATCTGTTCGAGCGCGGCGGCCCCATTCGACGCCGTCAGCACCGTATAGCCGTGCCGCTCCAGCAGCAGTCGCCAGACCGTGAGAATGTCGAACTCGTCGTCCACGACCAGAATGGTTTTCATGAGCGGCTACGTAATTCGTCGCGGCTGCAGCGTGGCGGACAGGCCGGGCGTCGAATACACGCTGGCGGGACTGAGCGGGCACTCGGCTACGTCGAGGCCTTGAGACGAAATCACGAGTTCGCGCAGGGACGTGTCGTGCGCGCTTTCGCGCTGCTTGACCACCGAGATCATGCGTCGTAACCCGGACTCTGTTTCGGCGTAGCGCAACAGCACGAGGTTTTCGGTCAACGCCGAAATGCGCACGCTTCTCGCGTGACCGGGGTCGGCGTAAAGCGGCAGCTCTTCTGTCACCAGCGTCGTGACGGCGGCTTCGCGAAGCTGATGCAGCAGGGCATTGAGGAACAGGCCGAAGCGTTCGGTGCGCAACGCCGAAGCGCGGAAACCTTCCACGCCGTCGATCACGATGCGCGACGCACCGATTTTCCTGACCGTGGCGAGCGCCGTGGCCGCGAGTTCGTCGACGGCAAGTTCGATCGCGGGTTGCCATTGAATGACGAGACGGCCGTCGTTGTACGCGTCGGTCAGCGCGATCGAGACAGCCTCGGCTTTGCCGACAAGCCGCTGCGGTCCTTCGTAAAAGCCCAGATACAAACAACGTTCGTCGCGCGCCACGCCGGCCGCCAGAAACTGCAGACCAAGCAGGGTCTTGCCCGCGCCAGACGGCCCCATCAGCGTGGTGGCGGAGCCTTGCGCGAAGCCGCCGCCGAGCAGGCTGTCCAGATGCGGCAAACCGAAACCGAGACGCGACTTCAGATCGACCGGACCCGGCGGCGCGGCGCACTGCGCCTCCAGACGCGGGAACATCAGCAGCCCGCTTTCGGCGATGCGAAAGAAGTGCTTGCCCATCAGATGATTGCGCGCGCGCATCTTGTGCACTTCGATTTCGCGGGTGCGGCGCATGCCGTCGCTGTAACGGTTCAGTTCGATCAGCCCGTCGACGAGCGTGTGCTCAGGATGCGGCTCGTTACCGGAGAGCGGTGCGAGCAACAACGTGGTGCAATCCATGGCCGCGACCAGCGCGTTCAACTCGTGGATGAACTTCGACAGCGCCAGTTCGGTTTCGCTGAATTCACGCGCGCTGCGAAAGCCGTCGATGATCATGAGGCTCGGGCGATAGTCGTAGATGCTCGACGCGATCAGCCTGAGGAAACCGTCGAGACTGTCCTGCATCAACTCGTGATAGCCGGAGACGAACAGCATTTGTTGCGCGACCGCGTTTTCGTCGAAGAAAGTCAGGCCTTTGAGGTGCGCAAGCAGCTTGTCATGCGACTCCGCGATCAACGTCATGTACAACACCTTCTCGCCTTGGCTTACACGATGAAAACCGATCTGGCTCGACAGAATCGTCTTGCCCGCGCCGGCCATGCCCTCCAGCAGATACACGCCGCCGCTCACCAGACCCCCGCCCAGGATCTGGTCGAAACCGGGGACGCCCGTTTCCATGTTGGGGCGGGGAGAAGTCTGGGATTCGTGGATGGTCATTGTCGTCGTTCAAAGTGCGGAGAAGCGGCGGCTCGTAGGTGAACCGTCGATCGCTCAAACTAACGCTTCTCAGCAATCCCCGTTCCCGCTTCGGGCGGTGATGGCGCGTTGAGAGAGTGGACCGGCGCGTGGCCGGTTCTACGCGGCGCGGGCCTGGTCGGCGAACAGGCTATGAGCGGGCGATGCGCGTGGCGCGCGCGGTGCCGGTGAGGTGCGGCTTGGGCGCTGCTTATCGACGGAATGCAGGCTTTTCAACGCGATGCCGAAGGCGCGGAGGAAGAGCGTGGAACGAACGTCTCTTCGCGCACGCAAAACTACAAGTCATGCGCGAGGCAACGTGTGTTTCTATCCGCTCATTTGCGGCCGCGCCAACAAGGATCAGGCACCACGTGTACGCGATACCGCAACTCCGCGGGCGCGTGCGTGAAGAAGGTCGGCGCGGGCCAGCACAAATCCACTGCCGCACGGCAGAGGCGCTTCGCCGTATACAATTCGGCAGCGCCTGATTTTTGCCCCATACTCACCTGATCCCACTCATGCCGAATCCGACCCGGGCCTTCCTTCTCGGTCCGCTCCTGAAAGGCGTTTCACGCTCCTTCTACCTCACGCTACGCGTGCTGCCCGCCGGGATGCGCGATCCGATCGGCCTTGCGTACCTGTTGGCGCGCGCGGCCGATACGATTGCGGACACCTCGCTGATCTCGCCGGAACAGCGCCTTGCGTTGCTGCTGTCGCTGCGCGACCAGGTAAATGGCGCAGCGGACGACGGCGCGCTGATCCGGCGCATGGCCGCCGAAGTAGCGGGCCAGCAGGAACAGTCGGATGAAAAGGTGCTGCTCGAATCGCTCGGACCCGCGCTCGAAGTGTTGTCGCAACTAAACGAGTCCGATCGCAAAGCGGTACGCGAAATCGTATCGACGCTGACCGAGGGCATGGAATTCGATCTTCGCAGCTTCCCTGACGAACGTTCCGGCCAGATCGCCGCGCTGCGCGAATACGACGAACTCGATCGCTATACGTATCTGGTGGCGGGCTGCGTTGGCGAATTCTGGACCACGATGACTTACGCGCACATGCCCGGCACGCTGAAGGAGCAGCCCGAGACGATGGCGCGCCGGGGCGTGCGCTTCGGCAAGGCGCTGCAGATGACCAACGTGTTGCGCGATTGCGGCAAGGATTTGCGAATCGGCCGCTGTTATCTTCCCGAGACGCTGCTGGATCGCCACGGCCTAAGCGCGCAAGACCTCCTGCTGCCGGCCAACTCGATGCGCGCGCGTCCTCTGTTGGTCGAGCTCCTGCGCAAGACGCTCGATCATTTTCGTGACGCGCTGGAATACACGCTGGCGATTCCCGCGTTGTCCGTGCGTTTGCGGCTCGCCTGTTTGTGGCCGATTCTGATCGGCCTGGAGACGCTGTTGTTGCTGGTGGATAACGACGCCTGGCTCGATCCGCAGAAGGTCTCCAAAGTACGGCGCAACAAGGTGTATCAGATCATCGCGTCGTCGCTGTTGCTGGTGCCTTCAAACGCACTGGCACGGAACTCGATCGAACAGCGGATCAGGCACATCGAAGCGCGGCTTTGAAGGTGACGGCATGAGGACCGGTTCGTCGGCCGGCCCCGCCAATGTGCGATCGCAATTCGCGCGCGCTGCAAGCGCAGTGTGGGCAACCGTACTGAATAAAAACCCGGTGAGCCTTAGTTTGGCGGACAACCCCTTCGTCCGATCCGAATTCAGATGGCGCCCACCGGCAAACAACATTGCGATACGCTGGACCTGATCCGCGCATTGGCCGCCGGCGCCGTGTGCGTCAGTCATCTGCGCAATCTGATGTTCGTCGATTACCGCTCGAGTGTCGGTATAGGGCTGGCGGGCAAGGCGTTGTATTTCGTCAGTAACTACGGCCACAACGCGGTTGTCGTGTTCTTTTTGCTGAGCGGCTATTTCGTCGGCGGTTCGGTGTTGCGCCAGGTCGAGGCGGGAGCATGGAACTGGCAGCGCTATCTGACCGAGCGCCTGTCGCGGCTCTGGATCGTGCTGATCCCCGCCTTGTTGTTGACGCTGTTCTGGGACCGCTTGGGAATCGCGCTAGTGGGCGGTCCATTTTATCTCGGTACCGAGGGCACGTTCGATCAGCAGATCAACGTCGCATCGCATCTCGGTGGGGCGACACTGGCGTGCAATTTCGTATTCCTGCAGACGCTCGCGTGCGGCACGTTCGGATCCAACGGACCACTATGGAGCCTTGCCAACGAGTTCTGGTATTACCTGTGGTTCCCCGCTTTCTATGTCCTGCTGCGTCAGCGGCGCGGCTTTCTGGCATTCGTCGCGGCGGCGTTCGCGTTGGGCACGATGGCCGCGTTTCCTTCGCTGCTGAGCGGCTTCGGATTGTGGTTGCTCGGCGTGATGCTGGTATGGCTCGACAAGCGCTTCCCGGCGCATAGTGCGCGAACAGGTCTGCCATGGTTCACGCTTGCAAGCGGTGTGGTTTTCCTCGCGGCGCTGGTTTCGTCGCGTCTGTTCCTATGGAGCAACGACTGGATCGTCGGCGTGCCGTGCTTCGTGTTCCTGCGCTGCATACTTTGGGAAAACGTTCGCCTTCGGCCAGTTCCGCTATCGCGTATCGCGGTTCTTTTTTCCGGGTTCTCCTATTCACTGTACCTGACGCATTTCTCGTTCATTCTGTTCGTCGCAGCCGTGGGGTTCGGGCAGCGTATCCAGCTGGACGGTCGCGGCGCGCTGGTGTTCGGCGGCATGCTGGTGATCTGCTATGCGTACGCCTACCTGGTGTACCTGCTGTTCGAACAGAATACGAAACGCGTGCAACGGAGCATTCAGCAGTTCCGCTTTCTGCGGGCAAAGCCTGAGCCGGCGACAACACCTGGCCGATCGCGCGGGAGTATCACTTGATTTAACCTGCATCATTGAATAGCGATCGATCGGGAAACCCCTAGGACCGTGCATCCATGGTTCGCGTTAGTCTCTTTGAAAGAGGAGGCGAACATGAGACAGGCTTTCAATATTGCCGTGGTGCTGCTGCTGGGCTATCTGATGGCGGATAGGGCACTAATGCGCGCGCAAGCGGGGGAGATAGGAACAATAACCTGTCACCAGGGCGCGGAGATGGTCAAGGCGAACGCGTTGAAAAAGGGCTTCGGTGATGCAGGCGCCAGCAGCCAGGGGGAAAATTTCCTGTCGAGCTGTCTTGTCACCGGCCGTGGTGAAGTGGGCGGTCTTGTCGCCCGCGACTGAGGCAGCGCAGGACGAAATGCCTGGCAGAGACAACCCGGCGGGCATCGTCACAGATGCGCCGCGAAAAAGCGCCTGGACCGTGAAGGTCCAGGCGAAGTCATCGGGAGCCCGATGACGGAGGTATCGAATAAAGAACTGGCCCGCGATCGGCATGCTCGGTCGCGGGCCAGTTCGTTTGGATCGGAGCGCGCGTTTCATTGGCGCGCTGAGCGGCTTGGTGGCCGAGCGGCTTAACGGCGTAAAAGGGGCGGCGTCTTTGGTTCATTCCGCCGAACGGCCTCGTTGCCGCGCCGTTGCCATTTCATTACCGCTTGCTTACTGCCTGGCTACCGCTTATTGCCCGAAGTAAATCGACTTCTGGCCGTTGGCGGGAACCGCATGGCCCGCTTGCGACGAGCCGCTTACCACACCACCGTAACCGTTTTGCGCCGGCTGCGCGGTGCCGTTTTGCGCGGCGACGCGAGCTTGCGCAGCCTGAATGTCAGCCGGGTAGTAAGGATCGTTGTGGCCCGGTTGATAACCGGCCTTTTCGAGTTGAATCAGTTCGGCACGCACTTGAGCGCGGGTCACGGGCTGGTTGGACTGTGCAAACGAGGCAACAGGAGCAGCCAGCGCAGCGGCGATAACAACAGCTTGAATGAGCGATTTCATGATGAACTACCTCCAGTTCGGTCTTTGTCGTGCTACGAACGTTCTTGTTCGTAACCAGTGATTCCATTGTAGTTTTGCGAACTCGGCAGAGTAATCACCACTTCAGGTAATGTTTGTTGCTGAATTTGAGACAAACGAGCGGAACTTTGCGATGACGATGCCGAAGCACGCGGCAAGCTGCTACCTCCTCGCGTGCTTCGTGCCGGCTACGAAATGTTCATCAGCTACCCGAAAAAATCGGTCCCTGTCCTCCCGGCGCGAAAGGCTGGATCACCTCCGCGTGCGATGTCGCGGCTACCGCTTGCGGGCGCGATATCGAGGGCGTCGCCGGCTCCCGAAGCGTCACGGCGCTATCCGGCGTGATCGGCACGCTGGGCTTGGCGAGCAGTTCGGTTTTCCGCATGGAGCCCACCGACGTGCCGAAGTAGTAGCCGATGATGCTGATCCACGCCGTACCCAATGCGCCGACGATCACGTTGACGAGGTCCTTGTTTGTCCCGGGCAAAGGCTGGAACGCCATCAGCAGCAGAATCCCGAAGAAGCCGGCGGTGACCGCCATGGCGAGTACTTTCGGCACCCAGTCCCGGTTGGCGACACCCATTGCGCGCGCGTTGGCCCGATCGTCGGCTTCGATGCGCGCCATTTCGCTCTGGTGCGCAAGATTCGCCTGAGCGGCAACGACCATCAATTGCTGCAACTGCAGTGCGTTCGCGCTCTCGGCCTGCCTGATTCTATCGAGCGCACCGGGGTCGTTCAATGCGGGCTCCACGAATGCCGGATCGCTGGGCGTTCCGAGCGCATGCGAAATGATTGCCGCGGCGGCCGTTACACCCAGACCGACCGGACCGCCTACGAGCCCGGCGAGGAGCGGTGCGGTGCTGCCAATGTTCGTCGCTACTTTTGACCAGTCCATCATGCTGCTCCCAGGAGAAGATTCGCGGCCATTCTTTCCGTCCATCCGCGGCTGAAACTGGGCCACGAATGCAGGTTCCTCAAATACCGCAGCCGATAAGCGGCGAAGCGCATGACAAACTTCATCGGGTCCGCGCTTTTCACCGCGTTTAGCGTGTCCGGGCCGAACTTGCCGTCCTCTTGCGCACCGGAAGCTTTTTGCATCCACAACACAACCAGGCCGCCGTTGTAGTTGGCGTCGAATATCTGGAAGGCCACTCGCGGGTCGAGTTCGTCGAGGTGCAAGGGGTCCCAGTATTTTTGCTTGGCGATCTGCCTGGCGGTATCCAGCGGCAGGTCCTTCATCGCGCCGGTATATCCTTGACTGCGCGCCACGCGCGCGGTCACGCCCCACATCGTTTCGCCGCCAGGATCGGCTGGATTGAAGGAGTAGCCGCCTTCATTTCCGATCAGAGCCTTGAACGCATCTTCGAAGTTGTCCATCGACCATCTCCTTCAATTGTGTGTATCACTGCAAGTAGGATGCGTCCGGGTCAGGCCGTCGGCATCGCGGTCCATCCGGCATCGACTGGTGCTTTTAGTGCGGCTTGAAACGGGAGTGCTGCTGGCGGATTCGAAACGGGTCTGACGCGCGCATCGGGACTCGGCGTGCCGGAGATCGCCCTCTCCTGAAGCACCTTTTCGAGTTGCGCCATATGGCTTTCTCGCGGAGATAACGTCTCCGCGTCGAGTTGCAACGCCTGTGCATATTTGCGCGAGGCGCCGAGCAGATCGCCTTTGCGGTCCAGCGCCCGGCCCCATTGCACGTATGAGGGTGCCCGGTCAGGACGCAGGGCCACGGCACGGGAAAGCTTTTCGATCGCTTCGTCATACCGGCCCACGGACATGAGCGCCTCGCCCCAATCGTGCAGATTGTCGACCGAGTCCGGCTTTATCCGGTCTGCCTGTTCGAAAGCGTCGAGTGCTTCGGAGTAGCGCTTCGCATGCAACAGCACGTCGCCGAGTAGCCGCAGGTTTTCCGCTGTCCTCGACTTCTCGCTCGCGCCGGCTCGCAGTGCCTCGACTGCGTCGTCGACGCGATGCTGCTGTTCGAGTGCAATGCCGAGGCTGGCGCGTAGAATCGCGGAATCCTTGTACACGGTGAGCGCCTCACGCGATTGCTGTTCCGCCTCCTTGGAGAGCCCTTGATTGGCAAGCAGCCACGCTTTGCCGGCGAGAGCCCATTCGCCTTGCTCGGAGGCGGGCAGTGCAAGCACTTCGTCATAGATCGTGACGACCTCGCCGTAATCGCATTGCGCGAGCGAACACTTCGTCTTCTGGACTTGGGAATAAAGATGACTGGCGAGTATGTTCGGCTCGGCGAGACGCATGGCCTTGACGGCGATGTTGTGCACGAACTCCTCGAGATCGCGTCCCTCGAACGGCACCGCGCTCTCGCGGGAATTGAAGGGACCGCCTTCGATCTGCACATGCGCGACGTAGGAATCCGCGCTGTCGTTCACCTTCGTAATGCCGACATGAACGACCACGTCCGTGCGTTTGACGACGCCTTTGATGAAACGGACCGTCGACGCATACGACATCTCCTGGCCGGGAATCTGAATGTCGGGTTGCGCGTCGTTATCGGTCATCGTGTCGTGTGGAATCGACTCGGCGTCCTGGCCGATCTTGCGCATCGAGGACATGATTCGCTCCGCGAGAAAGCTGGACGTGTAGCCGCGCTCCACCAACGATGGCGGCGTTTCGACCGGCGGCACCAGCAATTGCCGCGTGAGCACGCCGCGTACGACGAGGCAGAAGAACGCGGCGGTGAGCAGCGCGAATACCCATGGCAGGACATACGGCCACAACTGCTTCGGGCCACGGCCGATGAACGCGGCGACGCGCAGGCCGAGCGTCGCCAATCCGCTGGAATGACCGTTACTGCCGCGGCTCGCGTCGCTGCCTCGGGGGAATGATCGGGCTCGCCAATTCATCGGCCGACGCTGGCTCTGCACACTCGACATGACGCACCTCGACTCAATCGACGTTGGTAACTGCCCGACTTGGCTGGCAGTTGTTATGCATCGACCGTGCCATCTGGCGCCGATCCTTATACGACAGGCGTGTCGGCACTTGTGGCGATGGTGAAGGCGAAAAAGTGTTGTGCTTCGGCCAACGCATGCCGATCAGGGAGTGTGGTGGCGGGAGACAGAGAACGGAGGAAGGGCCGGCGGAAAGGGCCGCTATCAATCGACGCCTTCACACTCCACCAACAAAAATGCCGTTCAGTCTCTGACTGAACGGCATTAGCCCACGACGCCCGCGTTCTACACGGGCTAAAACAACCCGCTCAAACCGCCGCCGGCCGCCACTTCAACAACCGCTGCTCGACGGCAGTCAACAGATAATCCGCCGCCAGTGCGACCACTGCCAACACAATCATCGCCGCAAACACGCCGCTTGCATTGAATGCGCCTTGCGCGGTGGAGATCAGCAGGCCGATGCCCTGCTTCGAGCCGAGAAATTCGCCGACCACCGCACCGACCAAGGCGAAGCCGAAGCTCACGTGCAAGCTGGCAAGAATCCAGCTGAGCGCCGACGGAATCACCACCGACGTCGTCACCTGCCGGCGCGATGCACCGAGAATCTGCGCGTTGGCGATCATGAAACGGTCCGCTTCTCGCACGCCCTGGAACGCGTTGGCGAACACGACGAAGAACACCATCACCACGGCGAGCGCCACCTTCGACGCCATCCCGAGACCCAGCGCGATCACGAACACCGAGCCGAGCACCACGCGCGGAATCGAGTTGGCGATCTTGATGTAGAGGCTGAACACGTCGGAGAGCAGCTTGTTGCGGCCAAGCACGATGCCGCAGAATACGCCCGCCACTGAGCCGATAATGAAACCGAGGCCGGTTTCTTCCAGCGTCACCCATACTTGCGTCAGCAGCGGCCCTTGCGAGGTGCCGTTCACGAACCAGTCGATGATCTGATCGAAGATCGCGCTCGGCATCGAGAAGAAGAACGGATCGATCCACTTCAGGCGCGCGGACAGCTCCCAGCCGCCGAGCACCACCACCAGCACGACAATGCGCAGCGAAATCACCAGCGCATGACGCTGCCGGATGCGTTTTTGCGCGACGCGTTCGACGTGAGCGAGCGACGCGGCGTCGATGCCCGAAGGCATCATCTGTTCAGAGGTAGTAGTAGACATGTTTGCCGTTCCTTGATTAACCGATCTGCACTTCTTCGCGGAGGTCATGCCAGATGTCGCGCGAGATTTCGATAAAGCGTGGGTCGTAGCGGACCTCCGACGTGACGCGCGGACGCGGCAGATCGATTTCGTACACTTTCTTCAGCGTGGCCGGGCGCGCGGTCAGCACGAACACACGGTCGGCGAGCGCGATCGCTTCCTCCAGATCGTGCGTGACGAACACCACCGAGCCGGCACCTGCCCACAGTTGCAGCAGTTCGTCCTGCATCAATGTGCGCGTTTGCATGTCGAGTGCCGAGAAGGGCTCGTCCATCAACAGGATTTCCGGTTTGTTGATGAAGGTTTGCGCCAGCGCCACGCGCTTTCTCATCCCGCCGGAGAGTTGATGCGGGTAGTGCTTGCCGAACTTGTCGAGGCCCACGCGGCGCAGCCATTCGTTGGCTTCGTCGTACGCGGCGGATTTCGAGCGGCCGCGATACAGCGGACCTGCCGCCACGTTGTCGAGCACCGAGCGCCACGGGAACACGGCGTCCGCCTGAAACACGAAGCCGATGCGCGGATCGATGCCGTCCACCGGCGCACCCATCACGCGCACCTCGCCGGTGGTGGGCTTCAGCAGGCCGGTGATCATGCTGAGCGTGGTCGACTTGCCGCAACCCGTCGGGCCGACAACCGCGACGAATTCGCCGCGCGCCACCGACATGCTGAAGTCGCGCAACGCGATCGTCGCCTTGCCGTCGGGAGAAATGAAACGGCACGATACGTTGCGCATCTCGATAGCTGGCGTATCGCGTGACATGGATTGATTCATCGGCTGGTGCCTCGCTGTTCTCGTGATGTGTCTCGTGATGTTGAAAGGACGTTACTTCGCCGCGGTTTTGACCGCCGCCGACACGTAGTCGTTGGTGTACGTCTTGGCGAGGTCGATGTGCTTACCCTTCACCGAAGGATTGAATGCCGACAACACTTTCAGCACCGTGTCGGGACCGTCGGCGGGCATCTTGCCGTCCTTCGTGAACATCGGCAGCGACGCCTTCAGTGCGCCGACGTATAGGTCTTTGTTGTTGCCGTAGTAGTCCTTCGGCATCTTCGCGGCGATCTCTTCCGCGCTATGCGTCGCGATGAAGTTCAGCGTCTTCGCGAACGCATGCGCGAGTTTCGCGGCGTCATCCTTGTGCGACTCGGCCCACGCGCGCTGCACGTAGAAGCTCGAAGCCGGATACGTGCCGCCGAGCGCGGCGCGCGTGCCTTCCAGCGTGCGCATGTCGACCAGCACCTTGGCGTCGCCGGTCTTCAGCAGTTGCGAGACGGTCGGCTCGGTCGTCATGCCCGCGTCGATGCGGGTTTGCTTGATAGCCGCGATAAAGCTGTTGTCCGCGCCCACCGGCAGCAACGTGTACTGCGTGGACGGCACACCGGCGCGCTGCGCGAGATATTGCGTGAGGAAGCTCGTCGACGAACCGAGGCCGGTCACGCCGAGCGTCTTGCCCTTCACGTCGGCCATGCTCTTGAGCGTGTCCGCGGCCTTGGTGGAGACCATTTCCACTTCGCCCGGCACCTGGCCGAAGATCACCAGCGCCTGCACTTCCTTGCCCTTGCTCTGTAGATCGATGGTGTGGTCGTAGAAACCCACGACGCCTTGCACCGCGCCCGCGAGCAGTTCGTTTTCCGCGTCGACGCCCGCCGGTTGCGAGAGGATTTCGACGTCGAGGCCTTCGTCCTTGAAGTAGCCGAGCTGTTCGGTGAGCTTGGCCGGCAGATAGATGATCTTGGTGGCGCCGCCGACCATGATCGTGAGTTTTTCCGCATGGGCGGCAGCGGAAGCGGCGGCAAGGGTGAACGCAACACCTGACACAGCGGCAATCTGGCGCAAGGTACGCATGAAGCAGTCTCCTTAGGTTTGGTCGCCGCTGGGTGGAGAATGCGGCGCTTTCTGGGTGAATGACGGGGAGTATAGGAATCGCAAACCTTCTGCCAGCTTTCTGGGCCATCGCTAAATCATGGGTGTTAACCCGAGAAGCCCGCCGCCAATGCCCGAACGTATGCGGCGAACCACATGCGACGCGCGCAAAGCCCTTGTTTTACGGCACAATCGACGGCCTGACTTTCGCGTTCCCGCCATGAAGCTGCTGCTCATCGAAGACAATCCCACGCTCGCGCACTGGCTCGCCAAGATGCTGGAGCAGGAGGCGTTCGCGCTCGACGCCGTGCAGGACGGCGACTCCGCCGACCGTCTGCTGCGCACCAATCACTACGACGTGATCCTGCTCGACCTGAATCTGCCGCAGTTGTCGGGCAAGAATGTGCTGCGCCGCCTGCGTCAGCGCGGCGACTCGACGCCGGTGCTGATTCTGACGGCGAGCGGCTCCATCGACGAAAAGGTGGAACTGCTCGGCGCCGGTGCGGACGACTACCTCGTCAAGCCGTTCGAAGTGCGCGAGCTGATCGCGCGCATCAAGGTGGCGATCCGTCGTCAGTCGCCATCGAAGGCGAGCGAGGTGGTGTGCGGCGACCTCGCGTTCGACATCGACACGCGCCAGTTCACGCTGAAAGGCGCGCCGCTGAACGTCACGCCGCGCGAGCGTTCGGTGCTCGAAACGCTGATCTTGCGTCTGGGCAAAACGGTGACGAAGCCCGCACTGGTCGACGCGATTTTCACGCTCGCGGATGAACCGAGCGAGGACGCGGTGGAGATTTATATCTCGCGGCTGCGCAAGAAACTCGACGGCAGTTCGGCGGCGATCGTCACGCTGCGCGGGCTCGGTTATTTGCTGCGCAAGAAAGAAGATGACCAATAGTTTGCGCATGCGTCTGTTGTGGTGGCTGCTCGTGCCGCTCGCGCTATACGTGTTCGTTACCGGCAAGGCCGAATACGACAACGCGCGGCGCACCGCGGACCTCGTGCAGGATAACCAACTGATTTCGTCGGCGCGAATGATCGCGGGCGAAGTGGAATGGGTGGACGGCTTCTTGCGCGTCGACGTGCCGCCGGCCGCGCTCGAAATATTCGCGTCGCCTTATCGCGATCAGGTGTTCTACAGCGTGAGCGTCGACAACGGCCGTCTGCTCGCGGGCACGCCGGATTTTCCGCCGCGCCCCGTGAAGGCCCCCGATACGCCGGATCATTACGACGCCGCTCTACAAGGCCATGCCGTGCGTGCGGTCGGCCTCGTTCGTCTGATGTACGACAATGGCGCGACGCGCCGCGTGCGCGTGACGGTCGGCAAGACCGTGCGCTCGCGCGATGCGATGGCGCAGCAGTTGTGGCAGCCGCAGCTCGTGCGGCAGATCGAAATGATCGCGCTGGCTGTCGCGCTGGTTTGCATCGGCCTCACGTTCGAGTTGCGGCCCTTGATGAAAGTGAAGGAGGAAGTCGCCGACCGCGATCCGATGCAATTGGAGCCGATTCGCGTCGAGCGCCTGCATACGGAGTTGCGGCCGATCGTCGAAGCGATTAATCAGTGCATTGCGCGGCTCGGCGTGCAAGTCGCGGCGCAACGGCGCTTCATTGCCGACGCCGCCCACCAGTTGCGCACGCCGCTCACACTCCTCGGCACGCAGTTGCAGTTCGCGCGCCAGCAGGACGGTTTGAATCCCGCGCTCGACGAAGCGCTCGCGGCCATGCACCGTAGCAATCGTTCGATGGTCGGGCTGACCAACAAGCTGCTGTTGCTGGCGCAAGCCGAAGCCGCCGACAACACGCAGCTGGCCGTGGAAACGGTGGACCTCGTATCGCTCGCAATGGAAGTGGTGGAAGATCTGGCGCTGCTCGCGCAGGCCCGCGATATCGATCTGGGCGCTGAACTGAGCGGCGTTGCGCCGGTGGCGGGGTATCGCGGCATGCTTCAGGCGCTGATCGCCAATCTGGCGGAGAACGCGATCCGCTATACCGGCAGCGGCGGCCACGTCACCGTGTCGGTGAATGCCGGCGCCGATACGGTCAGCGTGAGCGTGCTGGACGACGGCCCAGGTATTCCGGCCGAGTCGCGCGGCCGCGTGTTCGAACCGTTCTTCCGCGCGTCGACGGATACGGAAGGCACGGGGCTCGGCCTCGCGATCGTGCGTGAAATCGCGGACGCGCATCACGGCGAGATCACGCTCAAGCCGGGCGAGGGCGGCAAAGGCGTGCACGTGACGGTGTCGTTTCCGCGCGCAACGGCCTGAGATGGTTTAACCGAGATGGTTTAAATCAGGCGGTTTAAATCAGCAGCGCCAAGGATACTCGGGACAAACCCGCAAGTGGCACGAGAAACGCATCCGCGAAAGCTTTGAGAAGGATTTGCGCCTCTAGAATTTTTGGCAGGCGATCCACAGGCGCCCACCCGGCGGCGGGATATAACGGAGACACCCATAATGCCCCATGCTTTGGCGCGCCTTTCGGGCGCGGCTCGTGCAGCTCTTACGGCGTCGCTCGCGCTGTTTCTGGTCGCCCAGCCGGCGGCGCCCGCACAAGCGGCCGCGCCGGAAAAAGTCGTCATCATGGTGGGCGGGATTACCAAGCTCATCTATCTGCCCGCGCGCCTGACCGAACAGCTTGGCTACTTCAAGGCGGAAGGCCTCGACGTCGAACTGCTGTCGCAACCGGCGGGCGTGGACGCGGAGAACGAATTGCTCGCGGGCGGTGTGCAGGCCGTGGTCGGCTTCTACGATCACTCGATCGACCTGCAAGCCAAGGGTAAGGAAGTGAAAGCCATCGTCGTGTTCAGCCAGGTGCCCGGAGAAGTGGAGATGGTGTCGGCCAAGGCGGCCGATTCGATCAAAAGCATGGCCGACGTCAGGGGTAAAACGCTCGGCGTGACCGGGCTCGGCTCGTCGACCAATTTTCTGACGCAGTACCTGGCGAAACTCAAGGGCGTGGCGAGCTCGCAATACACGGTGCTGCCGGTCGGCGCGGACAACAGCTTTATCGCGGCAATCAGGCAAGGCCGCATCGACGCGGGCATGACCACCGAGCCGACCGTGTCGCAACTGCTCAAATCCGGCGACGCCAAGGTATTGGTGGACATGCGCAACGTGGAGAGCACGCGTGCGGCGCTCGGCGGCACGTATCCGGCTTCGAGCCTGTACGTGCAGAGCGCGTGGCTCGATACACACCCGCAGGAGGCGGCCAAACTCGCGCACGCCTTCGTGAGGACGCTGCAATACCTGCACACGCACAGCGCCGAGGAGATCGCCGCGCGAATGCCGAAAGACTACATCGGCAGCGACAAGGCGCTCTATGTCAGCGCATTGAAGGCGTCGTTGCCGATGTTCACCGCCGACGGCAAGATGCCAGCCGACGGTCCGCAGACGGTGCTCAAGGTGCTGTCGGGTTTCAATCCCTCGGTGAAGGGACGTCACATCGATCTATCGCGAACGTTCACCAATCAGTTTGTCAACGAGGTGAAGCCGTAAGTTGGATAGTGGCGAACGCATAGACGTGGCGACAGCGAGCGCTGTGCGACCGGCGAATTTTTGCATGATGGTCCCCGTTGAATGATCGTTGGCGGGACCATCGCAGCAAGTTGCGCGCCAAATGCTAGTTATGCCATCGTATCGCGCATTAGACGCATTTCAATCTACAAAAAAGTTTAAAAAAAGAATTTAAAAATGGAAAAAACGATTTCGCGCGTCATGCAAGTGTCGTGTTCCGCTCGGGTGCTACGTAACATGTCCGCCTGCCGTAACGACACCGAGCCGCCGTTCGCGAACACCCACCACTGCAGCGTCGCCACTTCCCACCGACGCCTAACGCAACATCAAAACGCAGCGCTATAAATCGCCAATGCATCGGCCTCGATAAGCGGCCGCGGATTGTTCACCAGAAGCCGCGTCTGCAACATCGCATCGCTCGCCATCCTCTCGAGTCCGCTGCGTTCGAT
>DASPZL010000022.1:0-10393 GCA_035636295.1 Paraburkholderia sp.
ACGACGCCGGTGGCGACCGATTCGACAGGACGGGTGCTGTCCTGCCGCAACGGCACGTGGCAGACGCAGACCGAGATCGAACCGGCGAACAACTACACCGGCTGCACGATCCTGATGGCGTCGGTCGGCGCGACCGATTACACGGGCTGCGGCGGCGTGCCGGGCGGCGCGTGGACGAGCGGTCCGTTCTCCTACAACGCGACGAACGGCACGTACTCCTACACCAGCTACCTGACCGTGACGATGACCAAGCCCGGGATCGTCGCGGCATCGACGTGGGGGCACATGAACGACGGCTCGAGTACCGGCGCCACCGGCGCGCGGGCGCAGATGTCGCAGGCCGTGGACATTCTCGACAGCACGAGCACGTCGGTCGGCCATTCCGAGGCCCAGGGGCCGACGCTGACGGACGACTCGGGCGGCATCACCACCGCGTTGACGCAAGCCGTCTCCGCGGGCACGTATCGCGTTCGTATCGTGACGAACTGGGCCACCTATTCGGTGATCACCACGCCGTGGACAAGCAGCCTGCTGGGCCAGCAGGGGCAATCGATACCCAACACGCCGATCGTCGAAGGCTGGACGGTTAATACGTATTACTGAGGGAGCCGGGCCGTGCGTTGGTTCGACGCAACGGCGCGACGGCGCAACGGCGAGGCAAGCGTGAGCCGCAGTCTCGCGAACCCACGTGCGGCAATCGGAAGTGAGAGGCGGGCCGTCGCATGACGAGCGTTGACGGAGGATCGGCCGGAGCGAATCATCGGTAACCGGGACCCGCCCCTTTCTTTCTACGTGACGATCATGCGAAAACTTGTCTACACAGTTCTGTCGATCATTCTTATGACGTGTTGTGTGGTCGCTCCACATGCGGCGCCGGTTCACTGGAACGCACGGGTCATCGACTACGCCGCCGATTCGAAGGACATCAAGGACGTGCTGCGCGACTTCTCCGCGAGCCAGGGGATTCCGGCCAACATCTCGAAGGAGGTGCAAGGCACGGTGACGGGCAAGTTCCATATGCCACCGCAACGCTTTCTCGATACCCTCGCGTCGTCGTTCGGTTTCGTCTGGTACTACGACGGCCAGGTGCTCGACATCGTGACACCGGATGAAATGAAAAGCACGCTCATCAAGCTCGATCATGGCAGCACCGGGCAACTGCGCGCCACGCTCGCGTCGATGCACGTGACCGATCCGCGTTTCAGCATCACCTACGACGACGCGCAGGGCGTGGCGATCGTCAACGGTCCGCCGAACTACGTGAAGCTCGTCGGCGACATCGCGCAGCGGCTCGACAGCACGACGCAGCATCGCGCCGGCACGGTGGTCCAGGTCTTCCCGCTGCATCACGCGTGGTCGATGGACCGCGCGGTGAATGCCGACGGTCAGACGGTAACGTTGCCCGGCGTCTCGACGGTGCTCAACAATATCTATCACCCGCAGCAGAAGAAAGATTCGGGCAACGGCGGCGGTGGCGGGAAAAACACGCGTGCGTCGAACGTCCAGCGTTCGCAGCCGATGACGAGCCTCGGCGGCGCAAGCGGTTCGAACTCGGGCGCGCCGTTGCCGCAGGGCACGACGCTCGCGAACGGCGAATCGTCGCTCGGCGTGCTCGCGGGATTGAGCGGCCACGCATCGCCGCAACTGTCGTCGGCCGTGTCGAACGCGTCGAGCTCGGGCCAGTCGAGCGGCGACGGCGCGTCCGAAGACGACAAGCTGCCGGTCATCGAAGCGGATCAACGGACCAACTCGGTGCTGATCCGCGACACGCCGGATCGCATGTATCAGTATCCGGAACTGATCCAGCGGCTCGACGTGAAGCCGCGCCTGATCGAGATCGAGGCGCACATCTTCGAGGTCAGCGATTCGGCGATCGGCCAGCTCGGCGTGGCCTGGAGCGCGCACAACAGCCACGCGGATTTTCAGACCGGCAGCGGATTGACGGCGCAGAACACGTACAACGGCACGATCTCGCAGAACTTCGGCCAGACGACGCTGGCGGGCAACGTGACCGCCGCGGCGACGCCGGTGGGCGGCGTGCTCACGACGGTAATCGGCAACGCCGGGCGCTATCTGATGGCGAGCGTGTCCGCGCTCGAAGAGCGCAACCTCGCGAAGATCGAGGCGAGCCCGAAGGTCACGACGCTCGATGACATCGAAGCCGACATGGCGAACCAGACGCAGTTTTTCGTGCGGGTGACAGGCTACACGTCGGCGGATCTGTACAGCGTGTCGACCGGCGTCTCGCTGCGCGTGCTGCCGATGGTCGTCGACGAGAACGGCCGCAAGCAGATCAAGCTCGACGTCGCGATCCAGGACGGGCAACTGACGGGTCAGACCGTGGACAACATTCCGGTGATATCGAGCACGAACATCAATACGTCCGCGTTCATCAACGAAGGCGAGTCGCTGCTCGTGGCCGGCTACAAGACCAACAATCACACGAACGACTCGACTGGCGTGCCGCTGCTCTCGAAGATTCCCGTGCTCGGCAATCTGTTCAAGTACACCGACAAGGAGGACAGCCATATGGAGCGGCTGTTCCTGCTGACCCCGCGCATCATCGACCTATAAGAACCGGCCTCTTGGCCGCCCGGGCTTGCCCGGGTTGCCCTTCCCGCCGCCTGCGACGCGAGTCGCTTGCGGCGGTTTTTTTATGCGCTTGCGGTTTCCGCGTGCGAGTTAGTCGAACGCCTTGTCGTTCGGATGGGCGAACAGTTCCTTCAATTCCTGGCTCAGCGGATAGCGGAGGTTCATGTTGTTGGGCGGAACCGGTTGCGTGAACCACTTGGTATAGAGCTTCAGCGCTTCGCCCGAGGTTTCCATCGTCGTGATCACGTTGTCGACGAAGGCCTTGAACTCCGGGTCCTTGCGCATCATGCACGCGTAGTTTTCGGTGACGGGCGGCGTGCCGCGCACCGCGTAGTCTTCGGGGTTCTTGATCTTCGCGCGTTCGCCATAAAGCAGCGGCTCGTCCATCACGAACGCGACCGCGCGTCCGGTCTGCACGTTGAGGAACGATTCGCCGTGGTCCTTCGCGCTGATGATCTCCATGTTCATATGGTCCTTCTCGTTCATCATGCGCAGCATGCGCTCGTCCGACGTGCCCGCGGTCGTCGCGACGACCTTGCCCGCGAGATCGGGGAAGTCCTTGATGCCCGAGTTGTTCTTCGTGATGAAGCGGATGCCGTAGAAGAAGATGTTGGTCGAGAACGCCGCCTGATTTTCGCGTGCGAAGGTGTGCGTGGTCGATCCGCATTCGAGATCGATCGTGCCGTTCTGCACGAGCGGAATCCGGTTTTGCGACGTGATCGGGATGAGACGCACCGTGAGATTCGGCAGGTTGTACTTCGCCTTGATCGCATCGACGATCCTCATCGCGATGTCCTGCGAGTAGCCGATCGTATTCTGGTTGTTGTCGTAGTACGAGAACGGAATCGACGATTCGCGCACGCCCAGGTTGATCACCGCGGAGTTCTTGATCTTGTCGAGCGTCGGCAGCCCGGCGGCGTGCGCGGCGCCGGCGCAGAGCAGGCACGCCGCACTCAGTGCGGAAAGCAGAACTTTTTGTTTCATGTATATCCCCGTTTCACTTCACCAGATAAACCGAAGCAGCGTGCGCCGCATTGGGCGGCACGAAGCCGGATCGGACCGAACGGTTCGCGCGCGCCGAGGGCAACGCAGGAACCACCATTCATCACGAACGTCACCTTCCCGCACCGTTGTTGTGGAAGCGGCCGGCGGCACGGTGCGGGCGGCGCATGACGATCGTCAGGATCTGGGCGCACTGTATCGGCGCCAAAAATCGGGCGCGATGCGGCCTTCGCATGGGAATATGCGGCGTTCGCATGGCTGCCTCCGGCTTCGGATCAATGACGTTGCGCGAGCGCCATCAGCGCGATGATGACGAACACGCGATGCCTGTTCGCCGACATGAAATGTGTTTGTAAGAGAGTGCGGATCGCATGCCGGGTCGCCGCTCCTTACGAAATGTTTCGCTATATGATCTGACAATTGATCACTTATGATCTGCTAAATGATCGAGGGAGGGAGATGTCCATCTTGCTTCGTTCTGGCCAGCATGCCGGGCCGGCGGCCATCATCGGGAACGCGGCCGAATGTGACATGGAGGCGCTGTGCGACGGCGAGCCGTGGGGCACGATCGCTCTCGATGTCCGCCATCACGTGCTCTTTGCGACGCGCGGCGCGGCGCATCTATTGGAACGCGAAATCGAAGCGGGCATGGCGTTCTCCGCATTGCTTCCGGAGCTCGAACCGGCGGAAGAGCCGTGGGACGAAGCGCATGTCGAAGACACGCCGACCCTCGCATTGGAGCAGGGCTTCGAGCTCGCGCTCGGCGATCGCTGGCTGTGGCTGCGGCTCGAACCGGCAAAAAATGCTCAACATGTCGCGGCGGTGCTGCGAGTGTCCGATATGACCGATATGCGCCGGGCGTTGACCAATCGTGCGGAATCGCTGCGCTTTCTGTCCCACGATTTGCGCTCGCCGCAGAACTCGATCGTCGCGCTCACGCAACTGCACGAACATGACCGGCAGGCATTCGAAGACTGCGGCGGCATGCAACGCGTCGCCGAACTCGCGCGTTACGCGCTGTCGCTCGGCGACCAGTTCATCTTCACGTCCGTGGCCGGCGCGCTGCGGCACCGCGACTTCTCCCGCTTCGATCTGCGCGCGGCGGTCCGCAGCGTGATTCCAAAGCTCGAGGTCGCCGCGGTGTACCGCAACGTCGCGCTGCGTTTGTGGATCGCCGACGAACCCGCGGTGTGGGTGAGCGGCGTGCAAGTGTTCGTCATGCGGGCGCTGCAGAACCTGATCGACAACGCGATCCAGGCATCGCGCACCGGCGGACGTGTGACGGTTTCGCTAAAGATCGCCGGAGAGCATGCCGTTATTGCTGTGAGCGATGAGGCCGGCGGTTTGCCGGGCTTGTCTCCGGACTGCCCAATGACGGACTTCGACGAGCTCGGGCCACAGTCCATTGGCGGCTTCGGGATTGGTTTGAAGCTCGCTGCGCGCATCGTCGGACTGCACGGCGGCTCTTTGCACGCCGAAGCGAACCGCGATGCGGGAACGGATTTTGTCGTGCGCTTGCCGCGTCTGTCATTGCACCGAAGCGAGCCTCGCTCGCCGGGCGGCGAGCGTACCGGCGGCATCGGCTTTGCGGCGTTCGAGCGCCCGCCGCGCAGCCGTTCCGATCGATAGAGGGCGCCGATGGTATAGGAAGGCACCCTGACCGGAGTGCAATTTATGATGCGTAATCAGACTCGAATCGTATTGTTGGAGGACGACCTGATCCAGCAAGCGGTGCTGGTCTCGTGGCTGAAGGCCGAAGGGTATCAGGTCGAGGCGTTCAACGATGGGCTGGATGCACGTAATCACCTGTCCGACCACTGGGCCGACCTGATGATTTTCGATTGGGACGTGCCCGGCATGTCCGGCGAAAAGCTGCTGAGCTGGGTGCGCGGACGGTCCCGCTCCACGGTGCCCGTGATCTTCCAGACGGTCCATTCCGACGAAGAAGAGATCGTCCGGATTCTCGATACGGGCGCGGACGATTTTCTCGTCAAGCCGGTCGACAGGCTCGTGTTTCTCGCGCGCATCCGCGCACTTTTGCGGCGTTTCCAGACGGCGGGCAGCGAACGCCGCCGGATGATCGTCGGCCAGTATCTGCTCGACCGCGCGAACCTGACGATCAGCCGGGGCGACATCGTGCATACGCTCGGCGCGAAGGAATTCGATCTGCTCTGGCACCTCGCGTCGCATCGCGGCATCGTCGTGCAACGGCAGGACCTGCATTCGGTCGTGTGGGGGTGGGACGGCAGTTCGCAGAGCCGTTCGGTGGACATGTACGTGAGCCGCCTGCGCGCGAGCCTCAAGAGCATGCAGATCGATTGGGTGATCCAGTCGGTCTACGGCAAGGGCTACCGGCTCAATCTCAGCGAAGCGGCGACGCCGTCCTCGATGGCCGACTTCGGCGGCGACGAAATCCTGGCCTTGAAGCGTTGACGCGGCTCCTCGCGCGCGCGTGCATTTCGCTGGCGCTCGCTGGTGCGTGGACGGCGAATGTCGCGGCCGTCTCCGGAATTCCGGCCGCCGAGGCGCGCGATGCGGCGAAGGTGGCGAAGGGCACACACGTGGCGAATGTGGCACGTCCGGCGCATGCGGTGCGCGCATCACGGCCGTGCGAACGCGCGTCGTGCGGCCGCCCCGCGCTGCCCGCATGGCGTATTGCGCGGTTTCGCTATTCGACGAGCGGCGCGCCGCTCGTCGACGTGCTGCACGATCTGTCGCAAGAGACCCAGGTGCCGGTGTCGTGCGGCACGCAATTGACGGGGCGTGTCGAAGGCCGCTTCGATATGCCGCCGCAACGCTTTCTCGAAGTGCTTGCTCACTCGTTCGAGCTCGTCTGGTACTACGACGGCGCCGTCCTGCATGTGGATGCGGCGCGTGCCCAGCCGACCGTCGTGTTCCGCCTCAACTATGCGAGCAGCGCCGATCTGCATGCGCTGCTCGCGCAAACCGGCAATGACGACCCGCGTTTTCCGCTGCGCGTCGACACGCCCGCGCGCGGGCTCGTCACGGTGCGCGGTCCCGCGCCGTATCTGTCGCTGGTCGGCCGTGCCGCGCAGCAGTTGGAGACGGCGGCACGCATGCGGGTGAAAACCTTCGTGCGGGTCGTGACGCTTCACTACGGGGCCGCCGCCGACCGCACCGCGCTCACGAACGACCGTACCAACGTCGTGCGCGGCATTGCGAGCCGCGCCGCGAGCGTGCTCGATCCGCACGGCGACATGCGGGCAGACATTACCGAATATGAACCGGCATTGCCGGTCATCAGTGCCGATCCACGCACGAACGCCGTGCTGATCCGCGACCGTCCGCAAAAACTCGACGACGACGCGCGCGCTGTCGCGGCGCTCGACCGGCCCGAGCAACTCGTCGCGATCCGTCTACTGATCGCCGACGTGCGTCCGGAGACCTTGAGCGCGCTCGGCCTTGCGGGCGCGAGCCATCTGCATCTTCAGGGGGCATCGGCACAGGCCGCGGCCGACTCGATACGTCATGCGTCCGGCGCACGCGTTGTCGCGGACAGCGAACTGCTTACCGTCGAGGGCGTCGCGGTGGCTTATGAACGGAAAGCGCAACGGCCGGTTTTCGTTGCGGGCACCGTTGCCGGCGACGCGGGCGCGAGCGAAGTCCAGGCTGCGTCCGCTGCGGGCACGGTGGACGCAGCGAGCACGGCGCGGCAGGACGCCGATGTCGCGGTGCGCGTTGTTCCTTCCGTCGGCGCCGCGCCGGCGCATCGTTCGGTGGCGCTCGCAGTCGAATGGCGCGGGGCGGAAATCGACGTCGCGCGCATGGCGCTCGATCCCGAGGACGCGCTCGTCATGATCGAAAGGACACCGGCGATGCACACGGACGCCGCGCAAGGCCAGGCTTGGGTGGTGATGCTGGTGCCGCGCCTGATGCCCGGCTGAAGCGGTGAAGGCCGCCTGAGCCGATCGACGCCGCTCAGGCGCGCAGCCAGTGATAGTCGCCTTTGACGATGCCCGCGAACATCTCGTCGCTCGATTCGATGATGTTGCTGCGCCAGTAGCGGCCGTGTTCGGTGTAGTGCGTCACCAGATCCGCGACCACGGTGCCGTCGACGTCGGGCGTGAGCGGCAGACGCAGGATCAGAATGATGCCGCCTGTCTCCGAGTCTAGACCGAGCTGGGCCTGGTCCTGCGCGTAGATCAGCAGATTGGCCTCCAGCATCAGCCGGAAAATGACGAGCGTGCGGCCGGCGGTGACCGTGCCGTAGTGGAAGTTCACATACATCGCCTCCGGGTCGTTTTCGAAGTGATCGAGCCTGACGTCGAACCCTTCGACTTCGATCATGCGGGTTTCCAGCACATAGTCGGCATCGGGCAGTCCGACGACGGCGCAGGCGTCGCGCAGCACTTCCGCAAATCGTTCGATACTCATGTCGGCTCACCCGAGGCGCTTGCCGGGACCGGGACGCGGCGCGCCCCGGACCGTCCAGAGCGCAAACGAGGCGTAAGCCGCGCCTGCGCGATTCGCGAGGACCTCAACCCTTCTTCGAATCCTCTTCGGCATCCTGCGCGCCGGTCTTGGCGATGTTGCTGACCATCTGGATTTGCGACATCATCAATTGCATCATCGTGCTCTCGATCATCAAGGGCACCATGGTGGACATCATTGCTTCCATGCCTGCTGCAGCTCCGAAAGACATAACTGCCTCCAACGAGTAAAAGTTAAAAGACCAGGTTAAAACGACCAGAGTTAGAACAACGGACTAACTTCGGATGCCGAACGGACGCGCGTCTCCCGCGGAGCGTTGCGCCCGCCCGGCTGCCATGCGTGCATCGCACGCGCACTGCGAGACTGCAAGAACTGCGGCGGGCGCCGGCCCGCTTGCTGCCACTACCTGCCTGACACCGGCTCAATGGCTGACGGCTGTATCCGTCAGCGCGAGTTCGTTCAACTGATGCACGATCCGACGGCCCGCGATCATGCCGCGATAGATTTTCTGAAGCGCCGCGCGTTCGGTTTCGTCGGTCGCGGCGGAGGTCGCGTCGCTCACGCGTTGCGCGCAGTCCTCGAATGCCGCGGCGATCGCGGCGATGCGCGCGCCGGCGCGCCCCTGCGAAAGCGTGGTTTCGAGTTGATTCATATCGACGATGACGGCTTCGAGTGCTTCGTACATGGGTTTCTCCTGAGTGAGACGGGTTTCAGTGAACATCGCCGTGGCTCGGCGTGATCGATTCGCGCAGCGTGCGTGGGCCGCTCGCGGCATTGCCCGCGCCCGCCACGAAGACGTGCTTGACGCCGTCCTGGGTCTGTACGTACCGCGTGTTGCCGACGTCGAGCATCGCCGTATAGACCACCGCCGACGCGGCGGGCGCTTCGGTGACGTCGACGTCGAGCCGCTTGACGTTGCCGTCGAGGTCCGCGCGCAGCCGGTTCAGCGCGTCCTCGAAACGGGTGAGCGAGGGCACGATGCCGGCCACTTCGAACACGCCGTTGCCGGCATAACGCACGTGAACGCCGTCGGTGGCGAGCAGCTCGTCTATGCTGGCGACATCCGCGTGCGCGACGTCGTACTGGCGTGCAATCGCGTGAAAGCCGGTTCGCCCGAGGATCGAGCGTGCCGCGATGTCTTGCGACGCGTCGTCGACCATGCCGTCGATCACCACGGTGCCGCCTTGCGGTCGCACCCGCAGGCCGTCGAGATTCGCTTCATGCAACTGACGCCGCAGCGTCGCGGCGACCTCGGGCGCGGAGTGCGGCAGGGGCGTGGTCCGCTGGCCGAACAGCACGCTCGCGAGCACGGAACCCCCCGCGACGAAAAGCGCGCCCACCAGCGCGATGGTGCCCAGTACGCGCAGCGAGCGGCCGCCGGGCCTCCGCCGCATGGCACCGACTTCTGTGCCCGCGCCGTGCGCCGGCGCGCCCGGCACGCCGGTGCCGTTGTACATGCTCGCCAGCAGCTGGATGTCGGGTGGCCATGTCGCGTCTTCCGCGCCGAAGCACAGCACGGTCGTGCCGAACGGAAACGGCACGAAATCCGGAATCATCACGACGGACGGATCGGCGTCCGACGCGCTCGAACGCCGTGCGCTCATGACGCCCGCTTCGTCGAGTTCGACGACGACTTCCTCGTCGTCCCAGTCGGTGATGCAGATGTCGGTGTCGTCCGCCTTGCCGATCCGGTAGCGGCCGGGCGTGAGGCGCGCCTGAATACCCGCATGGGTGCCCGTCAGGATGCGCAGGATCTTCATTGGAACTCTCGTTCAGTTGGCGGTCTTCACGTTCGTCGGAATCACAGCGCGTGGCTGCGTCATGGGATTTGAACTTACGGTATTGGCAGCCGCATTCCATCAGGATCGCGAAGCTATGACGTCGACCCCGAACCGCGGGAGCGCGAGGCGGCGGCTTGCGCATGCGCATCGTCCCCCGGCGCATGCGTTGTGCCGCGATTCGTCCCGCCGTCGCTCGCGCCGTCATCCGCCGCCGCACTGCCGGCCACGCGCCAGCGCGACATGCCGAGCGCGCCGTGCTGGCTCAGCGAGCGCTGCCGCAGGCTCGGACTCGACGGCCGCAGATCGTGAAACGCGACGAGCGGCGTGAGCGCGCCGCTTGCCCCGGTGCCGGCGCTGATGCGCAAGAAATCGCGCAGGAAGCTCTGTAGATCGTCGTAGGCCGTTTTCGTATAGTCGTGCGCGAGCGTGCGCGCCTTCAGCACGTCCTCGGTGACGGCGTGCGTGTCATGACCCGTGCAACGTTGCCTGATGACGGCTTCGCGCATCGCATCGGTATACACCAGCGGTTGATCGTGCGTGCGCGCCGCGACCGTCTGCAATTCGGT
>DASPZL010000023.1:0-7706 GCA_035636295.1 Paraburkholderia sp.
AACACGGTCACGAACAGAATGATCGCGAGCGCCGACGAATAACCGGTTTGCCACTTCTCGAATGCGGCACGCTTGAGCGTGATCGATACGGTCTCCGTAATCGAACCCGGCCCGCCTGACGTCAGCAGGTTCACCATATCGAACATCTTGAAGTTCTCGATGCCGCGAAACAGCACCGCGAGCATCAGGAACGGCAAGGTCATCGGCAGCGTGATCGACCAGAACTGGCGCAACGGCGTCGCGCGATCGACTTCGGCCGCTTCGTAGATATAGTCGGGAATCGAACGCAAGCCGGCGAGGCAGATCAGCATCACGTATGGCGTCCACATCCACGTATCGACCATGACGATGGTCCACGGCGCAAGCGCAACGTCGCCGATCATCTGGAACGAGCCGGGCGCGATGCCGGTAAAGAAGCTGACGATATCGTTGAACAGACCCGTTTGCGGTTGCAGCAGAAACGTCCAGAAATTGCCGACCACGGCGGGCGAAAGCATCATCGGCAAAAGAATCAGCGTGGTCCAGAAACTATGGCCGCGAAACTGCCGGTTGATCAGCAGCGCGAGGCCAAAACCAAGCAACACCTCGAGCCCGACCGACCAGAACACGAAGCGCGCGGTGACCTGCATCGCGTACCAGACGTCTTCGTCGGTGAGAATGTCGGTGTAGTTGTCGATGCCGACAAAGCGCGCCGGCACGCTCGGCATGTTCGACTTGAAATTCGTGAACGAGAGCCGCAACGCCCAGATCAACGGAAAGATGTTGATCGCGAGCAGCAGCAGGATGGTCGGCAGAATGAACAGCCACGCAATCGTTCTGTCCGACAGGCCACGCGCACGCGCGGCCACACGCACCGGCGCGCCGGCTTCGAGGCCCGTGGTTGAAAAAGGCTTGTTTGCCGACATGCCTGACTCCTTTAAGCGGACCGGCGCCACACTGTTGAGACTCGCGCCGGTCCAGTCCGGAAACACGCTAGTTCTTGCCTTCGGCCTTGAAGACCTTGTTCCAGTCCTTGACGAGCAGATCGAGCGCTTCCTTGGCCGTGCCCTTATCAGCCACGACAAAGTCATGCACGCGCTTTTGCATGTCGAGCAGCAGTTCGGCATACGCGGGTTCCGCCCAGAAGTCCTTGACGATCGACATCGACTTGAGGAAAGCCGGTGCGAACGGCGCACTCTTCGGGAAGTCCGGTGCGTCGACCACCGACTTCGCCGCCGAATACCCGCCGATTTGCCACCACTTCTTCTGCACGTCGGCCTGCGCGAACCATTTGATGTATTCGAGCGCGTCGTCCTTATGATCCGAGTACGACACGACCGAAATGCCCTGTCCGCCCAGTTGCGTGAACTGCTTCGTCTCACGCGGATTCACGAAGAAACCGATCTTGTCGCCGCCGACATTCGGGTCTTTGTAAAGGCCGGGAAAAAACGCGAACCAGTTCATCTGCATGGCGACCTGGCCGGACTTGAACGCGTCGAGGCCTTCCTGCATATACGCGTTCGTCATGCCAGGCGCCGTGCAGCATTTGTAGAGCGCCTTGTAGAACTCGAGACCCTTGACCGCGCCCGGCGAATTGACGAATCCGTCGAGGTGATACGGTTTCTTTGGATCCTGATACTCGAAGCCGAAGTTATAGAGCGCGTTGGTCACGCCCATCGTGATTCCTTCTGACCCACGCTCGGTAAAGATATAGGCGCCGTACACCGTCTTACCGTCGATCTTGCGGCCCTGGAAAAACTCCGCGGTCTGCTTGAGTTCATCCATCGTGGTGGGCGGTTCGAGTTCGCGTTTATATTTCTGTTTGAACTCCGCGCGCAATTCGGGGCGCGCGAACCAGTCCTTGCGATACGTCCAGCCGACGGCGTCCGCCATTGCGGGTAACGCCCAGTAGTTCGGCGTATTCTTCGGCCACTCGGCGTAACCCACTACCGTCGCGGGCACGAAGTCGTTCATCGAGATCTTGTTCTTCGCGAAGAAATCGTTGAGCTTCACGTAGTGCCCGTTCACCGCCGCGCCGCCGATCCACTGACTGTCGCCGATGATCAGATCGCACAGCTTGCCGTGCGAATTCAGTTCATTGATGAAGCGGTCCGCGTAACTGGTCCACGGCACGAACTCGAACTTCATCTTGATGCCGGTCTTCGCCGTGAAATCCTTCGACAGTTCGACGAGTGCGTTGGCCGGGTCCCATGCCGCCCAACATAACGTCAACTGCTTGTCTTGAGCGTGCGCTCCCGTTGCCATGCCAAGCCCTAGCGAAACCAGGGCCGCCGCCACTCGCTTCGCTGACGTAAGACGTAACATTTGTATTCTCCTTGTCTTTCCTGGGTCTCCAACCTGATATCAGGCAGCGCCCATGCGCCGGGCGCCGTGTTTCGACTCCGGCGGATTCAGACGGCAGTCCGCGTGTCGCGAGCTTCAGGCATGCGCATTCTCACGAAGATAGATTCGGGTTTCCGGCGTCGGGATGGCGAGCGCGCCACGCACGTCGTTGAGAAAATTGATCGCGGCAAGGCCGGCCCAGTGAACGATGCCGCGCACGTCCTGATCGAGAATCACGTCGATCGCGCGTTCGGACAGGTGGATACGGGTTTCCGCGGTGCATTCGTGACCGATCAGGACAACGCGTGCCTTGTCGGCCGATTCCTGCAATGCCGACGCGATGCCGGAAATGCCACCGCCCGTCGCATAGACGCCGACGAGATCCGGATGGCGCGCGAGCAGGCCCTGAACGGCGAGGCCGGCGCCATCGTCGTCTTCGGAGAAATCGGGTTCGGCAATCCAGCGCAGGTTGCGGAAATCCTCTTCGAGCACCTGGGAAAAACCGGTTCGGCGCTCCAGTTGATCGTGCAATCGCGACGACGCGGACAACACCGCCACGGTGCCGATGCGCGCGCCGAGGAATCGCCCCATCAACAGACCCGCTGTGCGCCCGGCGATCCGGTTATCGACGCCGACGTAAGCCGCGCGGCGGCTCGAAGGCAGATCCGAGAAAACCGTGACGACCGGCACGCTCGCCTCGCTCATGTCCTCGATCAGGCGTTCGACCCACGGATAGTCGAGTGGAACGAGCACGAGCGCGTCGTAATCGACGACCTGCTCGGAGAAGGCGGCGGTGTCGCGTTGACTCGAAAAATCGCAGCGATAGAACGACGGGATGATGCGGTGCTCGCGAAAGAAACTCGCCGACAGCGCGATGTCGCGCTCGACGTGATCGAGAAAACGCGAGTTGACCTGGGGAAGGACGAAGGCGACGCGAAACGAACTGAGCTTCGCCGGCCGGCCGCGGCTCGCGCGCTCGTCACGCAGCGTCGCGAGCGCGAGATGGACGCGCTCCGCGGTTTCCGGACGCACGGCCTGGTCGTCACGCAGCACACGATCAACCGTGGCGACGCTGACACCGGCGCGACGCGCAATCATCATACGTGTAGCCGGCATATGTCTCCTCCGATGCCGAACGATGAATCTTTTGTTTAATCAAGGTAGTTTTTTCCACGGTAAATGCAAGTTTTTTTGCTTAGGTAAACTCATCATTTTTGATGACAAGTCTTCACGAGGTACTTAAAGCAAAGCATGCTGCAATGCGATGGTGAGCGCGGACATTGGGAAAGCGAACGGAGCGTAGGGAAACCCTCACCGAAAATTCAGCCTTTATCCGGCTCTTTTTCTCCCTGTCCTGACAGCACCGCGATAACTGGCTACATACGATGTTCTCTGTCCGGCGTCCGTCACGTGAATCCGCAATCGCCTCCGCGGCGCTTCAAGCCAGGTTTCCAGATACGACGGCCAGGCTCGCTCCCTGTATGAGCGGACCGTCTGACTATGGAGAAGAGCGTGTACTTCGACGAAATCAGTGACGAGGAATGGCTGCTGCTGGCGCCGGTTCTCTCGGATGCCACCATCGCTCGTGGAAAGCGGGGCCGGCCGCGCACGGAGGTTCGCGTCGTGGCGAATGCCGTGCTGTGGATACTGACGACCGGTGAGCCGTGGTCCAGGCTGCCGGAAAACTATCCTTCAGTGCCGACGTGTCGGTGCCGCTACCAGAAGTGGCGCGCAAGCGGCGCCCTTGCGGAAATGCAGAGACGTCTTTCCAGCGTCGGTCGCACCTTCCGTTATGGCCCGAACGGGTTGGCGGAAGTCCGTCATACCGCGCCTCAACGCCTTGACCGTCCACTCCGGGACAACGGCCTTCGCCAGGTGTCCTGGAAGAGCCAGGCATCGTGGCAGGCGTCGCATGACATTCTCCAGCGGCCGCACACACCGGATATGTTCACTGAAATCGCGCGGCGGCTGCCGGATTCTTCGCGCGCCATGCCTGCCCGAATCGACTCGCGCGCCCCGGCCAACGCCCGCCAAACCAACCTTACGTCTGAGTCGCCCGCGAGGGACGTCGCGTGTCAAGGCAAACGCGAATTCGATCCACGCGGCTACGTCATCCACGTTGCCGCCGATCGCGTGGCGAGCGCGCGATTCCGTGGATGGGCCGAAATCGTGCTGGACGAACAACGGATCGCACGTTCAGGTCTCATCGGTCCGAGCTTTACGACGTGCGAGGCGGCGCAGCTGTTCGCGCTGGAATGGGCACGGCGATGGCTCGACGACGAAAGCGGTGCCGACAGAGACGACTTCGACGCGGCAAACGGCGATCTGTGGCAACGCAACGCGCGGTCGGGATGAAGTCTGGCGTCTGATGCCAAAAGTTATGGACTTTTTTTACAAAGTACCTTGTCGGGCACAGCAACACTTCCTCCTGCCTGCGGGAAAAACGGGCAGCTTTTTAAAAGGCCGAAAAAGTCCCGGAACAATACCGTTCAGCCGTCGGCATCCGGTTTTGCCCGGAATGTCTGCCCAGCGATGTTCGGGCAGTGGGCGAGTCTTACTGACGCCGCTTCGCGGCACGGCTTAATTCAGGGTTAGGCTTGGCGTGGCCAGCACGTGTAGACCGCTTGGCTGGTTGTCGATCCACATGCGAATCGTTCGTCGTATCTACGGACCGATCGGGTTCGTCGACTTGGAGAACATCATGCGCAAGCTCATTGTTTCCGCTTTCATCAGTCTGGATGGCGTAATTCAATCGCCTGGCGGGCCTCGAGAAGATCCCAGCGGCGAATTCCGCCTTGGTGGCTGGATGGTTCCCTATGCCGACGAAGCCACCGGCCAAAACTTGCAGGATCTGCTCTCGCAGCCGTTCGAGTTGCTGCTGGGGCGTTGCACCTACGACATATTCGCGGCGTATTGGCCGCGCGTACCGGCCGATTCGGACAGCCGCGCCATCGCGGACCTGTTCAACAGCATACCTAAGCACGTGGCCACGCATCGATCCGGTGCCCTTGACTGGCAGAACAGTCATGCGCTGGAGGGCGACCTTGCCGACGCGATACGCGCGCTTAAACGTCAGGACGGCGCCAATCTATTGACGTTCGGCAGCGGCGACATGGTGCGCCAACTGCTCGTAGCCGGCTTGGTGGACGACCTTCGGCTTCTGATTTACCCCGTCATACTTGGACGCGGCAAGCGCTTGTTCGGCGACAACGCACTAGCGTCTGCCTTCACTCTGGCGCACTCGACCAGCACGCCTCACGGCGTGCTGATTACCCGCTACTTGCGCGACGGCGAGGTGCGCACAGGAGCGTTCGGAGAAGTCGATTAGCGATCCATGCAGCGGGAGCATGCATTCTGGCACACGCGCTTGCGGCCATTATCGAAAGCCGAACGAAAAGAAAAAATCACGTGATGGTCACGGCGCGCCTTTAAGGTCTCGCGCACGGTAACAGGTGACAACTTCGTCGCCACCGTCAACGGAGACTAACGACATGACACGTGCCCTTTTCCCCGCCTGCGCAACTCTGAAGGCGCTCGCCGTCGCGGCGGTCATCGGCTTCACGTCGGCGAGCGCGCAAGCCGACGTGCCTGATCCCACCACACAGATCACGCAAAGCGGCTTCTCGCCCGTGTATCTCGGCGTCGATGCCGAAACCGCGACCGTGCCGTCGAATCCCGCGACTGCCGGCGGCAAGCAGACCGTGAGCCGCGCGTACGTGATACGCGTTGATCTGCGCGCGCCGGGCGTGAGCGTCGAGACGACCGGGCATAGCGGCCCGCTGATGACGACGTCGGAGACGATTTCGCAATTCGCCGTGCGCACCGGCGCGCGGCTCGCGATCAACGCGAACTTCTTCGCCCCGTGCTGCGCGACAACGCCCGAGCCGAAGACGATCATCGGCTTGCTGGTGTCGCACGGCCAGATTGTCAGTCCGCTGACCAATGATCCGACCCAAAGTGAAGCGGTGCTCGCGATCACGCGGCAGGGCCGCGCGTATATCGCCGAAGCGCCGGAGATTTCGGCGCAGGATCTAAATCTGATCGATACGGCGGTCGCCGGTTCGGCGATTCTGCTGAGAAACCGCCAGGACGTCAGCGCGCAAAGCCCGAACGAAGGCGATCCGCTCAATCCGAATCCACGCACGCTGGTCGGGCTGTCGCATCAGGGCCGCTTTCTCTATTTCGTCGTGATCGATGGGCGCGTCGCGGGTTATTCGACGGGTACAACCAACGCGCAATCGGCGCAGCTGATGAAGGCTATTGGCGCGGATGACGCGATCAATCTCGACGGCGGCGGCTCGACCGAACTAGTGCGCGCCGATCAGACCGGCGTGCCGTTCATCGTCAATACGCCGAGTGGCGGTGCCGAACGGCTCGACGCATCGGCGATCGGCGTGCATGCTTTGAAGCTGCCGGAATTGCCGGGGCTGCCGTTTTAAAGCGTTGAACGTGGCTCACGGCTTCGTGCTCGCGTCCTGGTTCCGGAACGCTGCCTCACCGGCGTCCGACACCTCGACCCACTTCTTGTCGGGCACGGCCTCCGCGGCGTAGCTGTCGTGCCAGTTCCACCACTTGTAGGTCGGGGTCTGTGGATAGCCCTCGGGCGAGTCCTCCCAGACCTCCTGCCGGCCCAGCGGCGTAATGTCGAGGTAGTTCCACGTGCCCCCCATCTGCTCGTCGCCGCGGTTGTTGATGAAGTACGTACGGAACACGCGGTCGCCGTCGTGGTAGAACACGTTCGTGCCGTGCCACTCGGCCACGCCGAAGTCGACGTCGAAGCTGTCCGTGACGGTGAACCACGGTATCTCCCAGCCCATCCGCGCCTTCAGCCGCGCGATGTCCGCCTGAGGCGCGCGCGAGACGAAGACGAGGGTGGTGTCACGGGCGTTCAGGTGGGCGAGGTGCGCAACCTGGTCGGCCACCATGGAGCAGCCCCGGCAGGCGTGATCGGGCCAGCCGAACACGCCTGGCTCGAAGAAGGCGCGGTACACGATCAGTTGGCACCGACCGTCAAACAGGTCGAGCAGGCTGGCCCTGCCCGCGGGCCCCTCGAACGCATACGCCGTTTCCACCGCCGTCCACGGCATTCGCCGGCGCTCGGCGGCCAAGGCGTCACGGGCGCGGGTCTGCACTTTTTCCTTAACGAGCAGCTGCTGACGGGCCGCGTCCCACGCCTGCGCCGACACGACCGGCGGTGTGTGCATGGCAGGCTGTCCGTCTTTCCGTCCATTCCTGGCTGATGTAGTCATGGCTTTGCAATCTCCTGGTTTGGGTGAATTCCCGCGCCTCGGCACTGAAGCGCGATTCCATTCGTAGCTCAACGCTCGTTGTTGACCGTGGAATAGTTTTGCACCGGGAATCGAACATTGGGAGTAACAAGTGTG
>DASPZL010000024.1:0-13014 GCA_035636295.1 Paraburkholderia sp.
AACAGGACCGTGAAACGACTCCACGCCGATGATAGTGCGGATTGCCCGTGTGAAAGTAGGTCATCGTCAGGCTCCCCAGCAGCAGCCGGAACCCCACCCCATAACGGTGGGGTTTCGGCGTTTACGGCGTCCAAAAAACACAAGCTTTAACCTAAGTCGGACAAAACTCAAAAACCACACGTAACGTCCCACACTGCCGCCTCATATGCTCACGAGAGCGAGGAGGCGACGACAAGAAGCCGCTTCACGCCCGCCTAACTACCTCTATTTCTCCTGGGCAAGAAATCTTTGCGCCAACCGCACCCAGTATGTCGAACCGATCGGCAATAGCTCGTCGTTGAAGTCATAGCTTGCGTTGTGCAGCATGCAAGGGCCGGCGCCATGCCCTGAATCCCGATGACCACCGTCGCCGTTGCCCAGGAATGCGTAACAACCCGGCTTCGCTAGCAACATGAAGGAAAAGTCCTCGGCACCCATCGTCGGTTCGACAGCGTCGTCGACATTTTCCGGCCCGACAATCTCCTTCATGACCGCCGCCGCAAAACGGGTCTCTTCGCTGCTGTTGATGGTCGGTGGATAGTTTCTGTGGAACTGGATCTCAACGGAACAATCGTAGGCTTCCGCGGTGCTTTCGGCGATCTTGCGCATACGCGCTTCGATCAGATCGAGCGTTTCAGTGGTAAAAGTGCGTACCGTTCCTGCGATCCACGCAACGTTCGGGACAACATTGACGGCGTCGCCAGCGTGAATCTGCGTAATCGACAGCACTGCGGTATCAATTGGCTTCTTATTCCGCGTGATGATGCTCTGCAGACCGTTCGCAATCTGCACCGCCGTAAACACGGGATCGCGGCCGTTATGCGGTAGCGCCGCATGAGAGCCTACTCCCTTGATTTCAACGCGGAATTCGTTACTCGACGCCATGATCGGACCTTCGGTCACGCCGAAGTGGCCCGCCGGCATACCTGGCCAATTATGGATGCCGAACACTGCATCTACCGGAAACTTGACGAACAGACCATCGTCGATCATTGCCTGTGCGCCGGCGCCGCCCTCTTCGGCCGGCTGGAAAATGAACACGATCGTGCCGTCAAATTCGCCGTGTTTTGCCAGATGCCGCGCTGCGCCGAGGAGCATCGCGGTATGTCCATCGTGGCCGCATGCGTGCATCTTTCCGTCGTTTTGCGAGCGATGATTGAAGCCATTCAGTTCCTGAATCGGCAAGGCGTCCATGTCAGCGCGGAGTCCAATCGAGCGCGTACCTTTGCCGCGCTTCAGTACACCGACGACGCCTGTCTTGCCCAATCCACGGTGAGTTTCGATGCCCCAGAACTCAAGGTTCCTCGCAACCAGATCTGCTGTTGCTGTCTCTTCATAACGCAGTTCCGGGTGGGCATGGATCGTTCGTCGAAGGGTTTGGATTTCGCCGTGAGCGGCTTGAATTTCAGGGATCAGTTTCATGATGAAGTGATGTTGCGCCTGTGCTTTGGCTTGCGTGGGATCGCTCGGGGCTACATGGCCCGGGCACGGTGATAACTGATTCTACGCCCAAGGCATTTTTGGAGGCACCACACTGGCTAAACCGGAATGGACGCTAAAATCCGGAATTGCCCCACCGCTCACCGTTCCCCTGGACGGATCGCCGATGAATGCTCCGACTGAATTCGCTCGCGCCGTGTGTCCGCACGATTGCCCCGATACCTGCGCGATGCGCGTGACCGTCGAGGGCGGGCGGGCGATCAAGGTCGTCGGTGACCCCGAGCATCCGCCGACTCAAGGCGCGCTGTGTACCAAAGTCAGCCGCTATGCGGAGCGCGTGCATCATCCGAATCGGCTGACGACGCCGATGAAGCGTGTCGGCCGCAAAGGCGAGGGCCGCTTTGAGCCGATCAGTTGGGACGAGGCGTTCGAATTGGCCGCAACGCGTCTTTCCGAGATAGCGAGCCGCGCACCGGAAGCGATCCTGCCGTACAGCTACGCCGGTACGATGGGCCTGGTTCAGGGCGACAGCATTGCGCAGCGGTTCTTTCACAAGCTGGGCGCATCGCAGCTGGACCGCACGATCTGCGCAGCCGCAGGCGCCGCAGGGTTGAAGTACACCTATGGCGCGAGTCTCGGCATGCTCACCGAGTTTTTCGCCGAGAGCGAGGTGATTCTGATTTGGGGCTCCAATCCCATTGCGTCGAACCTGCATTTCTGGACGCGCGCCCAGGAAGCCAAACGCCGCGGCGCGCGTCTGATTGCGATTGATCCGTATCGCTCGTTGACGGCGGAAAAATGCCACCGGCACATTGCGCTGAAACCCGGCACTGACGGCGCTTTAGCGCTCGGCATGATGAACGTCTTGATCGCCGATGACCTGCTCGACCACGCGTACATCGCGGCCCATACGCTAGGCTTTGCAGAACTGAAGGCTCGCGCGCTCAGCTATTCGCCGGCGCGAGTTGCCGGAATCTGCGGCATCGACAAGCAGGTGATCGTCGACCTCGCGCGCCTTTACGGCAGCACCAAAAAGGCCGCGATCCGAATGAACTACGGCTTGCAAAGGGTCCGCGGCGGCGGCAACGCCGTGCGCGCCATCGCCAGCCTGCCCTCGCTGACAGGCGCATGGCGGGACAGAGCGGGCGGTGCGCTGCTGTCCTCGGCCGGGTGGGCGCCTGTCGACTCGCACGCGTTGCAGCGTCCGGACCTGATGCCGGGCTGGCCGGCCAAGGCGTCTCGCGTCATCAATATGAATGCGATCGGCGACGCTTTGCTGCACCCGGGCGGTGCCGCGTTCGGGCCCAAAGTCGAGGCAATAATCGTCTACAACTCGAATCCGGTCGCCGTTGCACCGGATTCCGAGCGCGTCGCGGCAGGTTTTGCGCGTGAAGACCTGTTCACGATCGTACTGGAGCATTTCCAGACCGACACCGCGGACTATGCCGATCTGCTGCTGCCCGCCACCACGCAGCTTGAACACCTCGACGTGCACAAGTCGTACGGCCACACCCACGTGATGGTGAACCTGCCGGCAATCGCTCCGGTTGGCGGCGCGCGGCCGAACACCGAGATTTTTCGCGGCCTCGCGCGTCGCATGGGCCTCGAGGAGCCGGCGCTGTACGAAAGCGACGAAACCGTCGCGCAAGCCGCCTTCCGTTGGCAAGACAAAACGCTCGAAGGCGTGGACTGGAATACGCTGAAGCAGGCCGGCTGGGCAAAGCTGAACTTGCCCGACGCACCGTTTGCCGAAGGCGGCTTTCGCACGCCGTCCGGCAAATGCGAGTTCTACAGCGAGCGCCTCGCGCGGCAAGGGCTCGACCCGCTGCCGGATTATCTGCCGCCCTACGAATCGGCCGACGGCGCGCCCGAACTCGCCGCCCGCTATCCGCTCGCGATGATCTCGCCGCCCGCGCGCAACTTCCTGAACAGCACGTTCGTGAACATTGAAAGTTTGCGCTCGACGGAAGGCGAACCGCACCTGGACATTCACCCGGCTGACGCCCAACAGCGAAAAATCGTCGACGGCGATCAGGTGCGCATTTTCAACGACCGCGGCTCGATGCAGGCGCGCGTCCGGGTCACCGACAAGGCGCGCGAAGGGCTCGTCGTCGGTCTGTCGATCTGGTGGAAGAAGCTCGCGCCGGACGGCCGCAATGCCAACCAGGTGACCAGCCAGGCGCTCACTGATCTGGGCGGATCGGCAACTTTCTACGACTGCCTCGTCGAAGTCGAGCGCGCCTGAAACCCATTCAAAAACCCCGCCGCCCTCGTCCCGAACCGGTTCGAGGCTGCAGTCTAACCAAGCCGCTTTTCGCAAATAGCAACGAGGCGACCATGCTACGATGCGTTTTTAGCACGACCATTCGAAAATAAAGAAGGAGACGCTGCATGGACAAAATCTGGCTGAAATCCTATCCGCCCGGCGTACCCGCAGAGATCGACCCGAGCCGCTATTCGTCTGTCGCTGAACTGCTCGAAGAAGCCTTCCGCGACCATCGCGCAAAACCGGCGTTTGTCTGCATGGGGCAGGAGATCAGCTATGGCGAGCTCGACGCGCTCTCGCGCAAGCTGGCCGCGTGGTTTCAGTCGAAAGGTCTCGCCCGCGGCGCGCGCATCGCGATCATGATGCCGAACGTGCTGCAATACCCGGTGGCGATTGCCGCGATCCTGCGCGCGGGCTACGTGGTGGTGAACGTGAATCCGCTTTACACCCCGCGCGAGCTCGAGCATCAGTTGAAGGACAGCGGTGCCGAAGCGATCATCCTGCTCGAAAACTTCGCGGTCACATTGCAGGCGATCGTCCGCAATACCTCGATCAAGCATGTCGTCGTGGCAGCGATGGGCGATCTGATGGGAATCAAGGGCGCGCTTGTGAACTTCGTCGTGCGCCGCGTGAAGAAAATGGTGCCGCCCTGGAGTTTGCCGGGCCACGTCAAATTCAACACCGCGGTCGCGGAAGGCGGCCGCCAAAGTTTCAAGCCAGTCCAGCAAGGTCCCGACGACGTCGCGTTTTTACAATACACCGGCGGCACCACCGGCGTGGCCAAGGGCGCGACGCTTTTGCATCGCAACCTGATCGCCAACGTGCTGCAGTCGGAAATCTGGCTCGATCCGGTTCGCGCAAACCGTACGGACATCGATCAGTTCATCACCGTCGTCGCGCTGCCGCTCTATCACGTGTTCGCGCTGACGGTGTGCGGCCTGTTGACGATCCGCACCGGCGGCCTCGGCGTGCTGATTCCGAATCCGCGTGACATTCCCGGCATGATCAAGGCGCTGGAAGGCTATCCGATCACCACGATTCCCGCCGTCAACACGCTGTACAACGCGCTTCTGAACAGTCCCGATTTTCACAAGCTCGATTTTTCGAAGCTGATTGCCGCGAACGGCGGCGGCATGGCGGTGCAGGAAGCGGTCGCCAAACGCTGGTACGAGCATACGCATACGCCGATCATCGAAGGATATGGTTTGTCGGAGACGTCGCCGTGCGTGACCTGCAATCCGGTGACCGTTACCGAATACAGCGGAACGATCGGCCTGCCGCTGCCGTCGACGGAAATCTCGATCCGTGACGATGAAGACAATGAAGTGCCGCTCGGCCAGCCGGGAGAAATCTGCATCCGCGGCCCGCAAGTCATGGCGGGTTATTGGAACCGGCCGGACGAAACGGCCAAGGTGATGACCCAGGACGGTTTCTTTAAATCGGGCGACGTCGGCTTCATGAACGAGGGCGGCTTCGTCAAGATCGTCGATCGCAAGAAGGACATGATTCTGGTGTCCGGTTTCAACGTCTATCCGAACGAAATCGAGGACGTGGTTGCCAAGCTGCCGGGCGTGTTCGAAGTCGCCGCGGTCGGTGTGCCGGACCAGCATTCGGGCGAAGCGGTGAAGCTGTTCGTCGTGAAGAAGGACCCGGCGCTCACCGACGCGGATATCTTCGCTTACTGCAAACAGCAGTTGACCGGCTATAAGCGGCCGAAGATCGTCGAATTTCGCACGGAACTGCCGAAGAGCAACGTCGGCAAGATCCTGCGCCGGGAATTGCGCGACGGCCGGGCGTAAGTCAGCCCGGGGATGCTTGGGTCCCGGCGCAAAGCCGGCCCGAACTAACGCGTAGCAAGGAGAAAGTGAAAAGCCCGGCATGACGGAAGTCTGCCGGGCTTTTTTTCTTCGTGCCGTCGCCGCCAGGCAAACCCCCAGCGAGCCTGCGCGGCGGCCATAAAAAAAGGCGCCCGAAGGCGCCTTAGAGGCTAACTGCTTTTTTTACGACTTATTAGAACTTGTGGCGGATACCAACGCGAGCCGCGAGTTGGTTCTGGTTCGACGAACCCGACAGGCCGTTGATGCCAGCTTTTGCTTCAGTCACAGTGCCGGCTGCCGTCAGCGTGTCGCCCAAAGCGTGCTGGTACACGCCGATCACGTACACGTCCGTACGCTTGGACAGGAAGTAGTCCACGCCGAGCGAGCCTTGGTGGTACTGGGCACGCGATGCACCAGCGATGTCCGCGCCGCGCGTGTAGTCATATGCTGCGCCGACCAGCAACGCCGGGGTCAACTGATACTTGAAGTTGATTTCCGCGTTGTTGAACGTAGCCGACTGACCCTTGAACGGCGATGCGAAAGAAGCACCCAGGTTTGCGAAGCGGATGTTCGAGTACGTCAGGCCGACCGTTGCCGCGCCGAACGTGTAAGCACCGCCTGCACCGATCACCTGGTACGTGTTAGCCGACGTGAAGCCAGCGTACACCGGCGACGCGGTCGCAGCGAAGGCTGCTGCCGTCGTGGTCGTGCCGCCGTTGTTGAACAGGCCGCCCGATGCTGCCGGCGTACGTGCGTTCAAGTAACCGACGCCCAAGACCAGCGGACCGTTGTTGTAGCCAGCGCCCAACGACCAGATCTGGTTCGACGTAACGTTGCCTGCAACGCCGCCGAAGCTGTACGTGCCGCCGAACTTGAAGCCGGCGTAGTCCACGCTCGTGTACTTGACCGTGTTGTTGGTGCGGTACGCGTTGTTGAAGTTGTCGATGTCGCCCGGGTGAGCAGCGATGTAGCCGCCCCACTGGTCACCGGCTTCCAGCGGACCGACGTAGTCGACGACGGAGTCGTACTGACGACCCAGCGTGACCGTGCCGAACTGGCTCGACAGACCCACGTAAGCTTGACGGCCGAACATCAGACCGCCTTGACCCAGCTTGCCGTTGTTCACGTCAAAGCCGTTTTCCAACACGAAGATCGCCTTCAGACCGCCGCCCAGATCTTCCGCACCGCGCAGGCCGAAACGCGAGCCTTGCATGACGCCGCTGGACAGGTTGTACAGGTGCTTGCCACCCGAGTTGGTGTTGATGTTGAAACCTTCGTCAATAATACCGTACAGGGTCACGCTGCTCTGAGCATGAGCGACGCCTGCGAATGCGCCCAGTGCTGCGAGAGCGAGAAGCGACTTTTTCATCGAATGATCTCCAAGGATTACGAATCTTTTGTACAAGGCGAATATTTATGTAGCGTTGAGGCCTTGCTTGTCCAACTTCGCGAGAAGTTGCACGTAATGTAACAAAAGGCATACATGGCACAAAGAAAAAGGAGACGACCGGGAACGCTCCTGTTTCGTTTACGCAACATGGACTAGAATCAGGGATTGGCCGCCCGATTTATGCGAACTGGAGGTTTCCGCGAAGCTGGTTTTGCCGCGCAAACGCCTGTCGCGCGGGCCTGCCGGCGCGGCGAAGCGGTTGTCGAATCAGGGAGTGCTTAATGTTTCTGGACGAGTTGATTAGCGAGTTTGATCGGGGTTTACGCTCAATGACCGGCGTGTCGCGGATGAGTCGCCCGTTGCCGGTTCCGCAAGAATCGACGGCCGAGACCGTCGAATTGTCACCGGCTGAACGCGCGCACTCGGCCGGCTTGATGCGCGTGAACCATGTCGGCGAGGTGTGCGCCCAGGCGCTTTACCAGGCTCAGAAGCTCGCCACGAAGTCGCCGTCCCTGCGTGCCGTGTTCAATCACGCCGCGGTCGAGGAAGAGGATCATCTGGCGTGGACCGCGAAGCGCCTCGAAGCGCTCGATTCGCGTCCGAGCCTGTTGAACCCGCTTTGGTACACGGGCGCGCTGGCGATCGGGCTCGCGGCAGGGCGCTTCGGCGATCGGGTGAGTCTCGGCTTCATGGCCGAAACCGAGCGCCAGGTGGAACAGCATCTGGATAGCCATCTGGATAAGTTGCCCGCAGCCGACCGCGAGTCGCGCGCGATTGTCGAGCAAATGCGTGCGGACGAAGTGCAGCACGGAAAAGCGGCCATGGATGCGGGTGGCGTCGAGTTGCCGTTCCCTGTGCGCGCCTTGATGCGCGCGGTATCGAAAGTCATGACACGCACCGCCTATTACATATAAATTCGAGACGGCTGACCAAGCATTGCCTGAAAGTGGGACGGCGCCTCGCCGTCCGCTGAAGTCCTCCGAACGCCTGCCAACACCTCCTCGTCCCACTTCACGATCTCTTACATTCCGTACCTTTCCCCCGCACTTTTCACGTATCACCTTCACAAGTTGCACTAGCTCATTCATTTATAACGGTTTTCCGTTTTATGTCTGACATGAAGGAGTCGCGCTAAGTCCTTGTTCTAACAAACAAAATTCGCTCGAAAAGCGTGTTTCTCCCTTGACCCCTGTTTAGCGTTCCTCTAAAGTGGGAGATAGTGTGAGAAAGTGTATTTTTGTGTGATCTCGCGGGCGGTTTGGGGTAGATTTTCACGAATCGGGCAGCCGGCGCAAAAGCGCCGCAAGAAGGGAGAGCGAAGTGTTCCAAGGGGCGTCGGCGCTGACGCTCGATGCGAAAGGGCGGATGTCGATCCCCTCTCGCTATCGGGATGCGCTGCAAACACAGGCAGAGGGCCGGGTGACGATCACCAAGCACCCGGACGGCTGCCTGTTGCTCTTTCCGCGTCCTGAATGGGAAATCTTCCGCGAGAAGGTCGGCAATCTGCCCATGAACGCCACCTGGTGGCGCCGCATTTTTCTCGGCAATGCAATGGACGTCGATATGGACGGCGCGGGCCGCGTGCTCGTGTCGCCGGAATTGCGCATGGCCGGCTCGCTGGAAAAAGAAGTGACGCTGCTCGGCATGGGCCGGCACTTCGAGTTGTGGGACGCACAAACTTACGCCGCGAAGGAACAGGCGGCGATCGCCGAGGGCATGCCCGAAGCGTTAAAGAATTTCACGTTCTGATCGCGGCATACATATATGGCACCTGCGATGAGAAACGAATTGCAGCATCGCACGGTGCTGCTGGAAGAAGCGGTAAATGCGCTGATCACGCGCGCGGACGGTGTTTATGTGGACGGCACGTTCGGGCGTGGCGGTCACAGCCGGCTCGTGCTGGAGAGGTTGGGTGAAGCCGGGCGTCTGATCGCGTTCGACAAAGACCCGCTCGCGATCGCCACGGCGCAGCAGATTGCCGATCCGCGCTTCGGCATCGTGCACGAGAGTTTTGCTTCACTGCGCGACGCAATCGCGGAGCGCGGAGTAGGACGGGTGTCGGGCGTTTTACTGGATCTGGGCGTGTCGTCGCCGCAAGTCGACGATCCGGAGCGGGGCTTCAGCTTCCGCGCCGACGGCCCGCTCGACATGCGGATGGACCCGACGCGCGGCGAGTCTGCCGCTGACTGGCTGGCGCGGGCCACGGTGCAGGAACTGACGGAGGTGATACGAGATTATGGGGAAGAACGGTTTGCTTTTCAGATTGCAAAGGCGCTTGTTGCTCGCCGGGCAGAGTCCGACCGTCTTGGGCCTCTCGTCAGCACGGGCGAGCTTGCCCAAATCGTGGCTAACGTCGTCAAAACCCGTGAGAAGGGCAAGGATCCGGCAACCCGCACCTTTCAGGCTATACGGATTCACATCAATCAAGAGCTTGCGGAGCTGCAAGTCGTTTTAGAAGCAGCGTTGTCGCTGTTGGAGCAAGGGGGGCGGCTGGTGGTCATCAGCTTTCATTCGCTCGAGGACCGGATCGTCAAGCGATTCATGCAGGCGCACGCCAGTACGCCCGCAGTCGATCGCCGTCTGCCGATTCGCGCAGTCGATCTGCCGAGCCCTCCGCTCAGAATCATCGGCCGCGTGTTCGCCAGCGACGCTGAAGTCGCCGCGAACCCGCGTGCCCGTTCTGCCGTGATGCGTGTGGCGGAGCGGATCGCACCATGAATCGCCTCAATATCTTCCTGCTGATGATCGTGATGGGGTGCGCTTTGTCGGTAGTCAACGCCACCAATCAGCAGCGTCAGATCTTCATTCGGTTGCAGCGCGCGCAATCCCAGGAGCGTCAGCTGCAGCAGGACTATTCGCAGCTTCAATATCAGCAGAGCGCGCTGTCGAAAACGTCGCGTATCGAGCAGATCGCCACGGCCTCGCTGAAAATGCAGGCGGTGAGTACCGGCCGCACCCAATATCTGACGCTCGACCCGGGCGCCGCCAAGGCCGAGGACGCACCGGTCCCGACCTCCGGACCGGCGCCGGCGCCCGCAACGACCGGCCGCGGAGGCGTGCGATGAAAAAACCGTCGGCTCGCAAAAGCGTGGCTTTCTCGGCGAATCCGATCCTCTCGGTACGTTTGCCGATGTGGCGCTCGAAACTCGTCGTGTTCCTGCTGTTCATGGCATTCGTCGCGCTGACCGGGCGCGCGTTCTGGATCCAGGGGCCGGGCAACGCGTTCTATCAGAAGCAGGGCGAAATCCGCTATCAGCGCCGCCTCGAACTGCAGGCCACGCGCGGCAAGATTCTCGACCGCAATGGTCTCGTGCTCGCCACGAGTCTGCCGGTGCGCGCCATCTGGGCGATTCCCGAATCCGTGCCGGACGATCTCGGCGCCGACAAGCTGACCGCGCTTGGCAAGCTGCTCGACATGACGAGCAAGGAATTGCGCACCAAGCTTTCGGAAGACAAGACCTTCGTCTACGTGAAGCGCCAGGTGCCGGTCGACATCGCCGCGAAGGTCGCCGCGCTCGGAATCCCCGGCATTTATGCGCGCGACGAGTACAAGCGTTTCTACCCGGAAGGCGAGATCACGGCTCACCTGATCGGCTTCACCAATGTGGAAGACGAAGGCCAGGAAGGCGTCGAGCTCGGCGACCAGAAGCTGCTCGCCGGCGTGTCGGGCAGCCGCCGCGTGATCAAGGACCGCATGGGCCACATCATCGAGGATGTGGACGAGCAGGTCGTGCCACATAACGGCCAGGACGTCGATTTGTCGATCGACAGCAAGATCCAGTACATCGCGTACACAAACCTGAAAGCGGCCGTGCAGAAATTCAAGGCGAAGGCCGGCGCGGCGATGGTGATCGACGTGCGGACCGGCGAAGTGCTGGCGCTCGTCAATTACCCCACGTACAACCCGAACGACCGTTCGCACCTGACCGGCGATCAATTGCGCAACCGCATCCTGACCGACACGTTCGAGCCCGGCTCGATCATGAAGCCGTTCACCGTGTCGCTCGCGCTCGATCTGCATCGCGTGACGCCGACTACACTGGTGGATACGGGGCCGGGCCGCTTTGTGCTCGACGGTGCGCCGATTACCGACGACAGTGCATTCGGCGTGCTGACCGTGGGGGGCGTGATCCAGAAATCGAGCAACATCGGCGCGACGAAGATCGCCATGCAGCTCAAGCCCGAAGAGATGTGGAATATGTATACCAGCATCGGTCTCGGCCAGGCGCCGAAGGTCGGCTTCCCAGGCGCGGCGGCCGGGCGTCTGCGTCCCTGGAAGAGCTGGCGCCGCATCGAACAGGCGACCATGTCGTACGGCTACGGTCTGTCCGTGTCGCTGTTCCAGTTGGCCCGCGCGTACACGGCGATCGCGCACGACGGCGAGATCATGCCGGTGTCGATTTTCCGCTCGCCGGGCGAACAGCCGGCCACGGGCCCGCAAATCTTCTCGCCGACCACCGCGCGCGAAGTGCGCGCCATGCTCGAAACCGTGACGGCGCCGGGCGGCACGTCGCCGGACGCGGCCGTCCCGGGCTATCGCGTCGGCGGCAAGAGCGGTACCGCATACAAGCATGGCCCGCACGGCTACGACCACTCGAAGTATCGCGCGTCGTTCGTCGGCATGGCGCCGATGCCGAATCCCCGCATCGTGGTGGCCGTATCGGTCGACGAGCCGACGGCGGGCAGCCACTTCGGCGGTCAGGTGTCGGGTCCGGTGTTCTCTGGAATCGTCGGCGATACGCTGCGTTCTCTGAATGTGCCGCCGGACATGCCGGTCAAGCAGATGGTGGTGTCGGACGATTCGGCGCCTGCCGCGCCGAGCACGCCGGCCACGCCCGCGACGGTCAAGAAACTCTCCACCAGCGCGGGCGCGAAAAAGATGACGATCTCCGCCAACGCGAAAAACCATCCCGGAGTCGTGCGATGAGCGCGCTGCGCAACGGGCATCCGGCGCACCGGCAGATCGCCGACGCCCTGGCCTGGCTGCACGCGCGCGTGCAGCCAGGCGCGCATCTGCATGCGGACACGCGCTCGCTCGCGGCGGGCGACGCGTTTTTCGCCTATGCCGTCGACGGCGCGGACAACCGCCCGTTCATCGACGGCGCGATCGAACGCGGCGCGGCCGCGGTGCTGGTTCAGCCCGAAGGCTACGGCGGCGCCATCGATCCGTCCACGACGTTGGCCGTGCCGGCGCTGAACGAACTCGCCGGCTCGATCGCGAGCGCCTGGTACAACGATCCGAGCGACGCCATGCTTGCGATCGGCATCACCGGCACGAACGGCAAGACCTCGTGCAGCCAATGGATCTCGGCGGCGTTGACCGCGCTCGGCACGCGTTGCGCGATCATCGGCACGCTCGGCACCGGCCTGCCGGGCCAACTCGTGCATACCGGTTTCACGACGCCCGACGCGCCGCAACTGCAACGCAGCCTCGCGCAATTGCGCGACGCGGGCGCGCAGGCGGTGGCGATGGAAGTGTCGTCGCACGCACTGCATCAAGGCCGCGTGAACGGCACGGCGTTCGACATCGCCGTGTTCACGAATCTCACGCAAGACCATCTCGACTATCACGTCACGTTCGAAGCCTACGAAGCGGCCAAGGCGTGTCTTTTCGCGTGGCCTGAACTGCGCGCGGCGGTGATCAACCGTGACGATGCCACCGGCCGTCGCCTGCTGGCTAGCACGCAGGGCCACGCCCGCACGATCGCCTACGGCCTCGACGAAACCGCCGGCACGCTGCAAGACGCGCCGCAAGCGGACGCGTGGCTGCTCGCGTCCAACGTGCGCGCAACGGCCACGGGCACCGCGTTTCATCTCGCCACGTCTGATTGGGGCAACGCCGAGGTCGAAGTCCAAACGCTCGGCGCATTCAATGTCGCCAATCTGCTCGGCGTACTCGGCGCATTGCTCGCCGCCGACGTGCCGTTCGACGCCGCGCTTGCCGAACTGGCGAAGCTCGAACCGGTGAACGGCCGCATGCAACGCCTCGGCGGCCGCTTGCAGAACGACGAACCGCTCGTCGTGATCGACTATGCGCACACGCCGGACGCGCTGGAAAAGAC
>DASPZL010000025.1:0-9812 GCA_035636295.1 Paraburkholderia sp.
TCTCGGCCACCATGTACGGCAACCCGTGGCTGCGCACCGATGCGAGCCGCGTGCGCAAATCGTCGACGGAAGGCGGCGTTTCTTCGAACGACGCGACGCCGGTCAGCACGTGATGAGCATAGATGGCCTGAATCGCGGGCAGATCGGCTTCGGCGGCGTCGCGCACCAGCGGGGCGCCAAGCGGCTGGGTGGTGCTTGCTTCGCCGGAAGGGGATGGCGAGGGCGTGGGGTGGGTGGTGCTCATACGGGGTCCTGTTGTGGCCGGTGGGTCTGAGGATACGTTTTATCATGCCCGTGCCGCGCGCGAATTTGAAGGGAGTCAAAAATCGCCATGACCCGCGTGGTCACCAGTTGTCACTATCAACGTATGTACAGGTGGTTGACGCTTGCTGTTTCAAACCGCCCGCCGCACTGGCGCGGCTCGCGAGAAACGCCGCGCACCCGCCACGCATGCCACCACCACGACAGTGACCAGAATCATCGCGGGCGGCACCTGTTCGTGCAGTAGCAGCCCCGCGAGCAGCAGGCCGAAGAACGGCTGCAGCAACTGCAGTTGCCCGACACCCGCGATGCCGCCGAGCGCGAGTCCGCGATACCAGAACACAAAACCGATCAGCATGCTGAAGAGCGACACGTACGCGAGACCCCACAGCGCTGCGTGACTGACGCCGTCGAACGAGGCGGGCCGCGCCCACCACGCGAGCGGCGCCATCACCGGCAGCGACAAGACCAGTGCCCACGAAATCACCTGCCAGCCGCCGAGGTGGCGCGACAGACGCGCGCCTTCGGCGTAGCCCAGGCCGCATACGACGATCGCGGCCAGCATCAGCGCATCGCCGACGGGCGAAGCGTCGAGGCCGTGGCGCAAGGCGAACGCGACCACGGCGCCGCTGCCGAGCGCCGAGAACAGCCAGAACGCAGGCTGCGGGCGCTCGCCGCCGCGCAGCACGCCGAAGATCGCGGTGGCGAGCGGCAGCAGGCCGATGAACACCACCGCATGAGCGGAGCTCACGTGACGCAGCGCCAGCGCCGTCAATAGCGGAAAGCCGACCACGACGCCGAGCGCGACCACCGCCAGCGGAATGAGGTCGCGCCGGGCAGGGCGGGCCTGGCGAAACGCGAGCAGCAGCAACAGGCCCAGCGTGCCGGCGATCGTCGCGCGCGCCACCGTCAGAAACACCGGATCGAGCCCTTGCACCGCGATGCGCGTGGCGGGCAGCGAGCCGCTGAAAATCAACACCCCTACCATGCCGCTTATCCAGCCGTTCGTTGTCTTGTCCATCGGAATGAAGTCCATGCACATGAAAATGGAACTCATAGCATCCGCTTTCGGGCGGTAAACGGTAAGCTACGGATCAGTACAATTCGTACAAACTGTACCGAATACGGAGCAGTACAGATGGCGGAAAGTCGGAATAATCGGGCGTCGTCGGGCACGCGTGTCGGCACGGTGATGGACAGCTTGCGCGAGCGCATTGCGAGCCGTTCGCTGATGCCGGGCGCGCGCGTGCCGTCGATCCGCGTGATGACGGAGACGCTCGGCGTATCGAAGTCGACGGTGGTGGAAGCGTATGACCGGCTGGTCGCGGAGGGCGTGATCGTGGCGCGGCGCGGTTCCGGCTTCTTCGTGTCGGGCCATGCGCCGCCGCTCGCGCTAGCCGATCTCGGGCCTAGCCTCGATCGCGAGGTCGATCCGTTGTGGCTGACGCGGCAGTCGCTGGAAGCGGGTTCGAAAGTCCTGAAGCCGGGTTGCGGCTGGATGCCCGCGTCCTGGCTGCCGGAAGACGGCGTGCGTCGCGCGCTGCGGGCGGTGGCGCGCGATCCGCAGTCGCCGCTCGCCGATTATGCGAGCCCGTATGGTCTGCCCGCGCTGCGTCAGCAACTCGCGTGGCGGCTCGCGCAACACGGCGTGGAAGCGCCGCCCGAGCAGATCGTGCTGACCGACGGCGGCACGCACGCGCTCGATCTTGTGTGCCGCTTTCTGCTCGAGCCCGGCGATACGGTGCTGATCGACGACCCGTGCTACTTCAACTTCCAGGCGCTGCTGCGCGCGCATCGCGCCCGCATCGTCGGTGTGCCTTATACGTCGTCCGGGCCTGATCTGGCGGCGTTCGAACGCGCGTTGACCGAGCACCGTCCGCGGCTTTATGTGACCAATTCGGCGATCCACAATCCGACCGGCGCGACGCTCGCGCCGGCCGTCGCGCACCGGCTGCTGAAGCTCGCGGGCGAACACGATCTGCTGATCGTCGAGGACGACATTTTCGCGGACTTCGAAGAGGAAGCCGCACCGCGTCTTGCCGCGTTCGACGGGCTCGCGCGCGTGGTGTCGATCGGCAGCTTTTCGAAGACGCTGTCCGCGGCGGTGCGTTGCGGTTACATCGCCGCGCGTGCCGAATGGATCGAGCCGCTGATCGATCTCAAGCTCGCCACCTCGTTCGGCAACGGCCAGCTCGCGGCAAGCGTCGTGCATCGTTTGCTGGTGGATGGCACTTACCGGCGGCATCTGGAGTCGATGCGCGCGAAGCTCGCCGACGCGATGGGCGAGACCGTCAGGCGCCTCGGCTATGCCGGCCTTGAAATATGGACGCGGCCACGCGCCGGCATGTTCGTGTGGGCACGCCTGCCGGATGGACTCGACGCGGCCGATATCGCGCGTCACGCGCTAGCCGGCAGTGTGGTGTTCGCGCCAGGCAATGTGTTCAGCGCGTCGCAATCGGCGGCCGGTTTCCTGCGCTTCAACGTGTCCCAATGCAACCGCCCGAAAGTGTACGAGGCGCTGCAACGGGCGATGGAAGCATCCGCTGCTTCGAAGGAGCGGGCGCGCGCCTGAACGAACGCGTGCCGACCACCGACTTATTTGCACAGCAGAAGCAGCCGTTCCTGATCCGTGCAGGCGGAGCGTGGTTTTTGCGCGGGCCGGGCCGCGGTTGCCGTTGCGCTGACTGCGGCGTTCCGGTTCGCGAGACACGCGCGCAGATGCTTCTCGACCGGCGGGTAGTATTTCCATCCGCGCACGAGGCTCGGCAATTCGAGCTTCACCTGCTTCCACTTCGGGTGGCCGTGTTCCTGCAGATTGTCGAAGTTCGCGCAGAGCGAGTCGGCAAAGTGATTCAGATTGCCGACCGTGTCGCGCAGACCGTAATCGTAGGTGACGAGAAAGGCCTTCACGGTCAGCGTGGGAACGTCTTCCTTCAGCCAGTTCGGATAGCTGCTCGCACGGATCGTCGCGGGGAAGTACGTCTGTTTGGCGCGCGCTGTTTCGGGCGCGGCGGGATCGACTTTCACCAGGCGGATCTGTTGCAACAGTTCAGGGTTCATGTCGTTGAACAGTTTCGCCGGCTGCCCGACCACGATGATCGCAACGTCCACTTTCTTCACGATCAAGGCGGCCAGCGCGTCCTCGTTGCTCAGATGCTGGACGTTCTGCTCGGGAATCGCCTGGCCGAACATCAGGTGATAGAGCGTCGTGGCCGATTGAGCGGTGCCGCTGCCGATCAGACCGATGCTGATGGTCTTGTTCCTGATGTCGGCGAAGGTTTTCAACGGTGAGTCCGCACGCACCACGACGTTAATTTCCTCGTCGTAAAGCGGCATGATGAGCCGCAGCGGGCGGATCGCGGTGCCTGCATCGGCATTTGCCGGCGTTGGCCATGTCGATATAGGCCTGATAGACATCGGACTGCACCAGCGCGAGCTTCACGCCCGGTTCGAAGCGCATGCGCTGCACGTTTTCGGCCGAGCCCTTCGAGGCCACCACTTCGAGGTCGATGCCTACCGGCTGGGCAACCCATTTGGACAGATCCTGACCGATCTGGATATATGTGCCTCGTTCCGGACCGGTCACGATCTTGTAGTGCGGGGGTTCCGCGAAAGCGAACGAAGACACGGCCATCAGCATCAGCCCTAGCCACCCCGTCAGAAGTTTCTTCAGCATGGTCTATCCGCCTATGGTTCAGGTTGGAACCGCCTCTCGCGCAGGCGCGCGCGAAGCACCGGTGAGCCGGTTTGTCAGTTCATGTTCAATTCGGTATGCGTGCAATGTCCGTCTGTTGCCGCGCAAAGCCACGCGCTTGTGCGTGCGGTACGGTTTGTCTTCTCCATTCGGTATCCAAACTATTCGCTACCTGAAGGCCGGACGCTGGCTGACGGGTTGGCGCCGCTCGCCGGCGCGCGGTTCCAGCCGGAGGCTTTAATAGCGCGCTCGCGCGCTTCGATGCTGTTGGTGTCGAGCGCGGCCGCGCCGGCGGGCGGTGTCGCCGCGAAGGCCTGACTATTCGCCGGCATACCTTTGGGTAAAGGTGTTTGCAACTGAGCTTGCTGCGATGACAATGGCGATGGCGAGGCGGCTTGCGCTCGTGCCGGGCCGCCTGTCGCGGCGCGCGGGTTGAGCGGCTTCCAGCCGGTCTCGCGAATCACGCGCTGCAGAATGGTCTTCGCGGCTTCGTTACCTGTATCGATAGCGAGCGCCTCATCGGCGTGCTGGCGCGCGCAGGTCCACGACTGTTGCGTGGCGCAGAGTTGTGCCGCTTGCAACGCGGTGTCGCGGCGCGCGGTCAGTGGCCTCAATTCGGCCGCCAGATTCTGTGCGTCGGTGTTCTCCGGTCGCAGTGTTTGTGCGGCGCCGAGCGCGGCTTGTGCCGCGGACAGATCATTGGCGCGAAACGCGAGGCGCGCGGCCCGCATGGCTTGGTCAGCATCGCCAAAACGCGGCGTGGCGGGTTTCACAGGCGCTTCAAGTGCGGGCGGCGTCACGGAAGTTGCCGGAATTGCCGGCGCCGCCTTTGCTGCATTGCCCGAATTGGCCGGCTTGACCGCGGCCGCCTGATTCGCCGACTGAGCCGGCGCATAGAGCGCGATCGTTCCGGTCGTCGTTCTGGCATCCTGATTAGTTTCGGCGAGCTGCCCGTTGTCGCCGTTCCGCGATTCGTGGCTGTCGCTGAATAGTGCATAACCGACATAGACGAGGCCGATTCCGACTACCGTCACGATCGCCAATAGCAGCCTGCGAACCCGGAGTCCGGCGCGGCCATTTGAATGAAGCGGACCGGCGAGAGGCGGTATCGGCGTATCCGGTGACACGGCTATCGACGCATGCAGCGCGACCCCGGCAGGCGCGGCTGCGCCGACGCGCGCGACAGGTGCGGCGAGTTCGGCTTCGCCCGGTGCCGCGGGATCGAAGCCGCTGTTGTGCGCCGGTCTGCTCATTGCGCTGGCACGGCTGCCGGGAATGACGGTGCGCTTGTGCGGACCCGTGTCGAGCGGATGCACCGCGCCGCAATAAGGACAATAGTCGACTTGCCGGTACAGGGCGCCGCCACACCGATTGCAGGGCATCGGAAAACTATGTCCGGGTGCTGTCTGGGTGGACATGCTGTGGCCCCACCTGTGGAAAACAATGCCATTACGGCATGCTCCGGATCGTGTTGAGGCAGGAGCGATGTCCGCGGAAATCACGATCCATGCGCCGGAGAGTGTCGGGACGCAAGCGCACGCTTGCAATGCCGCCGCTTGCAATATGTGGCGTTTCGTTGCGAACGTCAATCGAAGTTGCTACCTACCTGATGTGCGCTGGCGCACATTCATAGTATGACGAAATACTTCGAAGAAACGGTAGTCAATGCTCGCGCAGCGGATGATCCTTCACGAGCCACGCGAGCGCGAAAGCCAGCAACACCACGCAAGCCGCCGCGAGGTACACCGTGTGCAACGCGCCGGCAAACGCATGCAGATAATCATCGCGCAATGCTTGAGGCAACTCGTGAATGGCGGTGGGTCCGAGCGCATGCGGCAATTCGGTGTCGGGCGGAATCAGTTTCTCGAGGCGCGACGCAAGGCCGTTCGAGAATACGGCGCCGAACGCGGCCACGCCGATCGACCCGCCGATCGAACGGAACAGCGTCGCGCCCGACGTGGCCACGCCCATGTGCTTGAACTCGACGGTATTCTGCACGGCGAGAATCAGCACCTGCATCACCATGCCGAGGCCGCAACCGAGAATGCCCATGTCGATATACATCACATGAATCGGCGTGCTGATTTGCAGGCGTGCGAGCAACAACATTGCAACGGCCACGAGCAACGTGCCCGCGATCGGGAACATGCGGTACCGGCCGATCTTGCTGATCACACGGCCGGTCACCATCGACATCAGGAACAGGCCGCCCATCATCGGCAGCATCTGGATGCCGGCTTCCGTCGGCGTCGAGCCTTTGACCACCTGCAAATAGAGCGGCAGGAACGTGACCGAGCCGAACAGCGACACGCCGATGATGAAGCCGATCAGGCTGCTGAGCAAAAACGTGCGCTGTTTGAAAAGCTCGAGCGGCATGATCGGTTCCACCGCGCTGCGCTCTTCGTGGATAAAGCCCCAGATCGCCACCAGCCCCATTCCCAGCGTGAACCACAGTTGCGGCGACGACCACGGCAGGATCGTGCCGCCCTGGCTCGTGAACAGGATGATGCAGGTGAGCGCGCCGGCGAGAAACGCGGCGCCCATATAGTCGATGGTGTGCTTCACGTGGCGCACGTGCGGCTTGAACACCGCGCCGATCACGATCAGCGAGACGATGCCGAGCGGCAGGTTGATGTAGAAAATCCAGCGCCACGTGAGATGCTCGACGAGAAAACCGCCGAGCAGCGGTCCGACCACGGTCGCGAGACCGAACACGCCGCCGAACACGCCTTGATAGCGGCCGCGGTCGGCCGGCGGAATCACGTCCGCGATCGCGGCCATCGTCACGACGAGCAGGCCGCCGCCGCCGAGCCCTTGCAGCGCGCGCAACACGATCAACTGGGTCATGTCCTGCGCGATGCCGCACAGCGCGGAGCCGACGAGGAACAGGACGATCGCTGTTTGCAGCACGATCTTGCGGCCGAACAGATCGCCGAACTTGCCGTAGAGCGGTACGACGATGGTCGAGCTCAGCAGGTAGGCGGTCACCACCCACGACAGGTTGTTGAGCCCGCCCAGTTCGCCGACGATCGTCGGCAGTGCGGTCGAGACGATCGTCTGATCGAGCGCGGCGAGCAGCATTACCAGCAGCAGCGCCGGGAACAGCAGACGGATCGGCGGGTGATCGGCTGCCGTGGTTACCTGCGCGCCGGTGCGCGTTAGCTCGGCAGGTTGAGTCGTTGTCGATTGATCCATGGCAACACGATCTTGAAATTAATTAATGTAGAGATTAATATATGCGACATCGCTTCACACGTCAAATTGGCTGCAATGGCAAGAATCCCGTCCGATGAGCAAGAGGTGAAGGTGAAACGCGCGCCGCGTGATACGGCGGCCGTGAAGGCGCGCAAGTCCGCGAAGCAGACTGGGCGGGCCACGGCCGGCGGCGCCGCGAGCACGGCACCCGCGGCGCCCGCAAGACGTCCGGGCCGGCCTTCGGGCGCCGCGCGCGGCCCGGAGCAGCGCGGCCGTCTGCTGGATGCGGCGCTTGCGCTGTTCGCGCGGCAGGGCATCGTCGATACCACGCTTGGCGAGATTGCTCGCGAAGCGGGCTTCACGCCGGCGATGATGCATTACTACTTCAAGACACGCGATCAGCTGCTCGACGTGCTGATCGACGAGCGTTTCGCGCCGCTGCGCGCCGGGCTCGGCGTGCCGTTTCAGGAGCATGCCGACGATCCGGCGGCGGCGCTCACGAAGCTCGCGCAGCGGTTGGTGCAAGTGGCGAGCGAGAATCCGTGGTTTCCGTCGCTGTGGGTGCGCGAAGTGATCAGCGACAGCGGCTTGCTGCGCCAGCGCATGCACGAACGGTTCGGCAACGCGCAACAGAAGGCGTCGCTGCAATCCATCGCGCGCTGGCAAAAGGAAGGGCGCTTGAATGCGGCGCTGGAGCCGTCGCTCGTATTCGTCACATTGCTTGGTCTGACGATTCTGCCATTGGCCACCTCGAAGCTGTGGCGCGACGATCCCATGCGACGCAAGATCGGCGGCGAAGAGATCGCACGGCATGCGGTGGCCTTGCTGGTGCAGGGAATAGGTCCGAAGAAAACGGATTGATACGGCTACGAATTGTGCAGGCGCCGCAAGTCCGAAGCCGCCGCGGCACGCAACATGCTACCTCTGGGGTGGATGTGAACGCCGCGCGGAATGAGCAACGTCGCCGGCGCCGCAAGGAGAATACGAATTTCAGAAACGACGCCGGGCGGGAACGGCTGTGCTAACGGGGCTTGCACCAACCGCCGCGGCGAATCGGATGTCGGCTATCGGTTAGCCGTCGCCAGGCGCCGAGGGCCGTTTTTTCATCCGCGTGCAATTTTGGCGCGCTACTGTGCGCACGCGTTGCACCCGGGCCATGCCTTACAAACGTGGGCCTGACTGCAACTCGGTGCACGAAATCGAGTCGGAACCATGAACAGCAACAACGCAGCCGCGCGAATCGGCGGCAAGCAACAGGGCGATACGCTGGCCGAGTCTGACGGCCTAACCGGTTTTTTAGAGCAACAACAGAACATGAATGGAGCATTGAGACTCGATCAGGCCACGATCGTGCTCGTCGAAGACGACCCGGATAGCCGGGAATCGCTGACCTTGTTACTCGAAGCGGAAGGTGCGCATGTCGTCGCTGTGGCGGATGCGGAAGAGGGTGTCGAAGCGGCGCTGCGGTTGTTACCCGACGCCGTGGTGTGCGATCTGGAACTGCCGGCCATGGATGGTTTCTATCTGATCCAGCGGCTGCGTGATCACGAGATTCGCGGCGACCACGCGCCCTCGGTGGCCGTGGCGCTCACGGGTCATACAGACGACGCTTATCGGTTGCGCAGTATCGGCGAAGGCTTCCAGCATTTCATGACCAAACCGGCGTTGCCGGAAGATCTGGTGACATTGCTGCACGACGCGATCGACGCCCGCTCGGCGGGTTGATCGTGGGTTGATCGGCGCGACAGCCGGCATCATCTGTTTCTTTCGACCGCGTCTTCGGTTGCAAGAACTCGCGCGGCAACGCTTGCGCCGCGAAACCCGCACCGCCGCGTTCGCGACAAGGCATGATCCCAAGCGCGGCCCGCTGCAAAACCGGTTGCCGGTACCGCCGTTATTTCGCGGTGGCGACGGTTGCCGCTGAACCTGTGCCGGCGGCCGCCGCTTCCGCTGCCTGGCAGGCGGAACACAGCCCCTTCAATTCGATTTCATCGCTGGCGGGGCGGTAGCCCGCGTCTTCGATTTGCGCGACGAGCGCCTGACGCAGCTTCGGCTGATGCAACTCGGTGACGCTGCCGCACTGCTGGCACACCACGAGGATGCCGTGCTGGCATTGCGTCAGATCGTGACAGACGGTGAACGCATTGATCGATTCGATCCGGTGCACGAGCCCCGCCGACAGCAAAAAATCGAGTGCCCGATAGACCGTGGGCGGCGCCGAGCCGGGGTGGATCTGGCGCATCTCGTCGAGCAGCGAATAGGCTTTGGTGGCGCGCCCCGAATTCAGCAGCAGTTCGAGCACTTTACGGCGGATCGGCGTGAGCTTCTCGCCGCGTTCGCGGCAGTATTCTTCCGCGAGGGTCAGTGCGGCTTCCTGCGAATCGCCGTGCGTGTGCCCCGGCTCATGAGAATGATCGGAGCCGGCTGTAACGGCTTTCGCGGCGGCGGTCGCGGTGGGCTTGGCGGTCTTCATGCGTCGATTATAAGGGCCATCGCGCCTCGCCGTGCCGGCGCGAGGCGCGCCTGCCCGCCACGGCTGTGCGCCGCGACGCGGCCAGAAGCACGGCAAGAGGCACGAGAAGAAGCGCGATAACGGGCAAGCTCAACCGCGCGGCGAAAAACGCCCCGACCCCTCACGTCAGCGGAAAATCGACGTATTTCT
>DASPZL010000026.1:0-2181 GCA_035636295.1 Paraburkholderia sp.
GTCGAGTGCGTCACCTGAAAGCGGAGTCCGCCGCGGACGCAACTCTTCAAATTGCCTTTGATGATCGACCGAACGGCAGCTATTGGCCGAAGTCGTACTATCGTCCTTGGAACAAAGCCGCCATTCAAGCCACCCCGTAGGAGCAGGGCGGCCTGTGTGTGACTAGCGCGACCGGCTGTTAAATCAAGTTAGTCATCGTGGTCATCGTCATCGCGATCATATCTGCCATCCGGAATCGCGCAGACATAGCTCGAAGCACCGTTGACGTCACCGCTGACATAGGTCGCTTTCTTCGGGTAGGCGCAGATGGGCCTAGATTTTGTCTTGTCGACGGTCGAAATATCGATACGGCTCGGGGCAATGCCTTTCTCGACCCACGCGGTCAGCACGTCGTAGAGCTGTGATGTCCCATCTGCTACGCCATCTCCCCCCGCGATGCCCGGCAGCGGCGGATTTGCATTTGGATTCGTCGTTCCATTGCCGATGCCGTGCGTCATTCCAGGAATGAGGAAGAGGCGATAGAACTTCTGCACCTTCTTCAGCCCATCCATCTCATGAATCACGCGCTTGTAGTAATTGACCGATCCTTGCGGCATGATGAGAACGTCCGCGAGTCCGTGATAAATGATCATTTTCCCGCCGGACTTGCGGAAAGGTCGCAGATTCGCGTCATCGGTGTTGATGTACGAGAAGCTCGGCTGCAGGATCACGCCAAAATCGTATGCATCTGCCATCTGCGCGTACGACAGGGTCTTCCAGCCGTTGGCGCCATTGCCGGTCGCGTTGACGAACGACGGTGTCGCGAGCGACGGGTTCTGCCGTTCCAGCGCCACAATGTCGGTTGCGATGCTGAACGGCATCGGGACCCCTGCATTGCTCCCACCTAGGCCGCCGAAGGAGCTGCCCCGCGCGAGCCCGTACCACAGGTGGTTGCCGACCCCGATGTGCGCGGACCAGGCGTTGTCCACCGATGGCGGAGGCGCAGTGCCGTCCCGCGTCTGGCCGTACCACAGCTTGTTCATGGCCTGCGCCTGGAGCGGCGTCACGCAATTGGCGGTGCTATTCGTGCCACCGTTCGCCGTGCAGATCACTCTCGGGTCGAACGTCGGGTCGTAGCGGCATTCCGACGGATCGGGGATGTAGCCCATATGCTGGCCGTTCACCACGTCGCAAGCATTGATGGCAGCGTTGCCGAGCGCGTTCAACTGGCCCGCAGTCAGCGGAACGCGATCGAGATCGCGCTGGTATACGATCTGCGGATAGAGCTCGTTCGTGATGAACCGCGTCCAGTTGAACGCCGGCGCGCCGGCGAGGATGCCGTCGAAGTCGTCCGGATGCAGTTGCGCGAGCTTGTGGCCCTGCCGCCCGCCCGTGGAGAAGCCATCCCAGTACGAGTACTTGGCGTCCTTGCCATAGTAGGCCCGGGTGATTTGTTTCGTCTTCACGGCCATCTCGTGGATGCCGCGCTGCGCGAAGTCGTTCCACAAGACCGTGTTGATGCTTCCGTCCGGGTTCATCGCGAACGATCCGCCGCCGGGCCCGCTGTGCCCGGTGTCCGTATTCGCCGAAACGGCGCCTTCCACCGTCGCGATGAACGAAGGGGCGGGCGTCGTGCTGCCGGCGCCGCCGGCGCCTGCCAGCACCGTCAGATTCGTCTGGTTACCACCGGCCCAGCCCCCGCCGCCGGTCACATGAACGCGGTGATTCCAGTTCTCGCGCGCGGGCAGCCAGATTTCGATGCCGATGCCCGGCGAGGTTGATGGCGCACCGACGGGTCCAGGGTTCCCTGGACCGACGAGAAGCTTGACGACGCAAACGTCATTGGCGGCCTGAGGGGTCGTGGGGGTCGGCGTCCCAAGTGTGAGAGAGTCGTCCTTCTTGAACGCCTTGACGAGCAATACCGTGGTCAGCGAATCCGGCTGGAAATCGTCCTTCAACGTGTCATTACACTCGAGCAACTTCTGCTGCTGACGGTCGCCATCATCGCGATCGCGCGCATGTGCACGTCCTTGAGAGAAGACAGCGAGCGCAAGCGTGAGAACTACCGCGCACGCGAACGCGCCGGGTGAGCGTTGCTTAGCCATTTTCATCTCCTTAGTAGGTAAACTGCACGTTGCCGCAAATATCCCTTGGCAGAAGGCCGGCCGTACGCGCCTTTGTTTTTTTCCCTCCCCCAGAGGA
>DASPZL010000027.1:0-5413 GCA_035636295.1 Paraburkholderia sp.
CCGCGGGGACGGGCGGCTCGCCAAACTACAGTATCGAGAGGATGACTTTGCTAACCGGTATGTTTTCGAAACGTGTGGCATGCGCGCTGGCGCTGGCAATGACGCTGGGCGTCGGGGTCGCGCACGCGCAGGAAGCCAGGATCGCCGCGGTGAATTCCGACCGGATCCTGCGTGAATCCGCCGCCGCCAAGACCGCGCAGATCAAGCTCGAGGCCGAGTTCGCCAAGCGTGACAAGGATCTCGCCGACATGGCGCAGAAGCTGAAATCGATGTCCGATTCGCTCGACAAGAACGGCGCGTCGATGTCGCCGGCTGATCGCGCGCAGAAGCAGCGCGATCTGTCGCAGATGGACACGGACTTTCAGCGCAAGCAACGCGAGTTTCGCGAGGACCTGAACCAGCGCCGCAACGAAGAGCTGGCCGCGGTGCTCGACCGGGCGAACAAGGTGATCAAGCAGATCGCCGAACAGCAACATTACGACCTGATCGTTCAGGAAGCGGTGTACGTGAGCCCGCGTATCGACATCACCGATCAGGTGTTGAAGGCATTGGCGGCATCGGGCAACTGAACGCGGCCGGGCCCGGCCACCGGTTAGCGGGCCGCCGGCGTGTACGCCGGCTAGCGGCACGGACCGCGGAACGGACAAGTTGGAACGAACTGCAGCAAGCATCTTGCATGGGATCGGAGTAAGCGCTAAAGCGCCAACTCCGATCGACACAGGAGACAGGATAGGCATGGCATTTACGCTCGAGGACATCGTCCAACGGTTCGGCGGTGAAGTAGTCGGAGATGGTTCGCAGCGCGTCGGCAGTCTGGCGCCGCTCGACCAGGCAGGCCCGGACCAGCTGGCGTTCCTCGCCAATCCGAAGTATCTGTCGCAGGTCGAGACGACCCGTGCTGGCGCGGTGTTGATCAACGCCGAAGACCTCGCGAAGCTCGCCTCCCGCGACGCCCGTAACTTCATCGTCACGCCGAATCCGTACGCTTACTTCGCGCGCGTCGCGCAGACCTTCATCGATCTCGCCTCGCCGAAGGCGCTGCCGGGCGTGCATCCGGGCGCGACGATCGATCCGTCGGCGAAGGTCGCCGCGAGCGCGGTGATCGGCCCGCACGTCACCGTGGAGGCAGGCGCCGTGATCGGCGAAAACGTGCGGCTGGACGCCAATGTCGTGATCGGCCGCGGCACCCGGATCGGTGCCGGCTCGCATCTGTATCCGAATGTCTCGGTGTACTACGGCTGCAAGCTCGGCGAGCGCGTGATCGTGCACGCGGGCGCGGTAATCGGCTCGGACGGTTTCGGCTTCGCGCCGGATTTCGTCGGCGAAGGTGACGCGCGTACCGGCAGCTGGGTGAAGATTCCGCAGGTCGGCGGCGTGTCGATCGCGGCAGATGTCGAAATCGGCGCGAACACCACGATCGACCGTGGCGCGATGGCCGACACGATCATCGAGGAATGCGTGAAGATCGACAACCTCGTGCAGATCGGCCACAACTGCAAGGTCGGCGCTTATACGGTGATCGCCGGGTGCGCGGGCATCGCGGGCAGCACGACGATCGGCCGTCATTGCATGATCGGCGGCGCGGTCGGGATTGCCGGGCATGTCACGCTGGCCGATTATGTGATCGTCACGGCGAAGTCGGGCGTGTCGAAGTCCTTGTTGAAGCCCGGTATGTACACCAGCGCGTTTCCGGCTGTGAACCACGCGGACTGGAACAGGAGCGCGGCTTTGCTGCGCAATATCGACAAACTTCGCGACCGTATCAAGGCACTCGAAAATGCGGCAGCTGACAAACCGGACAACGCGGCGGACAACGCAGCGGGCAATGCGACGGCCGGCGCGGCGGACAACGCGGCGGGCAACTCCGCAGGCGAGAAAGCCTGAGATATCAGGGCGGTCGGCCGGCACCGCGTAAAATAGCGGGCGAGCATCAGGAAGCAACGTCGGTTGCCGTGACCGGGTGGCATGGCCGCCGGGTCATGGCAAGCGCCGGCAGCACGCGTTACTAACCCACCTGCACCAGCATCCGCAGTCATCATCGCGCAGTCAGTGCGTGAGCAGAAACACCATGAGCACCGAAAAAATCAATCTCGACATTCACAAGATTCTCACGCTGCTGCCGCATCGTTACCCGTTCCTGCTGGTCGACCGGGTGCTCGAACTCGAGCCGCACAAGAGCATCAAAGCGTTGAAGAACGTGTCGATCAATGAGCCGTATTTCCAGGGGCACTTCCCGACGCGTCCGGTAATGCCGGGCGTGCTGATACTCGAGGCGCTCGCGCAAACGGCAGCGCTGCTGACGTTTTCGGAAGAACCGAGCGATCCGGCGAACACGCTGTATCTGTTCGTCGGTATCGACAATGCGCGCTTCAAGCGCGTGGTGGAACCGGGCGACCAGTTGATCCTGAACTGCACGTTCGAGCGTCATATGCGCGGCATCTGGAAGTTCAAGGCGCGCGCCGAAGTGGATGGCGCCGTGGCGGCGGAAGCCGACCTGATGTGCGCGGTGCGGCATACGGATAAAGACGCTTGAGTCAGCGTCCAGGCAGTGAGCGGCTGGCGCGTGTGTAAGCGCTGCCGGTCCCGGCCAGGCCCATCCAGACAACGCAACAGAATCAGAAGCGAGGACGCATGAGCAGGATTCATCCCACTGCGATCGTCGAACCGGGCGCGCAACTCGACGAATCCGTCGAAATCGGACCGTATGCCGTGATCGGCGCGCATGTGACGATCGGCGCACGGACCACGGTCGGTTCGCATAGCGTGATCGAAGGTCACACCACGCTCGGCGAGGACAACCGGATCGGCCACTACGCATCGGTTGGCGGCCGTCCGCAGGACATGAAGTACAAGGACGAGCCGACCCGGCTCGTCATCGGCAACCGCAACACGATCCGCGAGTTCACCACGATCCACACCGGCACGGTGCAGGACGCGGGCGTCACCACGCTCGGCGACGACAACTGGATCATGGCCTACGTGCACATCGGCCACGACTGCCACGTCGGTAGCGACGTGATTCTGTCGAGCAACGCGCAGATGGCGGGCCACGTCACCATCGGCGACCATGCGATCGTCGGCGGCATGTCGGGCGTGCATCAGTTCGTCCGGATCGGCGAACATTCGATGCTGGGCGGCGCTTCGGCGCTGGTGCAGGACATTCCGCCGTTCGTGATCGCCGCCGGTAACAAAGCCGAGCCGCACGGCATCAACGTCGAGGGCTTGCGTCGCCGCGGGTTCTCGCCGGATGCGATCTCGGCGCTGCGCACGGCGTACCGCGTGCTGTACAAGAACGGCCTCTCGCTGGAAGAAGCGAAGGTGCAGTTGCGCGAACTCGCGTCCGCGGGTGGCGATGGCGATGCGCCGGTACAGACGCTGCTCGCGTTCGTCGAAGCGTCGCAACGCGGCATCATCCGCTAACCGATGGCATTGCAACCGAATCCGCTGCGCGTCGCGATGGTGGCGGGCGAGCCGTCCGGCGACCTGCTGGCGGCGTCGCTGCTCGACGGCCTCGCGAGCCGTCTGCCCGCCGCCACCCAGTATTATGGGATCGGCGGCCCGCGCATGATCGCCACGGGTTTCGACGCCCACTGGCCGATGGAAAAGCTCAGCGTGCGCGGCTATGTCGAAGCGCTGCGGCATATCCCCAGCATTCTCGGCATCCGCAACGAGCTGAAGCGCCAACTGCTGGCCGAGCCGCCGGCGGTGTTCGTCGGCGTGGATGCGCCCGATTTCAACTTCGGCCTGGAACATCCGCTGCGCGAAGCGGGCATTCCGACCGTTCACTTCGTCTGCCCGTCGATCTGGGCCTGGCGCGGCGGCCGGATCAAGAAGATCGCCAAAGCGGTCGATCACATGCTGTGCGTGTTCCCGTTCGAAACGGCGCTGCTGGAGAAGGCGGGCGTTGCGGCATCGTACGTGGGTCATCCGCTCGCCGACGAAATTCCGCTCGAACCCGATACGCTCGGCGCGCGCCGCACGCTGGGTCTTGCCGAAAGCGGGCCGATCATCGCGGTGCTGCCGGGCAGCCGGCGTTCGGAAATCGATCTGATCGGACCGACGTTCTTCGCCGCGATGGAAATGATGCAGCACCAGGAGCCGGGGCTGCGTTTCGTGATGCCGGCGGCCACGCCCGCACTGCGCGAGATGCTGCGGCCACTGGTGGATGCGCACCCCGGCCTCGCGCTGACGATCACCGACGGCCAGGCGCAACTCGCAATGACGGCGGCTGACGCGATCCTCGTGAAAAGCGGCACGGTGACGCTCGAAGCCGCGCTGCTGAAAAAGCCGATGGTGATCTCGTACAAGGTGCCCTGGCTGACCGGCCAGATCATGCGCCGCCAGGGCTATCTGCCGTATGTCGGCTTGCCGAACATTCTGGCGGGGCGTTTCGTGGTGCCCGAAATTCTGCAGCACTTCGCTACGCCGCAAGCGCTCGCCGAAGCCACGCTGAAACAGTTGCGCGACGAGACCAACCGGCGCACGCTGACGGAAATCTTCACGGAGATGCATCACGTGCTGAAGCAGAACACCGCGCAGCGTGCGGCGGAAGTCGTGGCGAGCGTCATCGAAAAGCGCAAGGGGCGGTCGTGACCATCGCACGCGCACCACGCCGGAAGACCGCGACCGTTGCAGGCGCGGCGGCGGAGCAGGTCGGCCTGAACTTCGAGACGCCGGACGACATCGTCTGCGGCGTCGACGAAGCAGGGCGCGGGCCGCTGGCCGGTCCGGTCGTGGCGGCGGCGGTGATTTTCGATCCGTCCAGGCCGATGATTCGCGGCCTCGACGATTCCAAGGCGCTCACGGCCAAAAAGCGCGACGAACTGTACGACAAGATCGTCGACCGGGCGCTCGCTTACTGCGTCGCTTCGGCAACGGTCGAAGAAATCGATACGCTGAACATTCTGCACGCCACGATGCTGGCGATGAAGCGCGCCGTTGAAGGCCTGTCGGTCGCGCCGACGCTCGTCAAGATCGACGGCAATCGCTGCCCGACGCTGAGCATCCGCAGCGAAGCGGTGATCGGCGGCGACGCGCTCGTCAAATGCATTTCGGCGGCGTCGATTCTCGCCAAGGTCACGCGCGACCGGATGCTGCTCGAATTGCATCAGACCTACCCCGTCTATGGCTTTAACGCGCATGTCGGCTACGGCACGCCGCAGCATCTCGCGGCGCTGCGCGAACATGGGCCGTGCGAGCACCATCGGCGCTCGTTCGCGCCGGTGCGCGAGGCGCATCTGCGCTTCGGCACGGGTGTGCCGCTGCCGGCGGTCGAAGTCATCGTGCCGGCCATGCTTGAGGACGCCATGCTCGACGACGACGCCTTCGGCGAACGCAGCGGCGCCTGATTGGCCAGGTAAGCGCCGCGCGTTGCCCGGCACGTCGTCCACTCATTCCTCATTCTCACTGTCTT
>DASPZL010000028.1:0-7579 GCA_035636295.1 Paraburkholderia sp.
TGGCAATGAAACGCTGAAGTACAAGCTGGCGCTGCCGCAGCCGCTGTATCGCATCGACGCCGACGCGCTCGCAGACAACCGCGGCTATCGCAACGAGATGTTCATCCATGGCGATGCATCGGCTGTGCTGGAAGAACTGGCGACGCTGCTCGAAGGCCGCCTGAAAGTTGATCAGACCTTCGCGCAGGATCTCGCTGCCGCGCGCGAAAGCGCCGTCGCCGATGTGGGCAAGGGCCTCGGCCCGTACAAGCGTCTCGTCGACGCGCTGCAACAGGCGGTGGGCCGCGACTACAACTGGGTGCGCGACGTCACGATCTCGAACAGCACGTGGGGCAACCGCATGCTGAAGATTTTTTCGCCGCGTGCGGGCGTTCACGCGCTCGGCGGCGGTATCGGCCAGGGCATGCAAATGGGCATCGGCGCAGCGCTCGCGGGTAGCGCGGCGAAGACTGTGTGCCTCGTCGGCGACGGCGGCTTGATGGTGAACGTCGGCGAACTCGCGACGGCCGTGCAGGAAAACGCCAACGTGATGATCGTGCTGATGAACGACCAGTGCTACGGCGTGATCCGCAACATTCAGGACGCGCAATACGGCGGCCGCCGCTGCTACGTCGATTTGCACCAGCCGGATTTCGCGCAATTCTGCGAGAGCTTGAAGCTCACGCACTACCGCATCAAATCGCTCGACCAGGCCGAGGAGATCATCCGCGAAGGCATCGCGAAGACTGGCCCCGTGCTGGTCGAAGTGGACATGCTGTCGGTCGGCTCGTTCGCCACCGCGTTCGCGGGCCCGCCGGTCAAGGAAGAGGAGCCGGAACATGCGTGAAGCCGATTACGCCGGGCATCACGCACCCGTCGACGTCGCCATGATCGGCTTCGGCGCGATCGGCCAGGCGGTGTATCGCTCGGTCGCCGCCGACCCGGCCGTGCGCGTGTCGCACGTGATCGTGCCGGAGCGGCATATGGCGTCGGTGCGTGACGTGGTGGGCGCATCGGTGGACGTGGTGGCGTCCGTCTCCGCATTGAGCAGCCAGCCGCACTTCGCGCTCGAATGCGCGGGACATAGCGCGCTGGTCGATCACGTGGTGCCGTTGCTCAGAGCAGGCACGGATTGCGCGGTGGCGTCGATCGGTGCGCTGTCCGACATGATGCTGCTGGACGCGTTGTCCGCCGCCGCCGATGAAGGCGACGCGACGTTGACGCTGCTCTCCGGCGCGATCGGCGGTGTGGATGCACTGGCTGCGGCCAAGCTCGGCGGCCTCGACGAAGTGCTGTACACGGGCCGCAAGCCGCCCACCGGCTGGCTCGGCACGCCCGCGGAACAGATCTGCAATCTGCACACGCTCAGCGAAGAGCACGTGATCTTCGAAGGCAGCGCGCGTGAAGCGGCGCGTCTGTATCCGAAGAACGCCAACGTCGCCGCGACCATCGCGTTGGCCGGCCTTGGTCTCGACCACACCACGGTGCGCCTGATCGCCGACCCGAAGGTGACGCGCAACGTGCATCGCATCGTGGCGCGCGGCGCATTCGGCGAGATGTCGCTGGAAATGTGCGGCAAGCCGCTGCCGGACAACCCCAAGACGTCCGCACTGACCGCGTACAGCGCGATCCGTGCGCTACGCAATCGCGCGGCGCGCTGCGTGATTTAAGACCTTAGCTGAAGCAAACCGGAATGACCGACATGACTCACTTCGATACCAGCCTCGTGCCCACCGGCGATATTTTCATCGGCGGCGAATGGCGGCAAGGGCGCGGCAACCCGTACAAAAGCCTGTATCCGGCGGATCAGTCGGTCAACATGGAAATCTCGACAGCCAATGCCGACGACGCCCGCGAAGCCGTGGAAGCTGCGGACATCGCATGGCGCAAGGCGGATTGGTCGGGTCTCAAGCCGCATCAGCGCGCGCTGATTCTGTACCGCATCGCTGATTTGATCATGGCGCGTCACGAGGCGCTCGCGCAATTGCAGCGCTGCGACAACGGCAAGCCGATCGGCGAAACGCGCGTGCTGGTGGCGAGCGCCGCCAACACGTTCCGCTACTTCGCGGCATGCCTCGAAACGCTCGACGAGGAAATCACGCCCTCGCGCGGCGACTATCTGACGATGAGCATCTACGAACCGATCGGCGTGATCGCGGCGATTACGCCGTGGAATTCGCCGATTGCATCCGATGCGCAGAAGCTCGCGCCGGCACTCGCTGGTGGTAATGCAGTGGTGTTGAAGCCTGCTGAAGTGACGCCGTTGGTCTCTTTGGCGCTGGCTCGTATCTGCGAAGAAGCCGGTGTGCCGAAGGGTGTCGTGAGCGTGCTGCCGGGCAAGGGCTCGGTGATCGGCGACGTGCTGGTGCGTCATCCGCTGGTCAGGAAAGTGTCGTTCACGGGCGGCACGGAAGTGGGCCGCGGCATCGCGCGCATTGCGGCGGACAAACTGATGCCCGTTTCGCTCGAACTCGGCGGCAAGTCGCCGACCATCGTGTTCGACGACGCCGATCTCGATCACGCCGTCAACGGCGTGCTGTACGGCATTTTCAGTTCGTCGGGCGAAGCGTGCATCGCGGGCTCGCGTCTGTTCGTGCAGCGCTCGATTTACGACGCGTTCATGAAGCGTCTCGCGGAAGGCGCGCGCAAGCTGCGCGTCGGCGATCCGTCGCGTGGAGAAACGCAGATGGGTCCGCTCATTACGGCTGCGCACCGCGAAACGGTCGAGCGTTACGTCGCGTTGGGCCTGGAAGAAGGCGGTCGCCTTCTGTGCGGCGGCGAGCGCCCGGTCGGCGATGGCCGCGAAGCAGGCACCTACTTCCAGCCGACGATTCTCGAAGGCCTGACCAACAGTGCTCGCATCTGCCAGGAAGAAATCTTCGGCCCGGTGCTGGTGGCGATGCCGTTCGACGACGAAGCGTCGCTGCTCAAAGAAGCGAACAACAGCGTATTCGGCCTCGCCGCCGGCATCTGGACGCGCGACTACAAACGCGCGTACCGGACCGCCCGCGCGCTCGAAGCCGGCACCATCTGGATCAACACGTACAAGCTGTTCTCGATCTCGACGCCGTTCAGCGGCTGGAAAGAGAGCGGCATGGGACGCGAGAAGGGCCGTCTCGGCATCCGCGAATACATGCAGCAGAAGAGCCTCTACTGGGGCTTGAACGACGCGCCGCTGGCGTGGGCGAACTAGGCAAGAGGCACGTTATGACGATTCTCGGCATTGAACAGATTATTTACGGCGTGACGGATCTCGCTGCCTGTCGCCGCTTTTTCGCGGACTGGGGCTTGAAGGAAGTCGTGCACGACGAAACGCATGCGCGCTTCGAAACGCTGAACGGCTGCACGGTTCTCGCGGTCGATGCGAACGATCCCTCGCTGCCGCCCGCTTTTGAAGAAGGGCCGACGCTGCGCGAAGTGACATGGGGCGTCGCGACGAAAGCCGAACTCGATGAACTGCGCGGCCGCTTCGCCGGTCAGCCCGGCCACTTCGAAACCGACGATGCCGTGGGCTGTATCGACCCGAACGGCATGGCGATTCGCGTCGAAGTGACCCGCAAACGCGCGCTCGATATTCACGGTTCGCCTTCGAACGTGTGGGGCCAAACGCTGCGCGTGGATCAACCGTCACCGATTTACGAACGTGCCGAACCGGTCGAAGTGGGTCACGTCGTGTTCTTCACGAACCGTCTCGCGGAACAGGAAAAGTTCTATCAGGAACTGCTTGGCTTCGAAATGTCGGACCGTTATCCGGGCCGCGGCGCATTCATGCGCTGCGCGCCGCACGGCGGTCACCACGACATTTTTCTGCTGGCGCTGCCGGGCGGCAAACGCGGTTTGAACCACGTCGCGTTCACCGTGCGCGATATCCACGAAGTATTCGGCGGCGGCATGCACATCAGCCGTTGCGGTTGGGACACGCAACTCGGGCCGGGACGTCATCCGGTTTCGTCAGCCTACTTCTGGTACTTCCAGAATCCGGCCGGCGGCCTGATCGAGTACTACGCCGACGAAGACCAGCTCACGCCCGAATGGCAGCCGCGCGATTTCGAACCGGGCCCGACCGTGTTCGCCGAATGGGCGATCGATGGCGGTATCGACGGCAATACGCGTCGTCAGAAAAACGCGAAGGCGCCGGAAGGCAAGTTCATGACGGAGCGCAAAAATGACTGACGCTGCCACGGAAAAGGCGCAGGCCGCGCACGCCGGACTCGAAGCGCCGCGCACGATCGTCGTGATCGGCGGCGGCCAGGCGGCCGGTTGGGTCGTGAAGACCTTGCGCAAGGAAGGCTTCGACGGCCGCCTCGTGATGATCGCTGACGAGCTTCATCTGCCGTACGAGCGCCCGCCGTTGTCGAAGGCCGTGCTGTCGGGTGAGGCGGATATCGAAACCGTACGGCTCGTTAAGCCCGACGATTTCGCCGCGCTAAACGTCGAGACCTGGCAACCGGATTGCGCGACGTCGATCGATCGCGAACAACGCATCGTGCGCACGCAATCGGGCCGCGAGGTGCAATACGACCGTCTCGTGGTCGCCACGGGCGGCGCGGCGCGCCGCTTGCCGGACTCGCTCGTGAAGACCTCGCACGTCACCTATCTGCGTACGCTCGACGAAGCTGTCGCTTTAGGAGAACGTCTGCGTGCAAGCAAGCGCGTGCTGGTGGTGGGTGGCGGCTGGATCGGCCTCGAAGTTGCGGCCACGGCGCGCAAGCTCGGCGTGGCCGCAACCGTGGTGGAAGGCGCGCCGCGTCTATGCGTCCGCTCGTTGCCGCCGATGGTGTCCGACTTCCTGCTCGACCTGCATCGGGCGAATGGCGTGGACGTGCGCCTTAACGCAGCGCTTCTATCGATCGCGGATCATCCGAACGACGCGAACCGTATCCGCGCAACGTTCGCGGACGGCTCGACTTTGGATGCCGATTTCGCGGTCGCCGGTATCGGCCTCACGCCGCACACGGCGTTGGCTGAGGCCGCGGGGGTAAAGGTGGAAGACGGCATCGTGGTCGACCATTTCGGCGCCACCGACGACCCGCGCATTTTCGCGTGCGGCGATGTCGCCAATCATCCGAGCGCGTGGCTCAAGCGCCGCGTGCGGCTCGAATCGTGGGCCAATGCGCAGAACCAGGCGATCGCCGCGGCGAAAGCGTTGCTCGGCACGTTCGAACCGTACGCGGACATTCCGTGGTTCTGGTCCGATCAATACGACGTCAATCTGCAAATCCTCGGCGACATGCCGGGCGATGCGCAACTGGCTGTACGCGGTGACCTGCCGGGCAAACGCGCCACGCTCTTCTATCTGGAAGACGGCGCGATTCGCGGCGTGATCGCTATCAACAATCCACGCGAACTGAAATTGTCGCGCAAGTGGATGAACCAAGGCCGGACCATCGACCTTGCCACACTGACCGACGCCACTACGGCGCTTGCCTAACCACACCTACGGACGGCACAACGGCATGAGAACCATCGACAACACCATGGGGGACCGCAGCAGCGCCGGTGTCTCAGGCCCTGTGACCCGGGGCTCGATCATCGCGCGTCTAGAGCGGTTGCCGAAGAACGCGATGCAGGTGCGCGCGCGCATTCTGATCGGTCTCGCGACGTTCTTCGACGGCTTCGACGTGATCGCGATCGCGGCCACGCTGCCGGTCCTGATCGCGAAGTGGCATCTGACGCCGTGGGAAATCGGCTTTCTGATCGGCTCCGGCTCGGTCGGACAACTGATCGGCGCGTTCGTGTTTCCGTGGTATGCCGAGCGCAAGGGCCGCGTGCGCGCGATTGCGTTGAGTTCGGGGATCATCGGCATCACCAGTATTGCGTGCGGTTTTGCGCCGACGTTTGCGGCGTTCGTCGCGTTGCGTGTGATTCAAGGCTTGGGGCTCGGCGGCGAATTGCCGGTGGCCGCGACATATATCAACGAGATCAGCCGCGCGCATGGCCGTGGGCGTTTCGTGCTGCTGTATGAAATCGTTTTTCCGGTGGGCCTTTTGGCTTCCAATGCATTGGGGGCGTGGATCGTGCCGCGTTTCGGCTGGCAGGCCATGTACTTTATCGGCGGCATGCCGTTGATCCTGTTCTTCGTGTTGCGCAAGCTGGTGCCGGAATCGCCGCGCTGGCTCGCCGAACGCGAACGCATGGCCGATGCCGATGCCGCCGTGCATGCGTTCGAACGCGCCGCGAAAGGTCCGCTTCCGCCGGTGATTCATTCGGCCGAATTCGAAGCAATGGCGAATCGCCATCCGAAGCGCCGCATGGGCGATCTGTTCGGTCCGGCTTATTTGAAGCGCACGCTGGCGGTGGCGATGCTGTGGATCACCTGCGGCTTCATTCAGTACGGTCTCTCGACCTGGCTGCCGACGATCTATCGCACGATTTATCACGCGCCGCTGCAACTGGCGTTGAATCTCGCGGTGGCGGCTTCGGTGCTCGGCGTGGTGGGTTCGCTGACCTGCGCATTGCTGGTCGACAAGGTGGGGCGCAAGCCGATCATCAACTTGTCGTTCGTTGCATGCGCGCTTTCGTTGCTGCTGGCAGGCGTGTTTCACGATTCGTCGGTGTATGTGGTGGCGACGTTCTGTGCGTTGTCGCTCGGCTTTCTCGCTTGCGGCTTCATCACGGCTTATGTGTACACGCCGGAGTTGTATCCGACCAGTATCCGCGCGATGGGCTGCGGCGTCGGCGGCGCGTGGCTGAAGATGGCGGCGATCTTCGCGCCGGCCATCGTGTCGAAGACGATGATCGGCGGCAATCTGCAGATGGCGTTTTATATTCTCGCGGCAGTGCCGTTTCTTGCGGCGGTTGCGGTGCACTTTCTTGGGATCGAGACCAAGGGCAAGGTGCTGGAGCAGCTTGAGGCTTGAGGCTACATCACAACGCCTTGCGATAAACCACGAAGCCCGACCGTTCAGCGACCTTGTCATAAAGCTTCATGGCGGTCTGATTCGTCTCATGCGTCTGCCAGTAGACGCGTTGGGAACCGTCGGCCTTGGCCCGCGCATACACCGCTTCGATCAACGCCCGGCCGACGCCTTTGCCGCGCTCGGTTTCGAGCGTATAGAGGTCTTGCAGATAGCAAATCGGTCCCGCCATCGTCGTATGGCGGTGGTACAGAAAGTGCACGAGGCCGAGCAATTGGCCGTTGCGTTCGGCGACCATCGCGTGCATCGGTTCGTAGCCGTCGAAGAAACGGCCCCATGTGATCTCGGTGATTTCGCGCGGCAATGCTGTTTCGCCTGAGCGGCCATAGAACGCGTTGTAAGCGTCCCAGAGCGGGAGCCAGGCGTCGAAGTCGCCGGGAGTGACGGAGCGGATTTGAATCGGGTCGGACATGAGCGCAATTCCTTGTTGTGTGATGGTGGCCGGCAGCGGTTGCACTCCTGCCAGGGCTGAATCGAACACGCGTAGACGGTCGCGCTCAGCGCCTGCTTCCGCTCTCTTCAGCGCCAGTCCCGCTTGCAGTATGAGGCGGCGGCTCCGGAAACATCAGCATAAGAAATTTGTGGCGCTATTGTTAGCTCCACAATGCGCTCGAAGTTTAGATCCATGAATTGAACCACGGCCTGTTGACGTCGAACGTCAGCGCTTGCCAAGCGCGTTCCGC
>DASPZL010000029.1:0-7931 GCA_035636295.1 Paraburkholderia sp.
GCCTCGCCGAGGCGAAGCCGACGGCTCCCGCAGCGAACGCATTCTCCACTGGTTTCCCTGGCAGACCCATCCGCGACGCACGCAGTGCGGAGTGGGAGCGGATGACTGCCTGGTCACCAGGGTTGAATGCGCGAGGGCACCTATTCAGATGTACCACTGCCCCCTCCAAGCCGGGAGATCCGCTTAAGAATTAGCGGTTTGAGCCGCTTTCTTTGCTTACCTTTCTTTGCGGCGGCAAAGAAAGTAAGTGCCGCCCCGCACAGGGGCAACGCTAATAAACCAATAAGACAACAAGGAAAGCCCAACGCCGCAGGCAAACAGACCTAAAAGTGCCGCGCAGGCAAAGACCACTACCGCAACTGCACCGTCAAACCCCCAGCCCACGGCAACACCAAATCCCATTATATGAATCAATCACTCACATATTGGAGATTTCTCAAAAACCGCCCTACAATCCACCTCAAGACGCGCCGCAGGTCAGAAAAACCAACAAACCTGACCACGAAATAGCGACAGCAAAAAAACCGGAGACAAAGCCAAGCCATGCCTAGCACCCAAAGGCAGCACCCCCGCGCCCGCCGCATCGCGAGCACAGAAGGCCGTCCCTCCGGCCCCGCGCTGTAAGCGCAAAAAACCACCGAAAAGCGAATCGCCATGAACAAAGCGATGCCCACTCACGCCGCAAGCGCGTCCGAAGCCGATCTGGCGCCGCAAGCCGATCACGCGAGCCGCGCCGCGCCGCAATCGCAGCCGCAGCCGGCCGCCGTCGCCAAAGCCGCGCGCACCAACGCGCAACCGGCCGTGGTCAACGAAATCGGGCTGCCCAGCACGCTGCTGGACATCACCCCGCAGCAAGCCGGCACGCAAACGCTGCTGCGCGGTCTGGCGATTCTGGAAGCCGCCGCCGCCGGCGTGCGCGATCTGCGTACCTTCGGCGCGGCGCTCGGCACGACCCGCAGCACCACGCATCGGCTGGTGAGCAGCCTCGTGCAGGCCCGCTATCTGCGCCAGGTGCAAGGCGGTTATCTGCTCGGCCCGAAGCTGATCGAACTCGGCACCATTGCGCTCGAACAGATGCCGCTCACCGCGGTCGCGCGTCCGCATCTCGAATCGCTCGCCGAGCAGACGCTCGACACGATTCACCTCGGCGTGCGCGACGGCGACGACGTGCTGTACATCGACAAGATTCCCGGCACCCGTGGTCTGGAAATGCGCTCGCGCGTCGGTCACCGCATGCCGCTGGCGTCGACGGGAATCGGCAAGGCCATGATGCTCGACCTCGGGCCGGACGTCTGGCAGTCGCTGTTCGAAGCATCGCGGCGTGCGCTCGCGGGCGTCAGCTTCAAGCCGGATAACCGGCCCGACGCGCAGACTTTCATGCAGCGCATGACCAACTACGCCGCCGGCGGCTACACCTTCGATCTCGAGGAAAACGAGGCGTCGATCCGCTGCGTCGCGGCACCCGTGCGCGATGCGTCGGGTGCGGTGGTGGCGGCACTGTCGGTGGCGAGCACGATTCCGTATATGTCGCTCGAACGCATGGATGAACTGATTCCGGTCGTGCAGCGCGAAGCGCGCGCGATCTCGGAGGAACTCGGTTGGCGCGCGCCGCAACCGGCAACCCGCAGGATCAAGCGATGAAGCAAGCGGGTTCTCCCACGCCGGCAGCCAATCACGTCGCCGCAGGCGCCGCCGAGGCCAACGCCTCAGTCGAACACGCAGCACTGATCGCGCTCGACTGGGGCACGACGTCGCTGCGCGCGTATCTGTACGATGCGGCGGGCAAGGTGCTGGCGACGCGCGCGTCGGCGGCCGGCATCATGAATCTGCCGCGCAGCGCCGAGCAAGGCGGCTTCGACGCGGCATTCGACGACGCCTGCGGCCCCTGGCTTGAACGCGTGCCCGCGCTGCCGGTGATCGCGGCAGGCATGGTCGGCAGCGCGCAAGGCTGGGTCGAGGCGCCGTATGTCGATGCGCCGGCGAATGCCGACGCGCTGGTGGCCGGCATCGTCCGCGTGAAGGCGGCGTGCGGCGCGACGCTGCATATCGTGCCGGGCGTCCTGCAACGCGGCGAACTCCCCAACGTGATGCGCGGCGAGGAAACGCAGATTTTCGGCGCGCTCGGCGAGGACGCGAACGTCGCCGAGAGCAGCAAGCGCGCGCTGATCGGCCTGCCCGGCACCCACGCCAAATGGGCGGTGGTGCAGGCGGGCCGCATCGAACGTTTTCATACGTTCATGACCGGCGAGGTGTTCGCGGCATTGCGCGAACACACGATCCTCGGCCGTACGATGGCCACGCCGGACCGTCCGGATACCGAAGCATTCCTGCACGGCGTGAGCATCGCCCGTGAAAAAGGCCAGGCAGGCGTGCTCGCGACGGTATTCAGCGCCCGCACGCTCGGTCTCACCGGACAACTGTCGCGCGAACAGCAGCCCGACTATCTGTCGGGATTGCTGATCGGGCACGAGCTGGCCGGCCTCGAGGCCGTGCTCAAGCAACAGCAAAACTCGCTCGCTGGAGAGAGCCTGCGTCTGATCGGCAATGAAGCGCTGTGCGAGCGCTATCGCCTCGCGCTGGCGCAATACGGCTGCACGCAGGCGGAACTGGTGAAGCACGCCACCGAGCGCGGCTTGTGGCGCGTCGCCTCGCAGGCGGGGCTCGTCAATCCGGCGCCCCAGGCGGCGCGTGCCGGCTAACCGGCAGCGCTGCCGTCCACGAAACAAGGAACCGACATGCAACCTCACATCAATCTGCCCGCTCCCTACATGCCGCACGCGGGTCTGATCGCGGCGTTCGAGGTGTGTCCGCTGATCGCGATCATGCGCGGCGTGACGCCCGCCGATGCGGCCGACCACGGCCAGGCGTTGTACGAAGCGGGCTTTCGCATCGTCGAAGTGCCGTTGAATTCGCCGCAACCATTCGACAGCATCGCCGCGATTCGCAAGGCGCTGCCGGCCGACGCGATCGTCGGCGCGGGCACGGTGCTGCATCCGAGTTTCGTCAACGACGTGAAGTCGGCGGGCGGCGAACTGATCGTCATGCCGCATAGCGATCCGGACGTGGTCAACGCCGCGAAGGCGCAAGGTCTCGCGTGCGCTCCGGGCGTCGCGACGCCGAACGAAGCCTTCATCGCACTCAAGAACGGCGCGGACGTGCTGAAGATGTTCCCCGCCGAACAGCTCGGCTGCCAGGTCGTGAAGGCTTGGCGCGCGGTGATCGCGGCGCAGGTGCCGCTGGTGCCGGTCGGCGGCATCACGCCGGACAACATGGGCCCGTTTCTGAGCGCCGGCGCGAACGGCTTCGGCCTCGGCTCCGCGTTGTACAAGCCGGGCCAGAGCGCGGCCGTGACGGCCTCGCACGCGAAGGCGTTCATCAACGGTTTGCGCATCGCCCGGGCAGGCGCGAAGAAATGAAACGGCTCGCCGGAAAAGTCGCATTGATCACGGGCGCCGGGCGCGGCATCGGCGCGGCGATCGCGCTCGCGTTTGCACGCGAGGGCGCGGCGGTCGTGCTGGCGGAACTGAATCTCGAAACCGCCCGGCAGACGGCGCAGCGGATCGAGTCGGAAACCGGCGCGCGCGTGCTGGCGGTGCAAACCGACGTCACGCAATCGGCTTCGGTGCGACACGCGGTGAGCGAGGCCGAACACGCGTTCGGCGCGCCCGACGTGCTGGTGAACAACGCCGGCATCAACGTGTTTTGCGATCCGCTGACCATGACCGACGACGACTGGCGCCGCTGCTTCGCGGTCGATCTCGACGGCGTCTGGAACGGTTGCCGCGCGGTGTTGCCGGGCATGGTGGAACGCGGCGCGGGCAGCATCGTGAATATCGCGTCGACGCATGCGTTCAAGATCATCCCGGGCTGTTTTCCGTACCCGGTGGCGAAGCATGGTGTGATCGGGTTGACGCGTGCGCTCGGTATCGAATACGCGCCGCGCAACGTGCGCGTCAACGCGATCGCGCCGGGTTACATCGAAACGCAACTGACGCACGACTGGTGGAACGAACAAGCCGACCCGGCCGCCGCGCAGCAAGCGACGCTCGAACTGCAGCCAATGAAACGCATCGGCCGCCCGGAAGAAGTGGCGATGACGGCGGTGTTCCTCGCCTCGGACGAGGCGCCGTTCATCAACGCCACGTGCATCACCGTGGATGGCGGCCGCACGGCGCTGTATCACGACTGAACGTAACAGAGGCAGCACGCAACGGAAAGCAGAAAAGCAGCAAAACGGGCAGTAGAAAAGCAGCAAAGTTTCACCGGACGACGCACTGGCCGCGTGTGTCACAACCGGTACAAGAAGACGCGGCCGATACCTTCTCGTTATCAATTAGTCAGGAGACACGCATCATGAAACGTAGAATTTTCCTCACGCTGGCAGCAGCGGCGGCGGGTGTGCTGTTCAACGCAACGGCCGCGCAAGCTGCCGATCCGGTCAAGATCGGCTTCCTCGTGAAGCAGCCGGAAGAACCGTGGTTCCAGGACGAGTGGAAGTTTGCCGAAATCGCCGCCAAGGAAAAGGGCTTCACGCTGGTGAAAATCGGCGCGCCGTCGGGCGAGAAGGTGATGAGCGCGATCGACAACCTGTCGGCGCAGAAGGCGCAAGGCTTCGTGATCTGCACGCCGGACGTCAAGCTCGGACCGGGCATCGTCGCGAAGGCGAAGGCCGACGGGCTGAAGATGATGACGGTGGACGACCGTCTCGTCGACGGCGCGGGCAAGCCGATCGCATCGGTGCCGCACATGGGCATCTCGGCGTACAACATCGGCAAGCAGGTCGGCGACGGCCTGGCCGCGGAAATCAAGAAGCGCGGCTGGGACATGAAAGACGTGGGCGCGATCGACGTGACGTACGAACAACTGCCGACCGCGCATGACCGCACCAGCGGCGCGACGGATGCGCTGACCGCAGCCGGCTTCCCGAAGGCGAATGTGATCGCCGCGCCGCAAGCGAAGACCGACACGGAAAACGCCTTCAACGCAGCCAACATTGCGCTGACCAAGAACCCGCAGTTCAAGCACTGGGTCGCTTACGCGCTGAACGACGAAGGCGTGCTCGGCGCGGTGCGCGCAGCGGAAGGCCGCGGCTTCAAGGCGGACAACATGATCGGTATCGGCATCGGCGGTTCGGACTCGGCATTGAACGAGTTCAAGAAGCCGTCGCCGACGGGCTTCTTCGGCACGGTCATCATCAGCCCGAAGCGCCACGGCGAGGAAACCTCCACGCTGATGTACGACTGGATCACGCAAGGCAAGGCGCCGCCGGCACTGACGCTGACGACCGGCATGCTGGCCACGCGTGAGAACGTTGGCGAAGTGCGCGAAAAGATGGGCCTCGCGTCGAAGTAAGCGGTTTTACGTGCAGTGAAACGAACTGCCGGGGCGTCCTTTCATGAAGGCACGCACCGGCAGCAGCAACAAGAGATGAAGAGTTGAGGCAAACCGCGCTTTGAAGCATCCACGAGGCGCTTCAACGCACGGGTCACACGAAGCAACAGGAGGCGAAGTGTCAGCGACGCTACGTTTTGACAATATCGGCAAGGTCTTTCCAGGCGTGCGCGCGCTCGACGGTGTGTCCTTCGACGTCAACGTCGGCCAGGTGCACGGCCTGATGGGCGAAAACGGCGCGGGGAAGTCGACCCTGCTGAAGATTCTCGGCGGTGAATATCAGCCCGATTCGGGCCACGTGCTGATCGACGGCAACGAGGTGCGCTTCACGAGCGCGGCTTCGTCGATCGCGGCGGGGATCGCGGTGATTCACCAGGAACTGCAATACGTGCCCGACATGACGGTCGCGGAAAATCTGCTGCTCGGCCAACTGCCGAATTCGCTCGGCTGGGTCGACAAGCGTGAAGCCAAGCGCTTCGTGCGCGAGCGGCTCGAAGCAATGGGCGTGGCGCTCGATCCGAATGCGAAGCTGCGCAAGCTCTCGATCGCGCAGCGTCAGATGGTCGAAATCTGCAAGGCGCTGCTGCGCAACGCGCGCGTGATCGCGCTGGACGAACCGACCAGTTCGCTGTCGCATCGCGAGACCGAGGTGCTGTTCAAGCTGGTGCGCGATCTGCGCGCCGACAACCGCGCGATGATCTACATCTCGCACCGCATGGACGAGATCTACGAACTGTGCGACGCCTGCACGATCTTTCGCGACGGCCGCAAGATCGCCTCGCATCCGACGCTCGAAGGCGTGTCGCGCGACACCATCGTCAGCGAGATGGTCGGGCGCGAAATCTCGGACATCTATAACTACTCGGCGCGGCCGCTCGGCGAAGTGCGCTTCGCGGCAAAGGGCATCGAAGGTCATGCGCTCGCGCAGCCGGCCAGCTTCGAGGTGCTGCGCGGCGAGATCGTCGGCTTCTTCGTACTGGTGGGCGCGGGCCGCAGCGAACTGATGCACCTCGTGTACGGCGCGGATCGCAAGAAGGGCGGCGAACTCGTGCTCGACGGCAAGCCGATCAAGGTGAAGAGCGCGGGCGAAGCGATCAGGCACGGCATCGTGCTGTGTCCGGAAGACCGCAAGGAAGAAGGCATCGTCGCGATGGCGACCGTGTCGGAGAACATCAACATCAGTTGCCGCCGGCACTATCTGCGCGCGGGGATGTTCCTCGATCGCAACAAGGAGGCGGAGACCGCCGACCGTTTCATCAAGCTGCTGAAGATCAAGACGCCGAGCCGCCGCCAGAAGATTCGCTTTCTGTCGGGTGGCAATCAGCAGAAGGCGATTCTGTCGCGCTGGCTCGCCGAACCGGATCTGAAAGTGGTGATTCTCGACGAACCGACGCGCGGTATCGACGTCGGCGCGAAGCACGAAATCTACAACGTGATCTATCAGCTTGCCGAACGCGGCTGCGCGATCGTGATGATTTCATCGGAATTGCCGGAAGTGCTCGGCGTGTCCGACCGCATCGTCGTGATGCGCCAGGGCCGGATTTCCGGCGAGCTGTCGCGCAAGGATGCAACGGAACAATCGGTGCTGAGCCTCGCCTTGCCGCAAAGCTCGACCGCGCTGCCCGGAACGGCAAGCGCCGTGAGCCAGGCGGCCTGAACCTTATTTGGACGAAAGTCCGGCAACCCGTGGGGAACGGGAGGAGTCTTCAAAATGCAAGCCAGAGAAAACCTCGCGCAACAGGCCGCCAAAAGCGCCGCCGAAGCGTTGATTCCGCAGTCCAACGATAAGGCGAAATGGTGGCAGCAGATCACCGAGTACAGCCTGATCGTGATCTTCGTCGTGATGTTCGTCACGATGTCGCTGACCGTCGATCACTTCTTCTCGATCGAGAACATGCTCGGCCTCGCGCTGTCGATCTCGCAGATCGGCATGGTCGCGTGCACGATGATGTTCTGTCTCGCGTCGCGCGATTTCGACCTCTCCGTGGGTTCGACGGTCGCGTTTGCCGGCGTGCTGTGCGCGATGGTGCTGAACGCCACCGGTAATACGTTTATCGCCATTGTCGCGGCGGTTTTCGCCGGTGCGGTGATCGGCTTCGTCAACGGCGCGGTGATCGCGTATCTGCGCGTCAACGCGCTGATCACCACGCTGGCGACGATGGAAATCGTCCGCGGTCTCGGCTTTATCGTGTCGCACGGGCAGGCGGTCGGCGTGTCGTCGGATACGTTCATCGCACTGGGCGGCTTGAGCTTCTTCGGTGTGTCGCTGCCGATCTGGGTCACGCTGATGTGCTTCATCGTGTTCGGTGTGATGCTCAATCAAACCGTGTACGGTCGCAATACGCTCGCGATCGGCGGCAATCCGGAAGCGTCGCGTCTCGCCGGTATCAATGTCGAGCGCACGCGCGTTTATATCTTCCTGATTCAAGGCGCGGTGACGGCGCTGGCCGGTGTGATTCTGGCCTCGCGGATCACGTCCGGTCAGCCGAATGCGGCGCAAGGTTTCGAACTGAACGTGATTTCGGCGTGCGTGCTGGGCG
>DASPZL010000030.1:0-1625 GCA_035636295.1 Paraburkholderia sp.
ACCTCTGGCTGCTACGCGATGAAATCGACGGTCAGCAAGGCTGGACGGTGGTCGATTGCGGCATTACGTCGGACACGATCAAGGAGAACTGGGAGAAAGTGTTCGACTCGGTGCTCGGCGGCCTGCCGGTGCTGCGCGTGATCGTCACGCATTGCCATCCGGATCACATCGGCCTTGCGCACTGGGTTTGCACCGGCGGCGACAGGAAACGCTGGGACGTGCGGCTTTGGATGACGCTCGGCGAGTACATGCAAGCACGCGTGATGGCCGCGGGCGACGGCTCGAACGCGGGCGGCGAGGGCGCGGCGCGTCACTTCGCGCGCCATGGCGTGACCGACGAAGAGTCGCTGGAAAAACTGCGCAGCCGCAAGAGCTATTATTCGAGCCTCGTGCCGGCGATTCCGGGCCAGTATCGCCGTTTGCGCGAAGCGGATGGCGTGAGGATCGGCGGCAAGACGTGGCGCGTGGTGACGGGCTTCGGCCATTCGCCGGAACACTGTGCGCTGCATTGCGAGGAGACCGGCGTGCTGATCTCCGGCGACATGGTGCTGCCGCGCATTTCGACCAACGTGTCGGTGTTCGACATGGAGCCGGAAGGCTCGCCGCTCGCGCTGTATCTGGAATCGCTCGGCCGCTACGAGACGATGCCTGAAGACACGCTCGTGCTGCCGTCGCATGGCAAGCCGTTTCGCGGCGTGCGCACGCGCATCAGGCAACTGCGCGAGCATCACGACGCGCGGCTGGCCGAAGTGCGCGAGGCGTGTGCGGAAAAACCGCAAAGCGCAGCGGATATCGTGCCGCTGATGTTCAAGCGCCAGCTCGACATCCATCAGATGACGTTCGCGATGGGTGAAGCGCTCGCGCACTTGCATCTGCTGTGGCTCGCGGGCACGTTGAAGCGCACGCAGGATGCGGATGGCGTGATCCGGTTTTCGGCTTGATCGCTTTTGCCCGGCGAGCCCGGCGATAGAAAAAGCCCGGTGCTTTCGCAACCGGGCTTTTTTGTGTGCCTTTGGACTTAAGCGGTATTACTGCACGGCCACCGTGCCAAAGTTCTGCCGTCCGAACGGACTCACGTGATAACCGCTCACGTTGGTGCGCGTGATCGCCGCCGCGGTCGGATAACCGAGCGGAATCCACAGCGCCTGATCGTGGATGATCTGCTGCGCCTGTTCATACGCCTTCGCGCGCTTGGCCTGATCCGGCGTGGCCTTGCCTTCGGCGATCAGCTTGTCGAGATCCTCATTGCAGAAGCGCGCGAAGTTGATGCCCGACTTCACCGCGTTGCAACTGAACAGCGGCGACAGATAGTTGTCCGGATCGCCGTTGTCGCCGGCCCAGCCCATGAACAGCGAATCATGCTGGCCTTGCTTGGCCTGCTTGATCAGTTCGCCCCATTCGATCACCTTCACGTCCGCCTTCACGCCGATCTTCGCGAAGTCGGCTTGCAGCAGTTCGGCGCCGGCCTTCGGATTCGGGTTCAGCACGCTGCCGTTCGGACGCACCCAGATCGTCGTTTCAAAGCCGTTCGGAAAGCCCGCGTCCGCGAGCAGCTTTTTCGCCTTCGCCGGATCGTACGGCCACGCCTTCACCGCCTTGTCGTAGCTCCACGTGTTCGGCGGATA
>DASPZL010000031.1:0-1623 GCA_035636295.1 Paraburkholderia sp.
AACGACTCCACGCCGATGATAGTGCGGATTGCCCGTGTGAAAGTAGGTCATCGTCAGGCTCCCCAGCAGCAGCCGGAACCCCACCCCATAACGGTGGGGTTTCGGCGTTTACGCGCGCCAGGGACCGGCGTGAAAAACACATCGCCTGTCTCGCCTTCAGTCCCTGCCGATCCGCAGCGCATTCGCATAGCCCGTGAGTTCCAGATACGCCCGTCCAACGTCTGCGCCATCACGGCTCACCCGCACCGCGCCTTCCCAATACACCGCACCGGTCGATTGCCGCGAATCGAGTTCCTGGTCGTCCATCAACGGCTCGAGCCGCCATGTGAGCGCGCCGGTTTTGATCGTCATCGAAACGGGGTAGGGCGTATTCGTGCGCGGCGAGCGCCACGTACGTACCGGAGTGAAGTCGACCTGATCGGGGCCGAACGTCGTAACTTCACCGGCGCGATTTCTCAATGCTGCATGTGCCCATATCGCGCGCCCCTCGCGACTGCGAATTCTGAATGCCATCAACGCCGAGCCGTCCGTCAAATTGGCGCCGAGCCAATCCCATCCAACAGCATCGGCATCGAGCAAGCTGCTCGACCATTCATGATCGAGCCACGCCGCGCCGGTGACGGCCGTGTCGCCCTTCGATCTGCCGCCCGTCGCGACCGGTCGAACGACGCTGCCCGTCACGCGCAATTGCGGTTCGCTGTAGTAATAGCTCGCCTGTTCAGGCCGAGGACCTTTGCGCGAATATCCGCGTTCGCCCTGGATCAAAGGCGCTTGCGCCGGCGTCAACGCGAGATGCAGCGAGAAGCCGCTCGCGTCGACGCTTACATCGTAGTGGCCGTCCGCGGCACGAACGATTTTCCATGCATCGAGTTTGACGTCGGTATTGCCCGGCTTTGCATAAGCGAGTCCGAAGCCCTGGCGGGCAATGCGCTGATCGTGTGCAAGGTGGCCCAAAGCCGGATCGCTCAACGCGGCATGCGCGATGATCAATTGCGACGGCGCAAAAGCACTCGGATCAGCAGCATCATGACCCGTTGCCGAGCGAAAAAAAGTGATCTGAAAGCCGAGCGGCTGATTGTCGGGCGTATTGAGCCAGCCGGTTGCGTACCACCACTCGGTGCGGAATCCAGGATGTGCGCCGCTATCCTGTGCAAGCGAGATCGAATGACCGGGCGTAACCGCTGCAAACTCCGGTGTCGCGGCGAGTGCGGACGAAGCCAGCAGAACGCCCACGCAAAGTAGCGCCCGCATCACCAATCCTCCTTCACCGCGCGCACCGCATCCACCGACACCGCGCCGCGTCCCGCGATCACCGCCGTCGAGCACGACGAAGCCAGCATCACCAACGCGACCGTGCACAGCACGGTCCATGGAACGTGCAGCGACATGCTCCAATGAAACGACTGCGGATTGACGACGAACACGAGAATCAGACTGATCGCGAATCCGAGAGCGAAGCCCATCGCGATGCCGCAAGCGGTGAGCATGCCGCCTTCGAGCGCGAGAATGGCGAGAACCTGCGAACGTGTCACGCCGACGTGCCGAAGCATGCCGAATTCGCGGGCCCGCGCAAGCGTCTGCGCTGAAAACGTCGCGGCCACGCCGAACAAGCCGATCACGATG
>DASPZL010000032.1:0-4654 GCA_035636295.1 Paraburkholderia sp.
AAATCGCGTTCCGCGGCGAGATCCCTGGCCTGACCAAGGCGAGCTGGTAATAGGAGAAACGTAAATGAGCATGAGTGATCCTATCGCCGATATGCTGACTCGCATCCGCAACGCGCAGATGGTTGAGAAAGTTTCGGTGACAATGCCCTCGTCGAAAGTCAAGGTTGCCATTGCGCAGGTCCTTAAGGACGAAGGCTATATCGATGATTTCGCAGTGAAGTCCGAAGGTGCGAAGTCTGAATTGAACATCGTGTTGAAGTACTACGCCGGCCGTCCGGTCATCGAGCGCATTGAACGCGTTTCGAAGCCTGGTCTGCGTGTGTACCGCGGCCGTAACGACATCCCCGTGGTCATGAATGGCCTCGGCGTGGCAATCGTGTCGACGCCGAAGGGCGTGATGACGGACCGCAAAGCGCGTGCAACGGGCGTTGGCGGCGAAGTCATCTGCTACGTCGCTTAAGGCCGAAAGGAGAGAAACATGTCTCGAGTAGGTAAAAGCCCGATCGCGCTGCAAGGCGCAGAAGTGGCCCTGAGCGACGATCGCATTACCGTCAAGGGCCCACTGGGTACGATTACGCAGGCGGCCAACCGCCTCGTGAAAGTGGTGAACGACAACGGCACGCTGAAAATCGAGCCGGTTGACGAAAGCCGCGAAGCGAATGCGATGTCGGGCACGATGCGCGCACTGGTTGCGAACATGGTGAACGGCGTGACGAAGGGTTTCGAGCGCAAGCTGACGCTGGTTGGCGTCGGTTACCGCGCACAAGCGCAAGGCGACAAGCTGAACCTGTCGCTGGGTTTCTCGCACCCTGTGGTGCACCAGATGCCGGAAGGCGTCAAGGCTGAAACCCCGACGCAAACCGAAATCGTGATCAAGGGGATCAGTAAGCAACAAGTTGGCCAGGTCGCTGCAGAAGTGCGCGGCTATCGCCCGCCGGAGCCCTACAAGGGCAAGGGTGTGCGTTACGCCAATGAGGTTGTGATCCTCAAAGAAACGAAGAAGAAGTAAGGGTGCGCAATCATGGATAAGACTCAATCTCGCCTGCGCCGCGCTCGTCAGACGCGTATCAAGATCGCTGAGCTGCAGGTCGCGCGTCTCGCCGTGCATCGCACGAACACGCACATCTATGCACAAGTGTTCTCGCCGTGCGGCACCAAGGTGCTCGCCAGCGCGTCGACGCTCGAGGCCGAAGTGCGTGCGCAACTGGCTGATCAGACGGGCAAGGGCGGCAACGTCGCTGCTGCGACCCTGATCGGTAAGCGCATTGCAGAAAAGGCTAAGGCTGCCGGCATCGAATCCGTCGCCTTCGACCGTTCGGGTTTCCGTTACCACGGCCGCGTGAAAGCGCTGGCTGATGCGGCGCGCGAAGCCGGACTCAAGTTCTAAGGGAAGAATTCGTCATGGCAAAGATGCAAGCGAAAGTTCAGGCTGACGAACGCGACGACGGCCTTCGTGAAAAAATGATTTCGGTCAACCGCGTGACCAAGGTCGTGAAGGGTGGCCGGATTCTCGGCTTCGCCGCGCTGACCGTGGTTGGCGACGGTGATGGCCGCGTCGGTATGGGCAAGGGCAAGGCGAAGGAAGTGCCGGTCGCTGTTCAGAAGGCGATGGAACAGGCTCGTCGCAACATGTTCAAGGTGCCGCTGAAGAACGGCACTCTGCAGCACGAAGTGCACGGTAAGCACGGCGCATCGATGGTCCTCCTCGCTCCGGCGAAGGACGGTACCGGTGTGATCGCCGGCGGCCCGATGCGCGCAGTGTTCGACGTGATGGGCGTGCAGAACGTTGTGGCCAAGAGCCACGGTTCGACGAACCCGTACAACCTCGTTCGTGCAACGCTCGACGGTCTGCGCAAGCAGTCCACGCCGGGCGACATCGCGGCGAAGCGCGGCAAGTCCGTCGAAGATATTCTGGGCTAAGGTGGACACCATGTCTGATAAAACTGTCAAGGTCCAGCTCGTCAAGAGCCTGATCGGCACCCGTGAAACGCACCGTGCTACGGTGCGCGGCTTGGGCCTGCGCCGACTCAACTCGGTCAGCGAGTTGCAGGACACGCCGGCTGTGCGCGGCATGATCAACAAGGTTTCGTACCTCGTTAAGGTCATCAGCTAAGCGGCTGACCAGGACTCAAGGAGTTGATAATGGAATTGAATAACCTGAAGCCGGCTGCAGGCTCGAAGCACGCTAAGCGTCGCGTCGGCCGCGGTATCGGCTCCGGTCTGGGCAAGACCGCTGGCCGTGGTCACAAGGGTCAGAAGTCGCGTTCGGGCGGCTTTCACAAGGTTGGCTTCGAAGGCGGTCAAATGCCGCTGCAACGTCGCCTGCCGAAGCGTGGCTTCACCTCGCTGACGAAGGAATTCGTCGGTGAAGTGCGTCTCTCGGACTTGGAAAAGCTGCCGGTCGACGAAATCGATCTGTTGGCTCTGAAGCAAGCCGGCCTGGTCGGCGAGCTGATCAAGAGCGCCAAGATCATCGCGACGGGCGAGCTGAAGCGCAAGGTCGTTGTGAAGGGTCTGGGTGCGACGAAGGGCGCGCGTGCTGCTATTGAAGCAGCCGGCGGCTCTTTTGCCGAGTAACGCGCAAGTTATTTGCCGTCACTAGCATTTGCATCGGAGAAGGTACTTGGCTAACAGCCCGAGTCTCGCAAAACCCGGTCGCAGCGCGGCGAAGTTTGGCGATCTGCGTCGGCGGGCAGTGTTCCTGCTGCTGGCGCTGATCGTCTATCGCATCGGCGCGCACATTCCGGTGCCGGGTATCGACCCGGACCAATTGGCGAAGTTGTTCCAAAGCCAGTCGGGCGGCATCCTTGGCATGTTCAACATGTTCTCGGGTGGCGCACTTTCGCGGTTCACGATTTTTGCGCTGGGGATCATGCCGTACATTTCGGCGTCGATCATCATGCAGTTGCTGGCGATTGTCTCGCCGCAGCTCGAAGCGCTGAAAAAAGAAGGGCAGGCGGGTCAACGGAAGATCACGCAGTACACGCGTATCTTCACGGTCCTGCTGGCGACGTTCCAGGCATTCGGCATTGCCGTCGCACTGGAAAATCAGCCGGCTCTGGTGATCGATCCGGGGATGGTGTTTCGGTTGACGACGGTCGTGACGCTGGTGACCGGCACGATGTTCCTGATGTGGCTGGGTGAGCAGATCACGGAGCGCGGGCTTGGCAACGGTATCTCGATCATCATTTTCGGCGGTATTGCGGCGGGTTTCCCGAACGCAATCGGTGGTCTTTTCGAACTGGTGCGAACCGGCTCGATGAGCATCATCTCGGCGATTATCGTCGTCGCGCTGATCGCTGCTGTGACGTATCTGGTGGTGTTCATCGAACGCGGCCAGCGCAAGATTCTTGTGAACTACGCGAAGCGGCAAGTCGGTAACAAGATTTACGGCGGACAGTCTTCGCATCTGCCGCTGAAGTTGAATATGTCGGGCGTGATTCCGCCGATCTTTGCATCGTCGATCATTCTCTTCCCGGCAACCATCCTGAACTGGTTTAGTTCGGGGTCGCGTGCCAGCTGGTTCGCAGACACGTTGCACAACGTGGCCGAAGCCATTAAGCCCGGTCAACCCGTGTACGTGTTGCTGTACGCGTTGGCGATCGTCTTCTTCTGCTTCTTCTACACCGCACTGGTGTTTAACAGCAGAGAAACGGCCGACAACCTGAAAAAGAGTGGCGCTTTCGTCCCAGGCATCCGCCCGGGCGATCAAACCGCGCGATACATCGACCGCATCCTGACGCGTCTGACGCTGGCTGGTGCGATCTACATCGTGTTTGTTTGTCTGCTGCCTGAATTTTTGGTACTGCGCTGGAACGTGCCGTTTTATTTTGGTGGAACGTCGCTGCTGATCATTGTCGTCGTCACAATGGATTTCATGGCGCAGGTGCAGTCGTACGTTATGTCGCAACAGTATGAATCGCTGCTGAAGAAAGCTAATTTCAAAGGCGGCGGCGTCCCGATGCGTTGAAAGGACTTATGGCCAAAGACGATGTTATCCAGATGCAGGGTGAAGTCATCGAAAACCTGCCTAACGCTACCTTCAGGGTGAAGCTGGAAAACGGCCATGTCGTATTGGGACACATATCCGGCAAGATGCGGATGCACTACATCCGAATCTTGCCGGGCGACAAGGTGACGGTTGAATTGACGCCTTACGATCTGTCGCGTGCGCGGATCGTGTTCCGGGCGAAGTGATTTGAAAAAAGGGTAATATCATGAAGGTGATGGCATCGGTTAAGCGCATTTGCCGCAATTGCAAGATCATCAAGCGCAAAGGCGTTGTGCGCGTGATTTGCAGCTCTGATCCGCGCCACAAACAGCGTCAAGGCTGAACGCCGCGCTTTTGTTTGCGCTTTTTGTTTGAGGAAAAACAATGGCTCGTATCGCAGGGGTTAACATCCCGAACCACCAGCATACCGAAATCGGCTTGACGGCAATTTACGGTATCGGCCGCACGCGCTCGCGCGACATTTGCGTCGCAGCTGGTGTGGCATTTTCGAAGAAGGTCAAGGACCTGAACGACGCAGACCTCGAAAAGCTGCGTGAAGAGGTCGGCAAGTTCATCGTTGAAGGCGATCTGCGCCGTGAAACGACGATGAACATCAAGCGCCTGATGGATCTCGGCTGCTATCGTGGCGTGCGTCATCGTAAG